>DBOW01000071.1:16353-17617 GCA_002299675.1 Solobacterium sp. UBA636
CCAGTAAATTCATTCTGTAGTAGGCATCTCATTTACTTCTTAGTTGGAAAAACTTTTGCCCATTTTAGCTTGTAGAGGCTTTCCGTTTACTTCTTACTTGGAAAAAGTTCTTCAAAATCGTCACAAAAAGGGCGTCTGGTTTACTTCTTAGTTGGCAATAAACAAAGGTAACGGAAGACATAGGCAGTACCTCCTACAATGCATTATACTAGAACCAGCTGGCTGACAAGCAGCTAATATGCGGCTGTAGAGAGGTTTGTTTTAAGCCGATATAGTTTGACTTTATTACATGGCAGCTGACTTTTACAGCCATATACTGAAAACCCGTATGTGGATTATTTGCCTTCTAATAAAAAGCGGCTGGTATATCACCAGCCAGTCGAGGCTCTTAACCCTCAACTTTTAATAAACAATGAACCATCTATCTTCAAAGGAGCTTTGCTTCCTTACGCCTTTATGATAATAAATGAAAGTGAAATAAAGATGTTTTGTATCTGTATTTTATGTGAAGCAATGGTATCATTATAGTCATGGTAAAAGAATATGGATTTGATGCCTCCAGAAATGTAAGAGACCTTGGAGGATATAAAACTAAAGAAGGCAAAACAGTTAAATATGGTTTGCTGATCAGGGGTATTAGTACCTCCAGGTTTGAAACTGAGCATGATAAGAAGCTGTTTGAGTCATTGAATATCAATACAATCTTTGATTTCAGGGCTAAGGGAGAGAGTGAATGTGCGCCTGATGTAATTTATAATGCCAGAGAATATATAAGAAGATCAGGAATGATTCATCCAGATGGTTCTGATATTGATTTCTCACCTAAGGGTATGATGAAGATGGAAGACATTTTTGAAGAGTCTTCAGCTGGTATGGCCTTTCCATTAATAAAGAACGATGTCTTTAAGAAGTTCTATGAGGATATGTTCTTTAATGTATCAGCCTATGGCAAGATGTTTGATATTCTCTTAGAAGGGAATGTGCCACTGTACTATCACTGTTCAGCTGGAAAGGATAGAACAGGAGTAGCTTCTATTCTTATTCTGCTGGCACTTGGTGTCAGAAGAAAGGATGCGGAAGCTGATTATCTTTATACCAATATCTGTCTCGAGGATTCAATTAATGAAGAGGTTAAGAAGTGTGAAGACAAAATTAAGGAAAATCCTGAACTCGAGAAAATTATCAGACATATCTTTGGGGTTGATTATGCCTTAATTGAAGATGTAATGAATGATATTGAACTTAAATATGGTGGCTATGCCGG
>DBOW01000141.1 GCA_002299675.1 Solobacterium sp. UBA636
TATCTGCCACTTCTTCCACCGATGCCGGTATATCTGCACCACCTGTAACCGGAAGATGACAGTAGGCAAAGCCTGGTTCAGATTCAAGAATACAGATATTTTTTTGATATTCCTTCTCTTCTCTTAGATCAATGACTGTCACAACATTGTTCTTTAAAAGCCAGTTCACTTCCTCTTTTGAAAGATTTCCGGGATAATCACTTCTGATATATCGCAGATTACCCGTGGGCAACGCTCTTGTATTCAATGTTGATTTCAGTAACGAACTCATATTTTATATCCTTGCAAGGTAAACAATACTCTCTACATGCTCAGTATTGGAAAAAACATCAATTGCCCTGATCGATTCAATATTATAGTATTCTTTTAAAACATTCAGATTCTTGGCTAAAGTTGAAGGATTGCAGGAAACATAAATAAGCTTCTTCGCATTAGAATTAAGAATCGAGTTAATCATCTTTTCATCCAGACCGGTTCTTGGCGGATCAACAATCAGACAATCCAGCTGTTTTTCTTTAGATATTTCTTCCATGACGCTTCCAGAGTCCCCAACAACAAAATCTACATTATCTATCTTGTTGTAGCGGGCATTCTTCTTTGCGTTATCGATGGCATCGGGAACAATTTCAACTCCAGTTACGTGTTTCGCCTTTCTTGCGGCCATAAGTGACATAACCCCTACTCCACAATATGCTTCCAGTACCTCTTCATCATTCTCATCAATCAGTGAAACAGCCTCATCGTAGAGAACTTCGGCCTGTCTGGTATTCAGCTGAAAGAAAGACTTTGGCGTAAATACAAGCTTTAAGTCGTTTATTCTGGCATTCAGACAGTTTTTGCCAAAAACATGCACTAAATCATTTTCCAGGGCATTGATATATTTCTTGTTTGTATTAACTGAATAATAAATAGAAGACACTTCTTCTATTCTGGTCAAATCCGAAAGCATTGGCTCCAGATCCGTATTGTCCCCAACCACAAAAACCAGTGCGATTTTATTATTGAAAGTGCGCATAATTAAAGAACGGTAGCCTTCCCTGGTTCTTTCATTATAGGCCTTAAGCTTATATTTATTCATGATTTCCAGGATCTGCTTTCTAACCTTCTCCAGCACCTCCTCATGAATAATACAGTCCTCTATCGGTACAAATCTTCCTCTTTCCGATTCATACATGCCGGTAACTATTTTACCCTTCTCCATGCCAAAAGGAAGCTTGAATTTATTACGGTAATGATAGATATTATCATTCTTTATAATGCTTACTGGCATATCAATATCCGCATACTTCTTCAAAGCCTGTTTCAGTGTCTGCTTCTTATAGTTCAGCTGTCTTTCATATTTCAGATGCATCAATGTACAGGCCCTGCAGGAATCACAGTATCTGCATTCAGGTTCAACTCTGTCCTTTGACTTTCTGATAACTCTGATAAGCTTAGCTGTCTTATATTTTTCTTTTTCCTGTGTTATTTTTACATCAACAGTCTCATGCATCAGGGCTCCAGGAATAAATACCGGAACGCCATGATCATAGCCTATACCCTCACCATTGATGCCCATTTTCTTTATCTCTAATCTCATAGGTCAATTATATTAAAAAAAGCGATTAAATCGCCACAATCTATATATAAACATCACAAAGATGCAGTTGCCATAAACTAAGCTGCTGCTTAGGCTTATCTATAATACAATATCTAGAAAATAAAACAAGTACCTTTTTAAATGTAATCGTTTACAAATAAGAAAAACTGAATAATTACTTATCCAGTCCCATTAATTCAATCTTATACATTAAGGCAATGGTCTTACCGTCATCCAGTGTACCATCTATAACCATCTTCTTAAGCTCATCAAATGAATACTTATAGACATTGATAAACTCATCCTCATCAAAGTGCTGCTTAACCTTCCTGGCAGCTTTGCCAAAATAAAGATAGATTTTTTCTGAAGAATAGCCACAGGTAGGAATCATATAGCCCAGCTTTACAACATCCTTAACCTCATAGCCAAGTTCCTCTTCAGCTTCTCTTATAATTGTTTCATCAGGATTTTCACCCTTTTCAATCTTGCCGGCACAGAACTCCAGCATTTCTTTCTCGTGACAATAGCGGTACTGCTTAACCAGAAAATATTTGCCATCACTTTCATCCTTAAGAGCTATACAGGCACCACCATTATGCAGTACTACCTCTCTTTTGGCCTCAATGTTGTCATCGGTAACTATGTCATCACACACTACATGGATTACTTTTCCATCATAGATTTCTTTTCTTGATATCTGTTTTTCCATTATTCACCCTTTGAAGGAAGCCTGAAAAGCTTCTCATCACCCTTGGAGAACATATATTCACCTCTGGCGTAGGTGGTTACATAGTTTGGATCCTCCAGCTTATTCTTGGTTGCCAGCAGATCAGAATTCTCCTGTTCCAGAATAGCCAGCTGTTCCTTTACAGTAGCTTCCTGTTTCTTTAAGTTAATTACATTTACAGTTTCCTTGCCTACACCCGCAAAAATCGCTATCGCAAATATCAGCAAGACAATACAAATAACCTTGCCGACAAGCTTTTTGCTGATTCTTCTTTTTTTCTTTTTTGTCTTTACTGTTTTCTGCATAAAACTATTATAAACTTAAAACCTCGTACATGGAAAGAGCTTCCTGCTTCGAAGCTGTCTCCTTAACCTCCAGAACTCGAACCGTAAAAGTGCGATGGCCAAAGACAATAGTAATCTCATCACCGACTTTTACTTCATAAGAAGGCTTTATTGGCTTATCGTGAATTAAAAGCCTGCCTTCAAGTGCCATATTCTTCGCAACTTCTCTTTTCTTTAATATTCTTGCGACCTTTAAATACTTATCTACTCTCATTTTTTCTCCAGTTTATCCAGATTGTCCACCAGCTGAAGTATTTTGTCTATAGCTTCTTTCAGTGATGGAACACTCAGCATCAGCTTGCCATATTTATAGGAAATCTTAATATCCTTTGACAGATCTGTGCAGTATTCAAACAGCTTTACTCCATCAATGTTATCAGAATACTCTTTTGTCAGAACTATTTCAAACTTTGAGTTCTTAGAAGTAACTGAATCAATATAATGAAGATTATAAAGAAGTTCCAGTTTCTTCTTCTCAAAAAGAGATTCAACTTCCTTAGGAAGATGACCATACTCATCCTCAACCTTCAGATAATAGTTAAGCAGATCCTTCTTGTTGTCGATTTTATCCAGCTCATGATACATTGCCAGCTTTTCATAATCATTTTCATTAAATGAATCAGGAATAGCCGAAGAAATAGGAATATTGATCTTTTCCAGAGTCTTTTCTTCCTCCAGCACTTCACCACGTTTCTTTTTAATAGCCTTCGCCAGCATCGACAGATATAAATCTAAACCAACATTGTCAATAAAACCAGACTGTTTAG
>DBOW01000029.1:0-981 GCA_002299675.1 Solobacterium sp. UBA636
ACTGTAATGGTGAGTTTTTTTATATTTTGTGGGTATTAATTAAATGTAATAAAATAATAGTATGAAACAGGGAAAGAAAAATATTGCGTTAACAGTCTTTACCATTGCCATCATAACTATACTTATAGCGGCAGTTTTAATAGTCCCTTCACTTTTAAATAAATATGGTGCCTATAAACTTATCAATAATACATTAAAATCAGAAAACATCTGTACCAGGGCCCATATACAGGTAGACAGTGAAAGTGAATCTTTTATCTTTGATGTTGATGCCAATATGTCAAAGATAAATGATAAATGTCTTTTTGAAGTAGGAAACAGTGATTATGCTCTTTACTATTATGACAATAAAGTCATTTTTCCTAATCTTCGTGCCTTATCTTTTGATTTTGTGAAAGAGGATATAAAGTTTGATTTAAAGGATTTGTACTTTCTTTTCGATGTAAAAGGCTCACAGGGCATATATGAAGTCAGTGTGGATACTTCAAGACTAAACTCTTATTTAAACGACAAGGTGGAATTTAAGGATGTAAATTTTAAGATAATCTATGATGGAGAAAAGATAAAAGACTTTATTGTTTATCTTTCAGGCAGCTATGATTCAAGAAGTTATCAGATTAATATGACTCTTGGTATTAAAGAAAGTAAGGATTTTGTCCCTGAAAATCTGAAGAATATGATTATTAATAATAAGTTTGATATTATTGGTACATTTAATAACGATACTGTTAAACTCATCAATTCTTTTATCAGACTTATTCAGAGAGACTTTATGGTATATGATGTAAATATCTCTGCCAGTGTTGAGATATTGAATATACATAAAAAAATGACTTTCTATCAGTCAAGTGAAGGTTCTATCTATGAGAGCGGTAATTTTAAGCTTTATTTTGTAGATGGCAAAACAATTAATTCTGATGGTGATATTATTGCCTATTCCAGTGAACCTTTTAAAATAGACGCAGCTTTTGGTGTTATCTA
>DBOW01000029.1:1120-3979 GCA_002299675.1 Solobacterium sp. UBA636
TATCATTCTTGAAGATGATTCTATTGACAGGATTGAGTTTGACCTGGATGGGAAGATATTAAAAGTGATTGATGCCAATGTATCAATTGATGTAGATATTGATTATAATCGTAAATTCAAGTTTCCGGAAAACATAAAAAAATCCCTGTCACTAGACAAGGAATAATTCGATAATAAATACAGCGAGGCAGCAGATTATTGATACATTCAGCATTGGTGCTCCTTTATAGGAAGCGATAATGCCAAGTATCAGGGCAATGCCACCCGCAAATGGTGAACTGGTTGCCTCGACAATAGCCGGGAAGGTCATAAGCGATAATGTTACATAAGGTACATAATAGAGAAATGATTTAATATATCTGTTCTGTATCTTTTTTCTGATTAAGGTAAGAGGCAAGACTCTTATGAGATAAGTTACACCAAACATAATCAGAATATAAATATAGCGTTCAGGCATCTTCTTCCTCCTTTACCGGGAATAATACAGCCGCGGCAAGCGATATTACTACTGTGAGGATAATTATCCTTGTACCTTCGCTGATTGAGCTGAAAACAGTCAGGTTTGAGCTTAAATAGCTTAATATAAAACTGATAATAATAATGCCAAGGATTACCTTATTCTTCTTGGCAGGGGGAACAATAATCCCCAGGAACATGCCATATAGCGCAACCGATAAAGCTGATACCAGACGGACTGGCAGAATATTGCCGGCCAGTATTCCCAAAGCTGTGCCAAGTGACCATAACGGAATAGCTACTGCACCAGCTCCATAGCTGTAAAAGGGATTAAGGTCGCCTTCCTGATTAACCGCAATACCGAATATCTCATCAGTCACCAGATAGCCAACACCCAGACGATGAATAAGTTTTTCGTTAGGTCTGAGTTTCTGAGAAAGCGAACAGCTCATTAGGAGATATCGTGCGTTGGTAATCAGAATCATCACAGCCATTTCAATATAGGAGGCACCTGCCGCCATTAATGTGAATCCGACATATTCACCAGCTGATGCCATATTAAGCATAGAAGCTATAAAACCATCTATTGGTGATAAACCGGCTTTTTTGGCAATAATGCCAAGAGAGAAGGATACCGCAAAATAGGCCAGGCCTATAGGTGTTCCATCCTTTATTCCTTCAATAAATTTCTTTCTGTTTTCCTGTTTCATAATAATTTATATAAAGTGTACAGGAATTATTGTAACATTAAAACATGGATAAGCGTTCACTAAGAAAAAGTATAAAAGCTATCATAGCTACCCTGAATACTGAATATATAACTCAAAGCTCCAAAATTATCTGCAGTAAGCTTCTGAAAAACGACAGATATCTGAATGCCCAGAATGTCTTTGTTTATCTTTCGACAGATAAAGAAGTATGCACAGACCTGATAATTGAAGATCTGGTTAAAAGAAACAGGAATATCTATATACCTTTATGTATAGATAATGATATGTATGCGGTCAAATATCCCTGTGAGCTGATTAAAAATAAATATGGTATCTTAGAGCCATCAGGACTAAGTGATACAATTAAAGTAGAAGATATAGATCTGGCAATTGTACCCTGTCTGAGTGCTTCAAAAGACGGAAAAAGACTGGGGCATGGAAAAGGCTATTATGACCGTTTCTTAAATGATGATCTTTATACCATCTGTCTCTGTTTTGAAAAACTCTTAAGTGAAGAAATAGAAATGGATGAATATGACAGATATATGAATGAAGTAATAACTGAAGGAGAATAAAAATATGCTCGAATTTATTAAATCAGTAAAAAAGAACCTTGTAATCTTTTCACTTGTTTATGTAGTAATTGGTGTACTGCTGATAATCGGCAAAAAAGAATCAATCAGGGCCGTGCTGGCTATTGTGGCTATCGGATCAGCTGTTGCCGGTGTAATCAACATGATTAAATACCTGATGATGGATGTAAAGGAAAGATATCATCGAAATGACTTTCTGGTTGGGGCAGCTTTGATGGTGGCAGGTGTTTTTGTCTATTTCTCTAATTCTGCCATTGCCTCAAAAGGACCACTGCTGTTTGGCTTGAGTATGATTCTCTCGGGTTTTCTGAAGCTGCAGGACCTGCTTGATTCAAAAAGAGTCAACAAGAATGTAATGACTGTCTATTGCCTTCTGGCTCTGGCCTGTTTTGGTATGGGAGTACTTATTCTGGCTGATATTTTAAAAACTGAAGACCTTACTTATCTTATTGCCGGTATTTCTTTAATATTTGCCGGTATAACTGATCTGGCCTCCAATATCTATCTGGCTTTTGCCCTGGCTGATTATGAAGATGAACTGAATAAAGCGGAAGAAGAGCCAAAGGAAGAAGACATTGAAAATGCTGAACCTATAGTACAAGAAACGCCAGAAGAAAGCACCCCAGAACCTGAAAACAAGGATCCTGAAAATATCTAAAAACTGTCCAGATAAATATCCTTTTTNNAATTCATAAATTATTCTATTCATAATGGTGAAGAATTAATTGAACCAGAAAATCTGCAGGAACTGGACAGTGTACACATAACTTCTCTACTGAATAAAATGGAGGAGACTGGTGATATTACACCAAAAACAGTAAAAAGAACCAGAGATATCATTAAAAGAAGCGTCATTAAAAGTGACGGCAATAATACGTATGTCATCTTTGGCGTTGAAAATCAAACAAATATCGATTACACCATGCCACTTAGAAATCTTCTGTATGATACACTGTACTATTTTCATCAGATTGATGAAATAGCTGACAGGCATAGTAAAGAGGGTGTCAAATTAAAAGCTGGTGGTGAATTCTTATCGAAATTCAAGAAAGAAGATAAACTGAATCCGGTGATTACCACTGTTGCCTATTTTGGCACCA
>DBOW01000029.1:4048-23300 GCA_002299675.1 Solobacterium sp. UBA636
GAGTATATTCCCCGATACAGAATGCCACTTATTGAGCTGTCAAGGCTGAATAGAGAAGATATAATGTCTTTTAATACCGAATTAAGAGAAGTATGTGGTTTTCTTAAATATTCAAAAGATAAGAATGGACTGCAGAAATTTTTTGAAGATAATCCAAGAAAAACTATTTCTGCCAAAGGATATAATCTAATTAACGAAATAACAAATTCAGGTATGAAACCGCTGGAAGGAGATGAAGAAACAGATATGTGCAAGGCTATAGAAGATATAAGAGAAGAAGGAAAAAACGAAGGAAGAGATGAAGAAAGATTTTCTTTACTGGTTGAACTGGTTAACGAAGGAAGCATAGATGTAGACAAGGCTCTTGAGAAGCTTCATATGTCTTTGGATGAGTTCTATAAAAAGAAAACTGAATACGAAAAAGGGAACTAGTCCCTTTGGTTCATTGAATATATACAGCCACAATAGTTCTGATGATAAAGATTAAGTTCTTTATTCATTCTGTCATTCAAGGTGATGCCATCACCTTTTTTAAAATCGGCATAGAGGTATTTAATACTGTACTTCTTTTCGAGTTCTTCGCCTATTTCGTTGATGTAGCTGGCATTTTTGCGGTTGGAGATGGACATTACAGTGGTACAGTAGTCATAGCCATTTTTCTGGGCATAGCTGAATGTTTCTTCCATCCTTAACCTGTAACACAGGTAACATCTTTTGCCTCCTTCTGGCTCATCTTTATAGGCTGAGAGCTTTTTTGTATGCCCAATATTGTCATAGGGTGCCACTATAAGCTTTATGCTTGGATCATTTAGATGATTCAGATATGTTTCTAAGGCATTCAGTCTTAACAGATATTCTTCATAAGGATAGATATTGGAGTTGGCAAAATATATTGTAATATCAAAATACTGTCTTAGATATTCTAAGGGATAGACTGAACAGACCCCGCAGCAGATATGAATCAAAAGGCTTGGCCTGTAGTCTAAGTTTTTAATTTGTTTCAGATGTTCCTGATAGTAGTTTTTCATTACTCAAAATTAACTGTTATATTTAAATCCAGATCAGTCAGACGATTGTTAATGTAGACAATAGCCTGCTTATGAAGCTCTTCTTTTGCCTCATTATAGATATCATTTAAATTAATGCTGCTGCGGAAGTAATCTTCTATTCTGTTGTAGTCAGTCAGACGGATTCTGGCTTCCTTTAAAGTAATAAGACCATCTTCTTCATCAACAGCTGTTGAAGTATTATAGTCTAATAGAATCTCGTTTAGTTCTATATCTTTAATGCTTACTGTTAAATTATCCTTCTCTTTTACATAAGTAAGATTATTGAGATCAAGTGAATAGGAAACACTTCCTCTAAGATTGAAGCTGTCTACTGTAATGTCAGGATCGGTTAGCTTAATCTTATCTCTGGTGGCTGAAAGATTAATGCTGTCTTTAGAATAAGTGAATACTTCATCAATTGTCAGAAGACTGTTCAGTTCTTCGTCCTTTGTGTTTTGTGGTAAGAGAAAACTTATGCTTAAGCCAATTATTAAACCTATAAGCAGGCCTATAATGAGCTGTTTATATTTATCTATAAAATCCATCATAGTTATTTATTATCAATAAACATCGAGTCGCCAAAGGAGAAGAAACGGTATTTGTTTAAAACCGCAGTCTTATAGGCGTTCAGTATCATTTCTCTTGAACAGAGAGCGGAAATCATCATGATCAGAGTTGATTTTGGCAGATGAAAGTTGGTAATCTGGGCATCTATCGCCTTAAAAGTATAAGGAGGGTAGATAAAGATATTAGTATCACCTGAGCAGGCTTTGAAAGTACCGTATTTCTGCATGATGGTCTCAAGTGTTCTTGTTGAAGTGGTACCCACCGCAATAATTCGTCTTCCTTCTTCTTTAGCCTTATTCAGTCTTTCAGCTGTGTATTCATCCATAAAATACTGTTCATGATGCATGTGGTGATCTTCAATATTGTTCTCCTTGACTGGCTTGAAGGTTCCAAGACCTACATGCAGGGTGACATCCAGTATTTCAACACCCTTTTCTTTTATTTTATTCAGCAGTTCTTCTGTAAAATGCAGACCGGCTGTTGGACAGGCAGCTGAACCTAAAGGCTTTGAATAGACGTTCTGGTAGCGGTCTTTTTCCTTCAGTTTTTCATGGATATATGGTGGAAGAGGCATTAAGCCTACTTCATTTAAGACTTCCAGGAAAATACCATCACACAAAAACTGAATAACTCGAATGCCTTCTTCTTTTACTTCCAGACATCTTCCCCTGAGTTTGTCAGAGAAAGTGATTACAGTATCTTTTTTAATCACCTTGGCATTGCCACAAAGGCATTCGCAGATATCACCATCCATCTTCAGTATCAGTACTTCAACATGGGCACCAGTTTCTTCTTTTGTGCCATATAGACGGGCTGGAATTACTTTGGAATTATTGCGCACCAGGACATCGCCAGGCTCGAGGTAATCTATTATGTCATAGAAATGTTTGTGTTCAATAACACCAGTATTTTTGTGAAGAACCATCAGCCTTGATTCATCTCTTTTTTCACTTGGATGCTGGGCGATGAGTTCTTCGGGAAGTTCAAAATCAAAATCGGAAAGTTCCATTAAAATCCTCTTTCATCAAATTTATAGGTATTAAGTATTTCTTCTTTATAAGCTTTAAATCTGTCCTGTTTAATAGCTTCACGGGCTCCTTCAACTATTTTTATTAAGAAGCGCAGATTATGAATCGACATTAATGTATTGCCCAGACCCTCATTGGCTCTATAGAGATGGTGAATATAGGCTCTTGTATATTTCTGACAGCATTCACAATCACATAACGGGTCTACAGGGGTGAAATCGCGGGCATAAATCTGTCTTTTAATATTTATTCTGCCTTCAGATGTCATTAATGTACCATGTCGGGCAATGCGGGTTGGAAGGACACAGTCAAACATATCTACGCCCATTTCAATGGCAGTCAGTATGTCATTTACTGCACCAATACCCATTTCGTATCTTGGCTTATCTTCCGGCAGATAGCGCAGGGAGTCTTCAAGCATTTTATAATGAGTCTGTTTATCTTCACCAACGGAAGTGCCGCCAATTGAGTAGCCATCAAAATCCATCCTGGCCAGTTCTTTGGCACAGTATTCTCTTAAATCGGTGTAGCAGGAACCCTGGACAATACCAAACAGGGCCTGATCAGCTCTGGTGTGGGCATCAAGACCTCTTTTAGCCCAGCGCAGTGTTCTGTCAACTGACCTGGCAACGTATTCATAGCTTGATGGATAGGGAATGCATTCATCAAAAGACATGGCAATATCGGAACCGATTTTTTCCTGTATATGGATGGAATCCTCTGGCGACATAAACAGTCTTGATCCATCCAGATGTGATTTGAATTTCACTCCTTCTTCAGAGATATCTCTTAATTTGGCTAAAGAAAAAACCTGGAAGCCACCGGAATCGGTTAAAACTGGTCCATTATGGTAATTCATAAATTCATGAATGCCACCGGCTTCATCCAGAATATCTTCACCAGGTCTAAGCCACAGGTGATAGGTATTGGATAAAATGATTGAGGCATTCATTGCCTCCAGATCTTTATGATCAAGGAATTTGACTGTTGCCTGAGTACCAACCGGCATGAAAACCGGGGTTTCCAGAGTGTAGCCATTTATTTCGATTTTGCCATAACGGGCTTTTCCATCCTGATGCAGCAGGGTATATTTTAAATTTTTCATACCTGTCTATTATATCAGTTTAAATGTTAAAGTATTGATTTTTGTAATACAATAACAAAGTATGAAAACAAGAGAACTGAAAAGCTATAACCTGATGTCTAACCGTTCATATAACGAAGCACTGGACGCCAAACCCTATGTTTTACTGTATATACTGTTTTTCTTTGGCATTGGACTTGTCCTTTTTTCGGAATATGTTTTTGGGGTGGCGGTTATCTTTTTTTCAGCCAGCTGTATTCTGTTTCTGCCTCAGAGAGTTCTGATTGAATTCTATGATGAATATATGATTGCCTACAATAAAGCCAATAAAGATGAATGCAGCATTATCTATTATGATGAAGTAGCTTCCTGGTCCTACGTTTTCAATGTACATCAGGATTTTCTGGAAATTGTTCTGACGGACAGCTCTGTAATAAAAATACCTGGCTATTCAAAGACAGCCTATGAAGCTACGATGAATAAATATCTTAAATCAAAAAGAAAGAAAGCTAAATAAAGATGGAGAAATTCTTTGCCAAATACACTGTATCTCAGATACTGATCAGATCTTTTATAGCGCTGATTGCCGCTGGAACTTTTCTGCTGGTACTGCCGATATGTTCCGATGATAAGGTGACCTTCCTGGAAGCCTTTTTTACAGCTACTTCGGCAACCTGTGTTACCGGTTTAATGACAGTTTCAGCACTGGAAGATTTTAATATTATCGGTCAGACCATTATTCTGTTTCTGATTCAGGTTGGCGGTCTTGGATTAATGACTTTTGTGACTCTTTCAATGTCTATTATTTCCAACAAACTTGGTCTGAAAGAAAAAACATTTGTCCGGGAATCTTTGAATAAAGTAGACTATTCCGATGTAAGAAGCTATCTGCATATGATATTTAAATATACCTTTTCGATAGAGTTTATTGGCTTTCTTATTCTGCTGACTCAGTTTTATGATGGAAGTCCTTTTTCCATATTTCAGACTCTGTTTCTTTCAGTTTCCGCTTTCTGTAATGCCGGCATTGATGTTTTCGGTTCAACTTCTCTGATGGCCTATGATACAAATCTGGCAGTTAATCTGACAGTCTGTGCTCTGATTATTCTGGGAGGTCTGGGTTTTGCGGTAATCTTTGATATAACCTATCATTTAAGAATATTCAAAAAACTCAGAAAAAGCTTCAGGGAGTCTCTTTCAATCCATTCAAGACTGGTATTAAGTCTGACGGGTGCACTTATTGTATCGGGAATGATATTTATATTTTTCTTTGAATACAACAATGTTCTGGCTCCCTATGGCTTTCTGGAAAAACTGGAAGTATCTTTCTTTAATTCCGTTACACTTAGAACAGCTGGTTTTGCGACAGTGGATTATTCACTTTTAAATTCACCTACAAAAATTATAATGATTATCTATATGCTTATAGGTGCTTCGCCTGGAGGTACCGGCGGAGGTATTAAGACTACCACTTTCTTCCTGCTTCTGTATTCGGTATATGTTCAGTATAAGAGCGAAGAAAATATGCATATCTATAAACACCATATTCATAAAACCAATTTTATTAAGGCTACTTCGATCTTTTTCCTCTATCTGTTCTGTATAGTAGGGGGAATAATTGTGCTTACAAGTATTGAAACAGAAATTACAGCAATGGATCTTCTCTTTGAGGTGGTATCGGCAATAGGTACAGTTGGTCTGTCAACCGGTATAACTGCGGATTTATGTTCAGTTTCAAAGCTTGTAATAATCATACTGATGTTTATTGGCCGTCTGGGACCAATTACTGTCGCCCTGTCTTTCGGACATAATAAAAAGGGTAATACATCGATTAAATATCCAAAAACAGAAATTATAGTGGGGTAACTTATATGACACAGATTAATAAACAGACCTATGCGGTCT
Organism: Solobacterium sp. UBA636; assembly: GCA_002299675.1. Taxonomy (GTDB): domain Bacteria; phylum Bacillota_I; class Bacilli_A; order Erysipelotrichales; family Erysipelotrichaceae; genus Colivicinus. Next base: position 9,682 of record DBOW01000029.1, read on the forward strand.
TTGGGCTTGGAAGATTTGGCTTCACGCTGGCCTATGAACTTTCACAGATGGGACAGGATGTAATCGCAGTTGACAAAGATATGAATCTTGTAGAAGCGGCTGATGAATTCTGCACAGCTCTTTCCTTTGATATGACTGATATTGATGCCATGAAGAGTGCTGGAATAAAGGATGCGGATGTTGCGATAATCGCTACTGGCTCTTCTTTGGAAGATTCAATATTATGCACACTTAATCTTAAGGAGCTGGGAGTTCCTAAGGTAATAGTAAAGGCCAGAAACAGCAAACATGCCCTGGCTTTACATAAAATTGGTGCTGACAGAGTAGTGATGCCGGAAATGGAAATGGCCAAACGTCTGGCTATTAAACAGGTTATGGGTGATGACCTGATTGAGATGTTTGATCTGGGCGATAATAATCTGGTATTTGAAATAGTGGTTAAGGAAAGCTGGATACATAAGTCTTTAAATCAGATTAACCCTCGTTCCAACTACAACATCAACGTTATTGCCTTAAAAAGAGACAATGAATTTATTATCAAAATTGATCCATTCGAGCCATTTAAAAAAGGCGATGTAATTGTGGCCATAGCTTCCGATACTGACTTCAAGAAGTTCCAGAGTGTGAAATAATATGTTTGATACTGTAATAATTGGGGCGGGTGTTACTGGCACAGCTGTTGCCTATTATCTTTCTTCATATAAGCTCAATATGCTTATAGTGGATAAAGAAGAAGACATCTGCTCAGGCACTTCCAAAGCCAATTCGGCTATTATACATGCCGGTCATGATGCAAAGAGCGGATCTCTTAAAGCCAGATTCAATGTAGAGGGTTCCAGAATGATTAAAGAGCTTTCCAGAAAGCTTGGTTTTTCTTATCGTAATAATGGAGCACTTGTTCTCTGTTTTTCAAAAGAAGATATGCCAAAGCTTGAAGAGCTTTATCAAAGAGGTTTAAATAATGGCGTTGAGGCTCTGGAAATAATAGATGGAGAAAAAGCCAGAGAAATGGAACCAAATCTATCAAAAGAAGTCTACGCCGCTTTATATTGTCCTACTTCAGCTATTGTCTGTCCTTTTGAACTGACACAGGCTTTGTGTGAGAATGCCTGTCGCAATGGCTTAAAGTATCGCTTCAGCTACAGGGCTGAAAAGATAGAAAAGAAAGATGGCTATTATCTTATCAATGATGAAATAAAGACCAGAAGTATAATCAACTGCGCTGGAGTATATGCCGATGAAATACATAATCAGGTCTGCGATTTAAAATATCATATTGTCCCTAAAAAAGGTGACTATGTACTTCTGGACAAAAATATGGGTGCTTATGTAAATATGACCCTGTTTACTCTTCCTACCGAAAAGGGCAAAGGGGTACTTGTTACACCAACCGTCCATGGCAATCTGCTGGTAGGTCCTACAAGTACTGTAATTGACGACAAAGAAGGTAATAATACCACTTCTGAAGAACTGAAATATGTCATGGATACAGCTTTAAAGACCTGTCCAGAACTTTCATATCGTCAGGTTATTACTTCATTTTCAGGCATCAGAGCCCATGAAGAAGGCGGTGATTTTGTCATTCAGGAAAGTGAAGACGGCTTTTTTGATGTTCTTGGAATAGAATCACCAGGTTTAAGTGCTTCGGTTGCGATTGCCAGATATATTTCTGAGCTTTTTGAAAAGAAGTATCAGTTTCCTGTAAATGATGAATATAAAGAAGATCTCAAACCGATGGTTAAAGTTAATTCTTTATCTATAGATGAAAGAAACCGGCTGATTAAAGAAAATCCAGCTTATGGCCATATTGTTTGCCGCTGTGAAGAGATAAGCGAGGGCGAAATAATTGATGCGATGCACAGAGTTCCTCCTGCAGTATCTTTAGACGGCATTAAAAGAAGAACCAGAGCCCAGATGGGAAGATGTCAGGGTGGTTTCTGTACACCAAAGATTATGGAAATAATGAAAAGGGAAATGAAAATTAATATAAAAGATATTCATAAAAATAACAGTGCCTCCTATATTGATGAGGGCCCGCTGGAGGACTTCAGATGAAAAAGGATCTGGTGATAATCGGAGGGGGACCGGCAGGACTTTCGGCAGCTGTCAGGGCCTATGATGAAGGCGTTAGAGATCTGCTTATAATTGAAAGAGATGACAGACTGGGTGGAATACTGAACCAGTGTATTCATAATGGCTTTGGTCTGCATACTTTTAATGAAGAGTTGACAGGTCCAGAATATGCTCAAAGATATATTGATGAAGTAGAGAAAAGAAATATTCCTTTTATATTGAACTCAATGGTAATTGATATAGACCGAAACAGAAATGTCAGCTTCGTGAATTCCGATGGAATTCAGATCATTGAAGCTGGAGCCATCATTTTATGTATGGGTTCAAGAGAAAGACCTCGTGGAGCACTCAATATTGCCGGATATCGTCCAGCCGGAATTTTTACTGCCGGCTGTGCACAAAGGCTTGTGAATATTGAAGGACTGCAGCTTGGAAAGAAGGTTGTAATCCTTGGCTCAGGTGATATTGGCTTAATCATGGCCAGAAGAATGAAACTGGAGGGAGCCGATGTAAAATGCGTAGTAGAACTTCTTCCTTATTCGGGCGGTCTTAAAAGAAATATCGTCCAGTGTCTGAATGACTTCGATATTCCGCTTTATCTTTCTCATACGATTGTGAATATCAGGGGAAAGGACAGAATAAGTTCGGTTACTGTTGCCCAGGTAGATGAAAAGCGCAATGTCATTAAGGGTACAGAAAAAGAATATGAATGCGATACCCTGCTTCTTTCCTGTGGCCTTTTGCCAGAAAACGAACTGTCCAGAAAGGCTGAAGTAAAACTGGATGCCATAACTGGAGGAGCCCAGGTTGATCAGAATCTGATGAGCAGTGTGGAGGGAATATTTGCCGCTGGCAATGTGCTCCATATTCATGACCTTGTCGATTATGTTTCAAATGAAGCCGCTCTTGCCGGCTATAAGGCCAGCCAGTATCTGAAAAAAGGTATTAAGCAGTCGGAAAAAGTAAAGGTAAAGGTTAAAAATGGTGTACGCTATTGTGTTCCACAGTATGTAGATAAAAATCCTGATGAGGATGTCAGGTTCCGTTTCCGTACTGATAATATCTATCGTGATAAATATCTTACTTTAAAAGTAAACGATAAAACTCTATCTCATATCAGAAAGAAAATAATGGCACCCGGCGAAATGGAACAGCTGGTATTAAAGAAAATGAACGAAGAAATTCAGAACATCGAAATATCTCTGGAGGACGAATAATGGAACTTACATGTATAAACTGTCCCCTTGGCTGTACAATAAATATCCTCAAAGAAGGCGACAGAATTCTGGTTGAAGGAAACAGCTGTCCAAGAGGCGAGAAATACGCCAGGGATGAGCTGCTTCAGCCAAAGAGAATGCTTACCTCAACTATCTATGTGAATAATGGCGAAAGAGTTTCCTGCAAGAGTAAAGAGGCTGTTGATAAAGACAGAATATTTGAAGTAATGGACGCCATCAAAAAGGCCAGAGTTAATAAACCGGTTCATATTGGTGATATTCTGATTAAAGATATTGCGGGTACCGATATTGTCGCAACCAAAAATGTGGAGTAAAAAAAAGACCTCATTGAGGGTCTTTTTTATTCTGCCATTCCGCTTTTCTTTAATTCTTCGTCAATAAGACGGTTGAGCATGCGATTAACAGATTCATGGTTCTTAGCTGCACAGTCAGCTATAGTCTGTCTCTTACCTTTTTTAACTCTTACAGTAAGCTGTTCAACTTTTTCAGATTCCCATTTCTTTTTTGCTCGTTTCAATGCTTCTGAACTTGCTGCCATTTCTTTCCTTTACCTTTAAAAAATTAAAAAGTGTCCAGATAAGTGGGGTGCTTTCGTATTATAATGTATTTGTGGATACGATTACAGCTGTCAGACACCTCACAGTGAACTTTTTACTATTCTAATTTTAGCTTCGAATTAAAAAAGTATCAAGTCTGTTAATGGTATCTTATACAAAATTTTGTTATTTCATGTTATTTATTTTCTTAAAACTATCATAATTAAAAATAAGGAGGAACAATTTAATGAAGGATATAGATAACTATGAGATGCTGCTGAAAAGCCAGGAAAGAAGCGAGTCAACCATCATCAAGTACATATACGAAGCAAAGTGTTTTCTGAATTATCTTGGTGAAAAAAAGCTCACTAAAGAACTGGTTATAGCCTACAAGAAAAAACTGACTGAAAGCTATAAGCCAAGGTCAGTCAACTGCAAAATTGTGTCTATCAATTCATATCTGAGGTTTATCGGAAGAAGTGACTGTACTGTAAAGACTCTGAAAATTCAGAATCAGACTTATCTGGAAGATAAAAAGGTTCTGCAGATTGATGAATTCCAGGAACTTGTCAGATCTTCTTCTGAGAAGATTTCTCTGATTATGGAGACGATAGGTATGACAGGAATCAGAATTTCAGAACTGCCTTTTATCACTGTAGAGACTGTAGTGGAAGGCAAGTCTTTCATCAATTGTAAAGGAAAGAGCCGTTTTGTGATTGTTCCTGATGATTTAAGAATCAGACTGCTTAAATATATCGAGGATACAGGACTTAAAAGCGGGCCGGTATTTGTAACCAGAAGCGGTAAGCCTATGGACAGGACAAATATCTGGCGTATGATGAAGGAAGCCAGCACCAATACAGATGTTGAACCTGAAAAGGTATTTCCACATAATCTGCGTCATCTTTTCTCCAGAACTTTCTACGAAGAGGAAAAAGATATTGTCAAACTTGCAGATGTACTGGGCCATTCAAATATTTCAACGACCAGAATATATACGATTGATACTGGCTACAAACACATCCAGGCTGTAAACAGGGTGGCAGAGATTCTGATGCATACAACATAATCTATATTATGTTGTAAAAATATCCTTTATATTTGGCTATATATTATCATACCGTTTTCACAAAACAACAGTTTTGTCCAAAAAACAGGCACATCTCATACAATATCGGCTGATTTTTCAGTCGGTATTTTTATTTTGGCAGATTATATAACAACATAATATAGATTACGTTGTAAAAATGAAAAAGCTCCTGATTTTTGGCTTTTTCGTCGTCACCAGAAAGGTTAAGGAATGCGTAAATATCTAAATACCGGCTCTTGCAGGTTTCAGTTTAATAAAGCTCTGTTTGCCGTAAGAGAAAAAGAACTTATTGAATATGTATCAGGAAAAATCAACACCAGGGAGAAAAGAATCTGTGTTGCCCATCCTGAAGGAAGCGGCAAGAGTGAGCTGCTGAATCTTCTTTCAGCCTACTATGAAGATGGTGCTCTGGACTATCTTTTTGACTTTAAAGATGAACACTTTGGCAAATATGATGTAATCAGAATAAATCTGAGAGAAATCCTTGAGAAAAATCCAATAGACTCATGGCCAGTAGAGATGATGTATTATGAACTTAAGGATGAAATCAAAAGGGAATACAGAAGAATAAGATTTGAAAAAGATGATGAACTGTCTGATATTCTAAGAAAGATATATGCCGTTACTAAGCGTCAGTTTATGGTATTTATTGATGACTATGATTTACCAGCCTTAAATGGCCGAAGATATGACAGAAATACTGAACATTACTCCCGATATATCCCTGAGCTTGTTCCTGATAAAAACGATGAACATATTGCCCTTGTATATATAACAGGAGTACTTCCAGTGGAATCTGGGTTTACCAGAAACTGCCTGAAGAATTTCAGGCAGTACAGTATCTATAATCCCGGTATTCTGACTGATGTTCTAAGAAAGGATACACACAGCAGCGATGTTGCCCATATTAAATATCTTATAAACAGGAATAGACAGCTTGTAGAGAGATATATTGTTCCACTTATTTCAGGTGTAAAGGTTTCTCTTAATCTTGATAAGTATCTTTATCAGGCTGCAGGTGAAAGATCAGCTCTGGTGACACTTAGCTATATGGGAGCTGTTAAATATTTAAATCATATCCTCTTTCTGGAAGACGAGAAGATGAGGATATATCTTCTCAATTCTATTTATCATAAAGATCTGGATAAATATCTGACTGTTAAGAATGTGTTTGAAGAAGAGTATTCTGTCATTGAGAAGAAGGATAAAGCTGAGATTATAGATGATGTACTTTTACATAATTTTTCTCTGGCCTATAAGTATAAGCTTCCTGAGATTAGTGAAGATGAAAGCTGTACAGTTATCACTTATTATCCAAGGGATGAATATAAGAATACAGAAAAGATCAGGATGGTATGTCTGGGAAACGAAATAATTGATGATGGTACTGATGCACAGAAAGTCTTAATAAAAATATAGTAAAATATATTCATGGTGATAATTAAAAGAGATGGAAATCTCCAGGAATATTCCAGTGAAAAAATAAAAAATGCCATCCGCAAGGTTTTTGCCAGCGAGGGAAGGATATGTCCGGAAAATGATCTTCAGGATATTGTTTTTTCAATTGAGAATTCCATTGAGCTTAAGTCTTCCCGAAATGAGCCTATAACAGTTGAATGGATACAGGATATGGTAGAGATTGAGCTGATGAAGAAGGAATATTTCAAGGAAGTCAGGTCATATATTATTTATCGTGATGAGCATGCCAGAACAAGAGAAGCTATTGACAATATTGTTGATATGCTGGGAATTAAGAAGATAGGGCCGGTTTTAAAAAAGATACAGAAGGATTTTGGTTCTGAAGCCTACGATATGACAATTCTGGAATCGAAGTTCAGGTCAATGCTTAAGAGCGACATTTCAAAAGACTATGCACTGCAGCTTTTAATTGATGCGGCTGTTTCTCTTATCTGCAAGGAAGCACCAGACTATCAGTACATAGCTGCCAGAATTCTTTCTTTTAAGATTGATCTGGAAGTAGATAAGAATATGGATCTCCTCCATCTGAACAGTTTCTATGAAAAAATGGTCTATATGTCAAGCGAGTCACTTTATGACAGCAGACTTATGGAGAAATATGACCGTGAACAGATAGAAGAACTGGGAAAATATATGCGTAAAAGCCGTAATAATCTTTTTAATTATTCAGCTTTAAAGCTTTTAAGTGATAAATATCTGGTTCAGACCGACAGCTACGGCATACTGGAAAAACCCCAGGAACAGTTTATGAGTATCGCAATGTTTATTGCGATGAATGAAACAAACCGTACACTATGGGCTAAAGAGATATATGATGTACTGTCCACTCAGAAACTTATTCTCTCTTCTGTCGTCATGTATGCAGCCAGACGCCCAAAGCCTCAGCTGGCGTCCTCTTTCGGGGACAGTTCACCTGATAATCTTCTGGGAATCTATAAGTCGCTTGACAGTTTTTCGGAGATTTCTAAATATAATGGCGGCCTTGGCCTTTATTTTGGCAAAATACGTTCCTGCGGAAGTGATGTTTCAGGATATAAAGGCGGTGCCTCAGGTACTGCCAAGTGGGCAAGGCTTGTGAATGATACCGTTATTGCGGTTGAAAGAGAACACGAAAGAAAAGATGCCTGTACAGTTTATCTTGATGCCTGGCATAAAGACCTGCCGGAATTTCTGCAGGCCAGATCAGGACTGAAAGATATCAGGATGGGAGTCTGTTTCCCAGATCTGTTTTTTGAGATTGCCTCCAAGAACATAAATGAAAACTGGTATCTGATGGATCCTCATGAAATACTGCAGATAAAAAAATATTCCCTTGAGGATTACTATGGTAAACAGTGGCTGGACAGATATTATGACTGTCTGAGAGATGACAGAATAGCCAAAAGAATGATACCGATCAAGGAAATGGTCAGAATGCTCATCAAGTCTCTGATCGATACAGGCGGACCGCTTATTTTCAATCGTGATGCGGTCAATATAACTAATCCAAATTCGCATCAGGGAATAATTTACTGCAGCGATTTAAACGGCTGTCTGGCTCAGAATGTTTCATCTTCAAGGATGATATCAAGAGAAATATCAAATACCGCTGAAGGCGACATAATAGTTGAAAAGATGGAATGTGGAGATATGCCAAGTCTTATACAGGCTTCACTTCATCTTGGCAATATCAATGTAGATGACAACAGAGAACTTAAACATATTATCGATATTGCGGTTTTAAGTCTGGACAATATGATAGACCTGAATGTATATCCTTTGCCAGGTTCTGCAGTGTATGCATCAAAATACCGCTCTATCGGACTGGGAGTTCTGGGCTATAATCATCTTCTGGTTAAAAAGGGCATCGATTTCGAAAGCAAGGAACATCTTGATTTTGCGGATGATCTGTTTGAAAGAATCAATTACTTTGCGCTGAACGCTTCAGCCTGTCTGGCAAAGGTTAAAGAAACTTATGCCTGTTTTAAAGGCTCAGCCTATGAAACGGGTGAATATTTTTCTATCCGTTCCTATAATGATGAAAAGTGGAATAAGCTGCGCAATAAGATTAAGGAAAACGGTTTAAGAAACGGCTATCTGCTTTGTGCTGCCCCAACTTATTTTTCAAGTATCCTCTCATCCACAACCAGAGGCTGTGAACCAGTTCTGAAGCGTTTCGATAATTCAGAAAATCATATTTTTATTGCCCCGGGACTGTCTTTAAAAACCTTCTGGCTTTATAAAGAGGCACATATGCTGGATCAAAGCTGGATAATTAAAGCCTGCGCCATACGTCAGCGCCATATAGACCAGGCACAGGCCATGGACTTATATATAAGTTCGGACTATAATTATAAACAGCTGCTCGACCTTCTCATACTGGCCTGGTCGCTGGGTGTGAAGACAATTAATTCGTTTATCAGGAAATAGAATGACTAAAAAGAAGAAAAGAAGAAGATTAAGAAAAAGTTTAAGGCTGCCATTATTTATTATCTGTGCAGCTGTAATTGGACTTATTGTGTTTGGAATATCAAAACTTTTTGTGCCATCAGTTAAATCAATTCATGATGACGCAAAGAAAATCAGCACTAAATCATGTGTTGCCTTTTATCCTAAATCTGAATATGGCAAACAGGTAGCTGTATCTCTTTGTGAAAGCGTAAAGGAAAGTGAAGAAAAAACTGTATTTGACTATTCACTTATTCCCTATGGTGACTACTATCTGGTTGAATATGGTCAGGGAGTTCATTATTATATCGACAAGAATAACGATCTGTTAAAGATTGATTCACTGGACGATGGAGCCAGGGGTATTATGTCGGATTATCTTAGATATTCAATGAAGAAGAGTGAAATAGATGAAGCCTATACAGCTGAGTTTATTTTAAAAACTTCTAAAGACAAAATTGATTTAAGTGAATGCAGCTATAAAGTAGAGGGATCAGACCTGGAGGTTTATTTTCCTTCCTATGATCATACCGTTTCAGTGCCACTGAAATATATTCAGAATTATGCCGGTGTTAACCTGGGCTATGAAAATGAGTCCTATGTCAAGCCATCCTATATTTCAAAGAGCCGTAAGATGGTGGCTTTGACCTTTGATGATGGACCTAATCTGGATACTTCACCAGAGATAGTGGATACATTCTATAAGTATGATGGCAAGGCCACTTTCTTTATACAGGGCTACAGACTGGATAATAAAACTGTTCCATTTATTAAGGAAGCCATTGAAAAGGGCATGCAGTATGGTTCGCATTCTCAGAATCATAAGAATCTGAAAAATATTTCGGATAAAGAGGTTGTTGAACAGATTAAACAGCCCGCAGATGATCTCTATTATGGCTATGATGATCCAGTATATGGTTTTGAGGGTCTTGGCTATACCATGACGGTCTATCGAGCTCCATATGGTGAACATAATGCCCATGTTGATGAGCTTTCACCTTTCATCAATATTGCCTGGGACTGTGATTCCAGAGACTGGGCAACCAGAGATAAGGCCTCAATCAAAGATGCCATCTATACTTTTGAAGCCAAGAATAAAGATGAACTTGATGGCTGCATAGTTTTGATGCATGATGTTTATTCGGAAACAGCTGATGCCGTTAAAGAACTGGTGCCTGAGCTTATTGATAAGGGCTATCAGCTTGTAAGCATCGACGAACTGCTCAATACACTGGGCATTGATAAAAATACTACTGATTATTATCCATGGTGATTTCAAGAAGATATGTATAGTATCTTCTTTTTATATCTTCATTTAATATTACTATGTCTTTTCCATAGGCACATAGCTTGGAGTAAAACATATTGTTTACAGCTGTTCTTACACATATTCCCTCATTGGTAAGTATTCCACTTGGAAAATCATTCAGAAGTCTTTCGGCAATGCGCTTACTGTGGTTTAGTATTTTTATATTTACCAGAGCTTTTTCGCCGCTTAAAAAGCTGTCAGAGCTCAGTTTAATCTGTTCGGTGATTTTATCTTTTGAAATATTCATTTCATCTTTTTTTGATCCTGGTTTAATACTTCTTATGGAATCAAAGCGGTAGTGATAGATTTTTTCTTTTGATTCATAGTGATAATAAACATAGTAATGATCGTTTTCTCTATGCAGAAACAATGGGAATATTTCACTTTCAGTATCAGAATATCTGGATTCGATAAATATACTCTGACTGTTTCTTATGGCGTTTAATATAAGTTCCAGCTTTGTAAGAAGATTGTCCCTGCTGTCGCACTCAACATAGTCGAGTTCTAAAAGAAAACGGGCATCTTCTTCGCTGATGAAGGAAAGAAGCTTTTTTCTTAACTGGGAGGCCATTTTTGTATCCAGCTCTTTTAATGAATTGATGGAATCAATAAGAAGCTTGATTTCTGAAAGATAGAAGGGGGCATCAAGCAGGTAGTAGCCTTTCTCGTATTCAATGTTGTAGCCGTATTCGTTAAGTATCGCAATATCACTGTAAAGAGTCTGCCGGCTGTTAAGCAGGATTCCTTCTTCTTCCATAAGGGAGGCTATTTCACTGTACTTCAGGTGTTTTGTTTCGCTGGAATGTTTTTTGAGTATCTGAATAAGCGACAGAATTCTTTTTTTGTTGTTCATGGATTAATTTTAACATGGTGTTAAAATATTTTAACACTTCTGTATCTTAACTGAGTTATCCTTTAATCAGGAGGAAAAAGGTATGAAGACGATTAGAAATAACTTATGGATGGTAATGGTGGCCTGGTGCCTGATTATTGAGGGAAAGGATATATTTGCGTTCATGGTGATTGTATCAGCCCTGATATATCTATATTTTTCTTATAGATCAGTGAAAGTGTTAGAAACGGTGGTTCTTTCTTGCCTGTTTATTTCTGTGGGACTGCCAATAATGAATCTTACATCTGCAGGCATCAGTTTTTCATCGGTTATCTTTGAGATATTTGCCTCTATCAATGTTTCATTATGTTATGAATATCTGTCAAAAATCAGGCTTAAGTCAATGTACAGCTTATTTATAATTGTCTTTGCGCTGGAATTAATTATGGCGGCCATATTTGTAATCATGCCCATAACCCTAATGAATCTGACTGCCAAATTTAAAGCCGTAATGATGGTAAATGTCATCTTCATGCCTTATACTCTCATACTGTTAATAAGGCTTATACAAAGGGAATACCGTATTAGAACTTTGAGAACCAACTTAGAAACATTAAAAAAACGTTCTATGTTTGATATTAAAATCTGATAGAATATATTCATGTTAAAAAAATTTGTTTCTTATTATCGTCCTTATTTAAAAACATTTATATTTGTAATGTTCTGTGATCTTCTGATTTCACTGATTTCCATGGCCTATCCTATTTTGACCAGGCAGATGATGAATGATCTGATACCTAATCAGAAGTTTAAGCTGATAGTGATATTTGGAATTACACTTCTGGTTTTATATATTATTAAAGCCATACTGAAATATCTCTTTGATTATTATGGACATATGGTTGGTACCGGCATACAGAAAGATATGCGCACCGAGCTTTTTGCCAAACTGGAGAAACTTCCTTTTTCCTACTATGACAATCATGAAACCGGCAAGGTTATGGCCAGAATGACAACTGATCTGTTTGATATTGCCGAGCTGGCACATCATGGTCCGGAGAATCTCTTTATGGCGGCAGTTATGATAAGCTTTTCCTTTGTTTATCTTTCTTCTATTTCTCTGCCTTTGACTTTGATTATTTTTGCCTGTGTACCGGTTCTTATAATTACGACCACGAAGGTTAGAAAGCTGCATATGGTTTCTTCCAAGAAGGCTAAGGCATCCCAGTCGATTATTTCAGCCAGGCTTAATTCTTCTATTTCCGGAATCAGAGTAACCAAGGCGTTTGATAATGGCGATATTGAATCAGAAAAGTTTAAAAAGGGAAATGAAGAGTTTGTAGAAGCCAAAAAGGGCCAGTATAAGACAATGTCGATGCTTCATTCTTCAACTACTTTTATTACTGAACTGTTTAATGTTGTATGTTTAATATCAGGCGGAATATTTCTTTATAATGGTGAGATTACTTTTGGTGACTATACAGCCTTCATGTTGTCGATAAATGTTTTTATTTCGCCAATACTGACACTGGTTAATTTTACCGAGGTACTGCATGATGGTATTTCCGGTTTTGAAAGATTTGTGGAAATAATGAATGAAAAGGAAGAAACGGATTATCCTGGCGCAAAAGAATATGACAGTCTTAATGGTGGTATAGAATTCAAAAATGTTTCTTTCAGTTATAACGATTCAAGAGAAATTCTGAAGAATATATCTTTCACTCTGCCAAAATCAAAAACCCTGGCTCTGGTTGGACCATCGGGTGGCGGCAAGACAACCATCTGTCACCTTATTCCCGGTTTTTATGAGGCAAGTGAAGGTGAAATTATTATCAACGGTATAAATATCAAAGATATAAAGAAAGACTGTCTAAGAAGAAATATCGGCATTGTTCAGCAGGATGTCTTCCTGTTTGCCGGTTCTTTCTATGAAAATATTCTCTATGGTAAAAAAGATGCCACCAGAGAAGAAGTGATAGAAGCCAGCCGCAAGGCCAATATCTATGACTATATCATGTCACTTCCTGAAGGCTTTGATACACAGATTGGTGAAAGAGGCATTAAACTGTCCGGCGGTCAGAAGCAGCGTCTTTCAATTGCCAGAGTTTTCTTAAAGAATCCGGATATTCTGATTCTGGATGAGGCCACAAGTGCCTTAGACAACACAACAGAAATACTGATTCAGGAATCACTTAATTCTTTAAAGAAAGGACGTACAACCCTGGTTGTAGCTCATCGCCTTTCAACTATTAAATCAGCCGATGAGATTCTGGTGGTGGCAGCTGGTGAAATTAAGGAAAGAGGAAACCACGAAGAACTGTTAAGCCAGGGCGGCATCTATAAAGAACTTTATGAATCACAGTTTAAAGATGCTTATCATGGAGATATGAATCTAATAGGATAAAAACAGCTTTCAGGCAACATTTCATAGTTAAAATCAGACTATGAGAAAGTACCTGACAGCTTTTTTTATTGCGATCTGTATCCTGTTTATATATCTGGTTATGGGCAATGATTCACATATCTTTGTCCTTAATGACAATATAGAGGTCTATCATAACGGCCAGGCCTGTGGCTATTATTGTGAAGCCAGAGAGGGCGAGGAAATAATCATAAAAACCGAGGATAAAGATAA
>DBOW01000029.1:23369-26018 GCA_002299675.1 Solobacterium sp. UBA636
ATGCCGGATAATGATTTATTTATTACTTCAGACTACAAAGAGGCTGATATTGTCTTTGACGAAGAAATAATCAGATTAAAACCAGGTGAAACATCAAAACTGAATTATCATCTGGTAAAACTTGAAAAAGGAATTTATCAGGATAAGGAAATAGAAATAATCAACTATGATGACAGTGTAATTTCATCTGATGGAAATATCATAACAGCTTTAAAGCCAGGCTATTCTTTGATTGAGGCGAAAACTGATGGTGTATCTTCCAGATGCTACGTCATAGTAGAGGATGATAGTCAAGACTTTATTGGAAAAGTGTCAATAGTCAGCAAGTTTTCTTTTGAACAGTTTTTCTCTGAAATTAATTTTGGTCATTCTTTCCTTGTTTTTGAGGCATATGACGATAATACAGTTATTCCATTAAAGGATTATTTTTTAGCTTTTGTTCCAGGTGAAGAATATTATGAAACAGTTAAGAATGCACCAGAAAAACTTCTATATTCCAATGTTGATGAAAAAGATATGAAGGCATATGCAGATTCCCTGCTGGCACCAGTCAATGATATTTCATCTATTACTTTAAACAAAGGAGATATAGTAACTTTTGGTCAGACCTCTACCTCTGATTCTTTAACGGTATCAATAGATTCGATTATAAATTCCAATATGTTTAACAGGTATGGTTTTATTAATCTGCTGACTCTGGATGTCAGGGAATTTCTAATTAAATTTAATAATATTGTGTTTTCTTATATTATCGATGGCCTTAACAATGAACTTGCCAACAATGGTATTACCGATTATGGTGGTCACTCTCTTAACTATGAACTTCACCGTCAGGCGGAATATATGTCCTTTACTCCCAACAGCGTTCTGACTATTGAAGTTACGGAAAATGAGTTTAATGCCATGATGGATTTCATCAATAACTATCAGGGCTATGCCACCGCAACCGAAAACTGCACCACTATGGCTGAAGAGGCTTTTAATATTGTAAGTTCAGCATATCCCGAATTAAAAATTCCTGATCAGTTTATCGATTCTCCAGCCTACCTGACAAATAAACTTAAACAGCTTGGCAGATTAAATATTGAGGGCCGTTATTATGCATATGAAGAAAATATCGAGATTTTCAAACCCGATTATGTTCAATAATATCGATTTTCTTCTTTAAAACCATCTGAAAACATTCCTATTCTCCATAAATTTCCTTTTTATAAGAGACTCTTAAATTTTCGGATAATTTAAGCGTGTTAAAAGCCTCATCAAAATCCAGTTTCTCAGCTTTCATTAAAAGTTTAAGTAAAGCTATATCTTTTTCCTTTAATAGCTTTGCGTTTTCTTTAAGTTTCGTAGAATTCTCTTCAAGCTTCCTAGAATTCTCTTCAAGCTTCTGTTTCTGTTTTGAATTTTCTTCTTCTTTTTCACTTAATCTGTTTTTGAGTTCTTCTATCTGCTGCAGAGCTATTTCGCCATAATATTCTTTAAAACCATCTGACATAATTTTCTCCTTCGCATTTTCTTCAAATGTGAAACTATAATTCTGTTCCAGCAGTTTTATTTTATCATCACCTGTTATACGAGTGGTGATCTACCCAAGGCTAAAGCACTCGGGCTTCCTGCGTCATAGGTAAATGCCTGTCCTGAGATATGATTTTGGCAATTGAGTCTTTCTGCAGGTTTTCTTCGTATTGAGTAATAGCTTGTGCATCTGATAAGTTTTGTGTCATAAAATTTTCCTCCTATATTGTTATTGGAGAAAAAAATGAATTATCCTCACTTTTGCCCTGATAATAATTAATTAGGGCAAAAGCGCAGTTAATATATATAAAAACTTTGACAGCATCCCGGCTGCATATGCAGGTTAAAAAACAGGAATCTGAAGTATAATTTATACCGTGAAGGAGTTTTGTGAATGGATAAAGAGTTGTTTAAATATTATAAAATCATTGGGAAAATTCAGTCCCTGATTGCCAGGTCTGAGACTTTGGACGATGCTTTGCAGAATGGACTGAAGCTGATACTGGAGAGCTGTAAAGCTGATTATTGTCTTATCTGGTATTTGAATGACAAAGATAATGCCCTGCATCCATATTACTGGATCTGTCCTAGTGACTTTACGCAATATAAATATCAAAGCGGTGAGGGAACTGTTGGTGGTGTTTTTAAGTCATCGAAAACCGTAAGAAAACTGGATTATAAGAAGGAACCTGACGAAAAAGTTTCTCTGATGTATAGAGATATTGATATTAGTTCCTATATTTGTGCGCCTGTCAGCAGTTCTTACAATGATATCGGCTGTATAGAATTCATAAAGACTAAGGGAAAGTTCACAGAAGAGGAAGCTGATATCTGCGAAATGCTCAATATGCTTACGGCTATTGAAATTGACGAAACTGACCGTTTCTTCAATGAAGTAAAAAATGACAAAGTACTTTTATCTGTAAGAGATGTAAAGAGGCAGTTTAAAAATGGTGATCAGATAACTCAGGTATTGAAGGGTGTTAACCTTGATGTCTATGAGGGTGAATTTCTGGTTCTGCTTGGTGAATCGGGCTGTGGCAAGAGCACGCTTTTAAATATTATCGGTGGCATGGATAAGGCAGATTCGGGTACGATTACCTATCTGAATAAAGATGTTTCTTCTTTAAAAGG
>DBOW01000029.1:26110-29175 GCA_002299675.1 Solobacterium sp. UBA636
AGCTCATTGGCGAACTGGTTAAAGACCCGATGGATGTTGAAGAGGCTCTGGATCTGGTAGGTCTGAAGGCTAAAAAGAAGTCCTATCCTTCCCAGCTTTCCGGTGGTCAGCAGCAGCGTATCTCAATTGCCCGTGCTCTGATCAAGAAGCCAAGACTGATTCTGGCGGATGAACCAACTGCAGCTCTTGACTATACAACCAGTATTGAAGTTCTATCGGTTCTGGAGAATGTGCTTAAACAGGGCACTACTTTGCTGATGGTTACACATAATGAAGAAATAACCAGAATGGCGGACAGAGTTGTGAGAATGAGGGATGGCCGCACCTATGAAGTGACTGTAAACCGTCATCCTGTACATGCGCAAGAGCTGGTATGGTAATTATATGAAGAAGACACAGATAATTGAGCTGTTTAAAAATATTCAGGGTTCTTTAGTATCATTTGTTTCGATGATGATGTTCATTGCCCTGGGTCTTGCAATATTTTCGGGTATTACTTTTTCGGTAAATACCTTAAAAAATGCTGCCACTAATGTCCAGATGGAGGCAGCTTTTCATGATCTTGAGCTTTACTATCCATATGGCATTGATGAAGATAATCTGAATACTCTAAAGGAAACTGAGGGAGTAGACAGGATTGAAGGCATTTATTCAACCTCTGTACTGGCTGCCTATAATGGAAACAGTAAAATAGTTAAGTTTCAGACTATTCCTGAAATTATTGATACAATTTATGAACTTGAAGGAGAAATGCCTTTAAAGGCTGATGAAATAGTAATCGACAGTGTATCAGCTTCAGCCAATAAAATAAAAATAGGTGATACTATTACAATTATTGATGATGATGCCTCTATCGAAGCCTATCTTGATGCCTTAAGCGGATATAGCGAAGAAGAAGGACTTGAAACCTTTAAAGACCTGGAGAACCAGTCTTATACTCATTTAAGAAATAAAACCTTTAAAATTACCGGAATTGTCAAAACTCCAGTCTTTAACTCAAAATCCGGCAATACACTAGGTGTGTCAGTTACTCATAAACAGGCTAACGACATGATTGCCTATACCATAGATGACAGTTTTAATATGCCTGAATACAGGCCTTATAACTATGTTTATATCTGTAACGATTCCTTAAGACAGTATCCAAATTTTTCTGAAGAGTACTCTCAAGCTGTAACTGAATTTTCTAAATATCTTGAAGCTGATGCACTGGCTGTAGCCAATGATGTCTATAAGAGCCTTGATGATTCCAGAAACACGATTATCACAAGCGGAGAAGAGAAACTTTCAGATGGTAAAAACCAGATAGAAGAAGGTGAAAAGAAACTGGAAGAAGGCGCCAGACAGATTGAAGATGGTGAATATCTGATTTCTGCCAATCAGAAGAAACTGAACAGCGGAAAAGTTCTGCTTGATGAAGCCAGGGAAAAACTCGAAGATGCCCAATCTCAAGTTGATAACGCTGAAATTGAGCTGAGGGCCAGGGAAAACGAACTCAATTACTATGTAGACAGAATAAATAATTATGATTCGACCAGAGAAAGGGCCAGACAGGCTCTTCGAAGTGCCTTGGACAATGCGGCTGCAGGCCAGGAAGAAACTGCTCTATGGGAAGTTATTCAGAATAATGAGGACTTTAAAATAGTAATGATGGTCAATCTTGCACCATTACTTAAAGATGATGTAAGCCTGGTGGATCTGGCGAACAATACTCTTACTGTTGATATTCTGAACTTCAAGAATGAACTATCTTCTTTTATTCAGAATACAAATCTTACCGAAGCACAAAAAACAGAGCTGACCAATAATGCTTCTGATTTTGTGGTTCATCTTCTAAAGGCTGCGGCTTATAAAATTTTGGACAATAATGAAAAATTTATAGAACATATTTTTAATGGAGCCGGAGATTTGTTAGCCATCAACAATGTAATTAAAGATTTGCCTGGCTATGACAGCAGTGTAGAAGCTTTCAGAAAGCTTTATGCGAAGTTTGGAGAGCTTGCTGATATTAGTCGTGCTGTTACAGACATAATAAATATTAACTTTGACTATGATGCATATAAGACAAGTGCTCTAAACCGTGTTAACGATCTTATCAGACCTTTACAGAATCAGATAAGTGAAGCCTGGGATAAACTTGATGATGCACAGATCAAGATTAATGATGGCTATGCGCAATATGAGGAGAAGTATGCCGAATATGAAAAGGGCGTTGCACTGATTGCCCAGGGCAAAAAACAGATCGCAAACTATAAGATACAGCTTGAAGAAGGAAAGATTCAGCTGGCTGATGCCAAATTGCAGTATGAAGAGGGTGTTAAGAGTCTAGAGGAATTTAAGAATGTCAGCAATTCACTGAAGAACTATGGTGTAAGCATATCTACCCGTGAAGATAATCAGTCATACACCATCAATATGACTACTTTTGATTCCATGAATAAACTGAAGTTCTCCTTAGGATCACTGTTTATTATTATCGGAACACTGGTATGTTACTCAGTTATATCCAGACTGGTTAATGACCAGATCATCCGTATCGGCACCAAAAAGGCTATTGGTTTATATCAGAGAGAAATACTTCTGTCTTATCTAAGTTATACTGGTCTGGCCTTAATTATTGGTCTTATGTTTGGCTGCCTTATTGCCTTTGGTGTAGTTGAACAGATACTGATAGGAAATTTAAGGTCATTGATGCTGGCACCGGTAAAGAGTTTCTATTTTTCTTTTAAGGATGTGCTCCCGGTATTTGTCATTCAGCTTGTGATAATGGAAGGGGCTACCTATATGGCCTGCAGCTCAATGGTTAAACGCAATGTAACCGAACTTCTGCAGGGTCCAAAGACCAGTTTCGGCAAAAGACGTTTCTATGAGTCCTTTAAACTATGGGATAGACTGTCACTTCTTTCCAAGACTATTGTGAACAACTTTGTGAATGATAAAAGACGTGTCTTTGCGACCATTGTCGGCATTGCCGGCTGTACGGCTCTGATTGTTTCGTCTTTAACTTTCAGAAACAATGTTTTAAAGAGTATTGATTTACAGTTTGAAAGATATTATCACTTTGA
>DBOW01000029.1:29289-46954 GCA_002299675.1 Solobacterium sp. UBA636
GATAAAGACAGATAATGATATCTCGGCTATTATTTATCTTTATGTCTATGATGGCGATCTGAATAAAGTTATGACAGTTGAAACTGCTGACAAGAATAATCCTTATACAGGTGATGGCGTCTGGGTAGGCGAATCTATTCAGCATTTCTATAAACTTGATAATCAGACAGATTTTGTGGTTACGACTACTTCTGGCGTAAGTTTTGATGTCACAACAACTGGCTTCAATAAGAATCATACTCAGAACAACTTTATGATTATGGATGCGCAAACCTATGAAATGCTAAGTGGTGAAGAGTTTGCAGCTAACTGTCTTACTCTAAATCTGAATGGTCTGGATAGAGAAGTTCTTAAAGATGAACTTAAGAATATCGATGGTTTCCTGTCTTTAAGCGATTATAAGACTTCAGCTTCTAATTTATTTAATGTATTTAAACTGATGGCTAATGTTATGGTTGCGGTTTATATTGGTCTTTCATTTTTAATGGCAGTATTTGTTATATACAATCTGTTAAGCATGTATATTGCCGAAAAAAAGAAGGAACTTATAGTTCTGATGATCAATGGTTTCTCTTTGAAACAGGCCAGAAGATATATTTATTCAGACACCATACTGCTTACGGTAATTGGCGTGATTCTTGGCTGCCTTCTGGGCTATGTGATAGGCGATTATTCAATTACATCTCTGGAGAATTCTTATATCCGCTTCGTTCATGAAATAGACTGGATTTCAATACTTGTCGGTGTAGTCTTTACTTCGATTATGACTTTTGCGGTATCGGTGGTATCGCTTAAAAAGATTGAAAAGTTCAAACTTACCGAACTGCCTAAATAGTAAAAAAAGGAAGAAATACTTCCTTTTTAAAACTTTTCAATTTCTTCTTTTAATACCTTAACTACATCAGCCTGTGGGATGGATTTTATTATCTGTCCCTTTTTAATTAATAAGGCTGAATCCTTGCCGCCCGCAACACCAATATCGGCTTCCTTAGCTTCACCTGGTCCATTTACCGGACAGCCCATAATCGCAACAGTTATATCTTTGTTTATAGTCTGCAGATATTCATCCATTTCCTTAACTATTGGAAGCATATCATACTGAATTCGTCCACAGGTAGGACAGGATACTAGATTTGGCACATCCATCTTTAATTTGCAGGCTCTTAAGATTTTCTTGGCTACCTTGATTTCTTCTACAGGATCATCGGAAATAGAAATACGGATGGTATCACCAATTCCGTCCATCATCAGATTTCCCAGAGCCAGAGATGACTTGATAGTCGAATCAATCAGTCCACCAGCTTCAGTTACCCCCAGATGTAAAGGATAATTGAATTCTTCGCAGGCCAGTTTATAGGTTTTGATACATTCTTCAGGGTCAGATGATTTAAAGGACAGCGCAATATCATGAAAATCAAGTTCTTCCAGTATTCTTACGTGGTCCCAGGCTGACTTAATAAAGTTTTCAGGTGTTCTTTCATATTTTTTGTTTAAAGAACCGCCATTAATGCCAATTCTGATTGGAATGTGTCTTTCCTTGCATAAGGCAACGATTTCTTTAATCTTATCGACATTTTCCAGATTTCCGGGATTAAGCCTTACTTTGTCGGCACCATTTAAGATGGCCGCAATAGCCAGATCACCATTAAAATGAATATCAGCTACTAAAGGTATATGAATCTGAGGCTTTATTTTGGAGATTGCCTTGGCATCTTCAAGATCGAGTACAGCCGTTCTTACAACTTCACAGCCTACTTTTTCTAAAGCCAGAATCTGTTTAACAGTAGCTTCTACGTCCTTGTTCTTTGTGTTGGTCATGGACTGAATAACTACTTTATTCTGTCCGCCAATCTGTACATTGCCTACATGTATGGGTCTTGTGTTTTCTCTTATCATATCTGTTTCTCCAGTACTTTGATTATTTCATCTACTTTTTCTTCGTCGCCTTCAATTATGGCTTTTTTTACGCAGTTATCAATGTGGTTTTTCAGTATCAGATTGTTGGTCTTTTTAAGCAGAGCTCTTGTAGCCATCAGCTGATCAGAAACATCCAGGCAATAACGATCTTCATCTATCATCCTGATGATGCCATCAAGCTGTCCCTTGGCGATTGATAGATATTTCTTTATATTTTTACTATCGTTCATAAATAAGCTTCATATCCTGCATCTTCGATAGCTTTAATTACCCTGTCATCTTCGATTTCGCTTTTGATATAAGCCTTCTTTTCTTCCAGTGAAACCTCAAAATCGATATTAAGTTTCTCTAAAGCTTCTTCAACATGTTTCTTGCAGTTTCTGCACATCATTCCTTCTACATTAAATACTTTCATTTTTTTACTCCTTATTAATTTTACCTATTCTCAGGGCATTAAAGACCACAATAATTGAACTTATAGCCATAGTAAACGAACCTATCATCGGATTTAATTTTATCGCAAATAAAGGATATAGTACACCGGCAGCTAATGGAATAAACAGGGCATTATAGAATAAAGCCCAGAAAAGATTCTGTTTAATAATCCGCATTGTTTTCTTCGAAATATCCATTAAGAATGGAATTAAGCTCAGATCATCATTGGTTAAAATCACATCGCTTGAAGAAGTCGCAATGTCGCTGGCATTAGATAAAGACAGAGATACATCGGCTGAACTTAAGGCAATCGAATCATTGATGCCATCGCCCACCATGGCTGTCAGTCCTTTTTCTTTTTTCTTCAGAATCAGACTGTTCTTGTCCTCAGGCTTTACAGAATAAAGATATTCATCAATTTTCAGCTTCTTCGCCATTCTGGAAGCTGCCTTATAGCCATCACCTGTACACATAATGACGTCTACATTTTTTTCCTTAAGCTTATCAACTGCCCTTTGAGCAGATGGCCTTAATTCATCGCTTAGATATACAGAAGCCAGAATCTTGTTTTCACAAACCAGATAGATGACGCTTCCATCATAATCACAGTCCTGGGTATTAACGAGGTCCTTATTGCCCACCAGGTAATATTTATCACCAATTTTAGCTTTAATACCTTTGGAAGGAATAAATTCAAGCTCATTAACTGCCAGAGAACCTTTTGGGAAATAGTTTACTATCGCTCTGGCAACAGGGTGATTTAAAGAAGATTCAATAGACGCAAGAATATTCAGGGCATTATCATCATAAACCTTATAATTATTTACAGTCAGGGCGTTTTTTGTCAGAGTACCTGTTTTATCAAAAATAACTGTTTTTGTCTTTGAAAAGGTTTCCAGTACCTCACCTTTTTTAATCAGGATGCCGTTTTTTGCCGCCACATTAAGGCCTACCGCAATGGCGCTGGGTGTCGCAAGACCCAGAGCACAGGGGCAGGAAATAACCAGTACGGAAAGAGCGAAGTTCAGACTCAGCTCAATATTTCTGGAATAGATTATCCAAATAATAAAGGTTACAAGCGAAATTATCATAACCCCAAAGACAAAATAACGGGATATGGTATCCGCAATTCTTTCTGTCGGCAGTTTTTCAGCTGCGGTTTTTTTAGTCAGATTGATGATTTTTGCGATAGTTGAATTAGACTGCAGAGAAGTTACCTTAACTTTAAGCAGACCGTTAAGATTGACACTTCCGCCGATAACACTGTCATTTACAGAAACAGGTCTGGGCAATGATTCACCTGTTATCAGCGATTCATCAACATCGCTGCTTCCCTCAATTATGACGCCATCCTGAGGAACTGATTCTCCAGGTTTAACCAGCACAATATCATTTTTTCGTATTTCATTAATTGGTACAACTCTTATTTCATTATCTATTAACAGATTGGCCTGCATCGGAATCAGAGTAGAAAGACCTCTTATAGCCGACATAGCTTTAGACTTCGATTTTCCTTCAATATATTTGCCAAGTGAAACCAGTAACGGAATCATGGCTGCTGTCTCAAAATAGAGATGACCCATCTTAAAATGCCATAGAGAATAGATAAAAGATACCAGTGAAGAAATAGATACCAGTGAATCCATATTGGGATTAAGCTTCACTAATGACCTGATGCCATTTCTGTATATCGGATAGTTTATCAGCATGATTATTAATGAAAGAATAAGCTGAATTAAACCATAATCCATCAGCAGCATTGAAAAATACATCAGAATAATCATCAGGATTATCGATATTATAAGCTTAATTAAATCCGTATTAATATTCTTTGATTCAGTAACAAGCTCATAGCCGGCATCCTTTACAATACCAGCTATTTCTGTTTCATTTATTTTTGTTTCATCAAAAACTATCGTAGCTTCATTTTCAATCAGATTGACACGTACTGAATCAATAAAGGGATTTGAATTTAAAGCTTTTTCAATATTTGCCTTGCAGATAACGCAGGTCATACCTTTTATTTCATAAGTTTTTTCCATTTCAATATACCCCCCATGGGTATATTGATTATAACATAACATTTTAATAAAGTATAATGAAATTACTTATGGCTACACCTTTGTATATAAGAACAGTCTATTCGCTTCTAAGCAGCATGTGCCAGATAGAGGGAATAGTAAATAAATGTAAAGAATACGGCTACAGCTCTATCGGTATCTGTGATTCAAATGTGCTCTTTGGCGCAGTATCCTTCAAAAAAGCCTGTATAAAAGCTGGAATAAAGCCGATTTTTGGCATGGAAGTATGCGTAAATACTGAACATGGTAAATTTAATGTCCTGCTTTATGCCAGAGATGATAACGGTTTCCTGAAACTGATGAAGCTTTCAAGCCTTATCAATACTTCTGATTCAGATATAATCGACTATAAAGAATTAAACTGTTATCGTGAACACTGTTTCCTGATAATACCATCTGATGAATATTTCTTTAATGACAGCAGGGATCTGAATATAAAACTGACTGAACTGAAGACCTGTTTTGGGGATGATTTTCTGATTGGCCTGATGGATCATAATGATTATGGCAAAAAATATAATGATTCTCTTTTACGCCCGCTGTTAAAAGAAAAAGGAATCAGAACCATAGCGCTTAACAGAACCTTCTATATGGATCCTGAGGATGCCAGGGATTATGAGATTCTTAAATGTATTAGAGATAAAACAGTCTATAATCCTGATGAGGGTGCTCAATATGGACGCTATTTCCTGAAAATAGAGGAATATGATGAATATTATGAAAGAGAAGATATATTAAACAGTGATGTTCTGGCTTCTTTATGTAATGTAAATCTGGATTTTCATTCCTCTTTACCGGAATATAAATGTCCTAAGGACA
Organism: Solobacterium sp. UBA636; assembly: GCA_002299675.1. Classification (GTDB taxonomy): domain Bacteria; phylum Bacillota_I; class Bacilli_A; order Erysipelotrichales; family Erysipelotrichaceae; genus Colivicinus. The sequence goes on from DBOW01000029.1 coordinate 34,542, forward strand.
TTAAGAGTGCTGAGTATTTAAGGCTTTTATCAAAAGAAGGGCTTAAAAGAAGACTTAAAGGGAATATCAGTAAACAGTATGAAGAAAGGCTTAGCTATGAACTGGATGTAATCATCAAGATGCACTTTGAGGATTATTTTCTGATAGTCTACGACTATATTCTCTATGCCAAAAGAAATGGCATTTTTGTAGGTCCTGGCAGAGGATCGGCAGCTGGCTGTCTTGTCTGTTACGTGCTGGGTATTACGGATATTGATCCATTAAAATATAATCTTTTATTTGAAAGATTTTTAAACCCTGAAAGAATATCACTGCCGGATATTGACTGTGATTTTCCTGATGAGCGAAGAGATGAGGTTTTTAACTATGTTCTAAATAAATATGGTGAAAAACATGTAGCCCATATTATTACCTATGGTACTCTTAAGGCCCGCCAGGTAATCCGTGATGTAGGCAGGGTTATGAAGTACTCTACTTTTGAAATTGATCAGATTGCCAAGCTTATACCTCAGGATATAAAAGTTACTTTAAAGGGAACCTATGAAAGCTCAAAACTGTTCAGGCAGCGCATTGACTATGATGAAAGAAACCGGATGCTCTATGAAACAGCTTTAAAACTTGAGGGTTTTCCAAGGCATATTTCTACTCATGCCGCTGGCGTTGTGTTCTCTTTGAAGGAGCTTGATGAGGTTGTACCACTGATTAAAATTGAGGAAGATATTTATTCTACCCAGTATTCAATGGAATATCTGGAGGAAATGGGATTGATCAAGATGGATTTTCTTGGTTTAAGAAACCTCAGCATTATTAATGAAATAGTAGATGACATCAAGAAAGACAATCCTGATTTTGACATAAAGAGTATTCCCTTAAATGACAGCAAGAGCTTTGAGCTTATATCTAATGGCGATACTCTGGGCGTATTTCAGCTGGAAAGTGCCGGCATGGTAAATCTGTCAAGAAAAATGAGACCAGTCTGTTTTGAGGAACTGTCGATGATGCTGGCACTGTTTAGACCAGGACCAATGGAAAATATTCCTCAGTTCCTGCATAACAGAGCTAACAGGAAAAATATTCATTATATCTGTGAGGACATAAAGCCCATACTTGAGGAAACCTATGGCATAATTCTCTACCAGGAACAGATAATGGCGATTGCCAGAAAGATGGCGGGTTTTTCCTATGGCAAAGCTGATGTGCTAAGAAAGGCAATGTCCAAGAAAAAAGAAAGTGAACTTGAATCTTTGAGCGCTGATTTTATTAATGGCTGTAAAAATAACGGCTACAGCGAAAAGCTGGCTAATGATATCTACAGTCTGATTATGAAGTTTGCCAACTATGGTTTTAATAAGTCTCATTCTATCGCCTATGGTCTGCTGGCATACCAGATGGCTTATCTCAAGGCTAATTATCCTCTGTATTTTTATAAGGCAGTTTTAAATGGTGTGCAGGGTTCTTCGATGAAGACTTTTGACTATATTAAGGAATGCCGGAAAAGAAAAATATCGATACTCAGAATTTCACTTAATAATTCTTCTGATAAATATAGAATAGTCAATAATTCGCTTCTGATGCCTCTTGGTATTGTCAAGGATGTTGGTTCACAGACAGTAAAGAGAATTATTGAGGAAAGAAACAGGGGGCCATTTAGAGACTATGTCGATGCCATAGTGCGTTTATATCTGGCTCAGGTAGATGCCAGGGCAATGGAGAATCTGATAAGTGCGGGAGCCTTTGATGATTTTGGCCTTGGCCGCTATACTATGTCTGATTCACTGGCTAATGTTTTAAAGTATGCTCAAACCAGATCACAGGGTTTTGTGTCAATTGTGGATGATAGACCCATCATCAAGAATATGGGTGATAATAAAGTAGTACTGGCCGAAAAGGAGAGGGAGGTTCTGGGCTTCTATTTTTCCTATAATCCGATTAATGATTATAAAATCAGTAAAAACATCAGCTGTCCTTCTTTGCAGGAACTCAGTTTATATAAGGGCAATGTGAGCGGTTTTGGCCTGATCAAGAAGATTAAGGAGATAAAAACCAAAAAAACCGGGGCAAAGATGGCATTTGTTGATATCATAGATGATAGTTCGGCTGTAAGTCTGACCATTTTTCCTGAAGACTATAAGAAATATGAGGGAAGACTGAAAGAGAATACCTATGTGGTTTTCACTGGCCGTATGCAGGGTGAAAAAGACCTGATTGTAAAGAAGATTGAGGAGGTATAGGATGCTTAAGATTCTGATAGTAGATGATGAAATAAAAATTCGGGAAGTAGTAAAGGAATATGCCGAGGTATCCGGCTATGAATGTGACGAAGCATCCGATGGAATGGAGGCAGTTGAAAAAGTCAGGGATAATGACTATGACTGTGTCATTCTGGATATCATGATGCCCCGTCTGGATGGTTTTTCAGCCTGCCGTAAAATAAAGGAAATGAAGAATGTGCCGGTAATAATGCTGTCGGCCAGATCGGAGGAGGAAGACAAGCTGTTTTCTTTTTCAATGGGTATTGACGACTATGTGACCAAGCCTTTTTCACCCAAGGAGCTGATGGCCAGAATAAAGGCGGTTTCCGAAAGAAACAGAAGAAGTGTTCACTCAACATTCAGATATGAAGATCTGGTTGTTGATTTTGATGCCCGTGATGTCTTTATCGACAATGAAAGAGTCAATATGACACCAAGGGAACTTGATCTGCTGATTTATTTTATTGAACATAAAAATATGGCCTTAGACAGAGATAAGATTCTTTCGGCTGTCTGGGATGATTATTATGGTGATGAAAGAACAGTTGATACGCATGTAAAAATGCTGAGAAAGTCGCTGGGCAAGTACCGCGATCTGATTAAAACAGTAAGAGGAATGGGCTACAAGCTTGAAATTTGATTTTAAGGGTATTCGTTTTAATACCTGGATGTACTTTTTTACTTTTTCTTTAACTATCCTGGCACTGCTTGGCTTTTTACTGCTGTCTATGATTAAGCCATATTACAGAGATTCTCAGCTTAAGACCATCGATGCCATCTCACATACCATCGAGACAAGACTGATAGATTCAAAGGCTGATGAGAAAGCGGTTGAAGAGATGTCCAGGCTGGTGATTGATTCCAATGCCTGCATGCTGATCTATAATGAACAGGGCCGACAGATTTATCAGAAGAATTCGATTGGTGAAATATGCCAGTTTCAGGATAAACTGAATATTTTATCCAGTGAAATAGTAATTAACAGGGAACCGGACAGAATAATTGAAATACTGAAAAAGCAGGATCTTGATCTGGAAACTGTATCGGAAGCTACCGGTGATGCCATGATGCTTTATGGGAAAAAGATAAGTACCAGCCTGGCTAACTACTATATGCTGATAAATGTTCCCCTGGAACCAATTGAATCGATTATCAGTTTTATTTTCCGTTCTTATCTGATTCTGACTTTATTTGTACTGGCTATTTCTTTCTTTGTGTCACTGATTCTTTCTTTGCGTATTACTAAGCCGATTGTAAAGATGAAGCAGGAGGCCAACAGACTGGCTAAGGGAAACTATGATGTTTCTTTTAAAACTGATTCCTACAGTGAAATCAATGATCTGGCAGCCACTCTGGATGATGCAACCTGTAAACTCTCCAAGATTGATGAGCTCAGAAAGGATCTGGTAGCCAACGTTTCACATGACATTAAGACGCCTTTAACCGTAATCAAGTCTTATGCAGAGATGATTGAGGATATATCAGGTGATAATCCAAAGAAGCGTAATGAGCATCTGCATGTCATTATCAAGGAAACTGAATATCTCAATAAGCTGGTTATGGATATGCAGGAGTATTCTAAGATGCAGGCCGGGGTAATTGAGCTTAATAAAGAGAATTTTGATCTGGCTGAGAATATAGATGAGGTAACTGATCTTTTAAGCAAGCTTATTGAGGAAAGAGATATTTCGCTCATAAGGAATTATGACAGTGTTATTGTCTATGGTGATTCAATGAAGATAGCTCAGGTCATCTATAATTTTGTATCCAATGCGATCAAGCATTCAGGCACAGGCACAGTAATCGAGATAAATGTTACTGTAAATGAGGAAAAAGTAAGACTGGAAGTTAAGGATAATGGGGAAGGCATACCTGAAGAGGCTCTGCCTTATATCTGGGACAGGTATTATAAGATAGATAAGAATTTTGCCCGCTCAGAAACATCAACTGGTCTTGGCCTGGCTATTGCCAAGGCGATACTGGAGGCTCATGGCTATAAATACGGGGTTATGTCCAAGCTTAATGAGGGTTCTATATTCTATTTTGAAATAGAAAGGGAGATTGAAATAGGTGAGTGATTATTTAAAATATATTAACTATGATTTTAAACAGAGTGACAGTGTTTTCCATGTTTCTACCGATACAACAGTTCTGGGCATGTTTCTTGACAGTCTGTATAAGAAGTCGGTAATGGATATTGGCACAGGTTCTGGAGCTTTACTGTTATATGCTCATTATCGAAATGCCGGAAAGCTTATCGGTGTTGATATACAGGATGAGGCTTTAAAGCTGGCAGAAGAAAACCTGAAAAAATATACTTCCGATTTTGAACTGATCAAGTCAGATATTAATTCACTTGAACATGACAGAGTGGATGTTGTAATATGCAATCCGCCTTTCTTTGAGGTGGGCACTGTCCGTGAGTCTGACGCCTGGAACAAGGCGATGTTTGAATCGGAGCTCTCGCTTGAAGACATGTTTCGAGCCTTCAGAAAATTCATGAAAGATAACGGTACAGTATATACTTTATATCCGGCCGAGCGTTTTAATGAGTTTTATGAGATGTGTCTTAAATATAAGCTGAAGATCATGCGTCTTCAGTTTGTACATGATGTTAATCGTCCCTACGCCATGCGTATTGTGGCCAAACTGAAAATAGGGAAAATGAATAAGCTCAAAGTTGAGAAACCCATCATGATAAGTCATGGTGAAATTGTTGAAAAAAGCTTTTAAACAGCAGGGTTTTATGCTATGATATTTGTGTTGCACCTTGGGTTGCAACCGCACAGAGAAGGTTTTTAAAGCTACGCGCTGCCTTAATGGCGAGTCTAAATAAAGAAAGGAGCAAAGAGAACATGTACGCAATTATCGAAACAGGCGGCAAGCAGTTAAAAGTAGAAGAGGGTTCAGTAATTTATGTTGAAAAGTTAGATGTAAATGAAGGCGATTCTTATACTTTTGATAAAGTTATTGCTGTATGTAATGATGGTCTGACTTTAGGAACACCTTATGTTGAGGGAGCTAAGGTAAACTGCAAGGTTGAAAAGCAGGGCAAGGAAAAGAAGATTGTTATCTTCAAGTACAAGCAGAAGAAGGGTTCTACTCGTCGTAAGCAGGGTCATCGTCAGCCATATACTAAGTTAACAGTAGAATCTATCGCTGCATAAGTAAATGATTAAAGCTGTTTATTCATTTACTGATGAACACTTCACATACTTAAGTATCAAAGGTCATGCCGGCTATGCCGATGCAGGACAGGATATTGTATGTGCAGCTGTTTCCAGCATTGCCTTTGGTCTGATGAACGCTCTTGATGAAAGAGGGGGCTGTCAGATTAGGGAAAATAATAACCACATCGAAATCATCATTGATAAACCTGATGTTAAGAGTGATGATTATCTCGAACTTGTGTTATTTCAACTTAAGACTATTGAAGAGTCTTATAGTGAATTTATCAAAGTAGAAAGGAAGTAAAACATATGAGATATGTCTTAAATATTCAATACTTCGCTTCTAAAAAAGGTGTAGGTTCTACAAAGAACGGCCGTGATTCTCATTCTAAGAGATTAGGAGCAAAATTAGCTGATGGTCAATTCGCTACTGCGGGTTCTATCATCTATCGTCAAAGAGGTACTAAGATTCACCCTGGTACAAATGTTATGAAGGGTGGCGACGATACTTTATTCTGTACAGTTGACGGAATTGTTAAGTATGAACGTCTAGGCAAAGACAGAAAGAAAGTTTCTGTATATCCAGCTGCTTAGTGAATTAAAGGCCTTAGGGCCTTTTTTGTTGGGTAAAAGATTATGCAATTTATTGATAAAGTTACGATTAAACTGAAGGCCGGAAATGGCGGCAATGGTTTAACTTCATTCAGAAGAGAAAAATATAATCCGCTTGGTGGACCTGATGGCGGAGATGGCGGAAGAGGCGGTTCAATTGTCTTTAAAGCCGATTCCAATAAATCAACACTTCTTGATCTGAAGTATTCCAAAATGATCAGAGCGGAAGATGGTGCCAATGGCGGAGGAAACAACCGCTATGGTTTATCCAGAGATGATGTAACCATTCTGGTACCGGTTGGAACAATTATTAAAGATCTGGGAAGCGGCAGCGTACTGGCTGACTTGAATGAAAACGGCATGGAAGAAGTCATCTGTAAAGGCGGCAGGGGCGGCAAAGGCAATCGTCACTATGCTACCGCAAGAAACTCTGCTCCAGAATATTCTCAGCTTGGTGAAGCAGGCGAAGAAAAAACAGTGGAGATTGAGCTCAAACTGCTGGCCGATGTAGGGCTTGTCGGTTTCCCGTCAGTTGGAAAGTCAACACTGCTGTCGGTTGTATCAAGTGCCAGACCGGAAATAGCTGACTATCCTTTTACAACTTTGAAGCCGCAGCTTGGCATGGTGCGCATTGACAGCGATTCCTTTGTCATAGCCGACCTGCCTGGTCTTATTGAGGGTGCTTCAAAGGGCAAGGGTCTTGGACATGAGTTTCTGAAGCACATTGAAAGATGCCGGGTAATTCTTCATGTTATTGATATGGGCGGTGAATATCGTGATCCGCTTGAGGATTATGAAATTATCAACAGAGAACTGAAGGACTATCCTGGAAATCTCGACAAACGCCCACAGCTTGTAATTGCCAACAAGATGGATCTGGATAACGCAAAAGAAAATCTTGAGCGTTTTAAGAAGAAGTATCCTGATGTTGAGATTTATGAAACCACAACCATCATCAACGAGGGTTTAAAACCAGTACTATATCGTCTGAAGGATATGTTAAAGACTATTCCGGTATTTCCGCTTTATGAAAATACTAAGGAAAATGAAAAAGTTGTTTACACCTTTGAAAAGCCTGAGGAATTCAAAGTCTTCAATGAGGGCAATGGTGTCTTTAGGGTTGAGGGCGATAAGATTGAAAGACTTTTTGCGAATACCAACTTTAAGGATGAAGATTCTGTAATGCGTTTTTCAAGAACCCTGTCTAAGATGAAGATTGATGATGCCTTAAGAGAAAAGGGCTGTAAAGATGGTGACAGAGTCTATATTCGGGACTATGGTTTTGAATTTATTGACGAAAATGACTAAAAAAGAGAGAAATCTCTTTTTTTAGTGAGGAATTTTGAGGATTTCCGGCAATAATATATTAAGGAGAAAAAGACTTAATGTATGGTATTATGTATATATGATTGGATTTTTAAAGGGTAAAGTAGTTCATATTGTAAAGGATCAGATTCTTCTGGATACCGGCAATATTGGTTTTCGCATCAGTTATCCTCACTGTATTGAATTAAGTAAAGGTGATGAGCTGATGGTTTATACATATCAGAGTGTTTCGGAAAATGATATTTCTTTATTTGGTTTTAATTCGCTTGATGAATATGATCTTTTTGTCAAACTGATTTCAGTCAAGGGAATTGGTCCCAAGATGGCAATGGGCATTCTTAAAGGTACCACTTATGAAAGACTTGTGGAAGGAATTGAAAATGAGGATGTATCCTACATTAAATCTCTGCCGGGAGTAGGAAACAAAACAGCTTCCCAGCTGATTCTTGATTTAAGAGGCAAGATTGCCAAAGCTGAAGAAGATAAGAGTGACAGGATTGATAATGAAAAACTGAACGATGTAGCCGAGGCACTTAAATCCCTGGGCTATAAGCCGATTGAGATTAAGAAGGTAATTAAACAGATTGCTGCTGAGCAGTTAGAGGAATCTGAGTATCTGCGCAAGGCATTAAGTCTTTTGAAGAAATAGTATGGAAGAAAGAAATGATATTTTAAATGCCTCAATCAAGAGTGAGGATGAACTGAGTCTAAGACCTCAGTATCTGAATGAATATGTTGGTCAGAAGGATCTTAAGGATAATCTGGATGTTTTTATCAAGGCTGCTCAGATAAGAGATGAAGCTTTAGATCATATTCTTTTGTATGGTCCTCCAGGTCTTGGCAAGACGACACTGGCTTTTGTGATAGCTAATGAGATGCATTCGCACATCAAGGTTACTTCAGGACCAAGTATCGAAAAGCCTGGTGATCTGGCAGCTATCTTGTCCGGACTTGAGCCGGGTGATGTGCTTTTTATCGATGAAATTCACCGTCTTCCCAAGACGGTTGAAGAAATACTTTATCCGGCAATGGAAGATTATGTGATTGATATAGTGGTGGGCAAGGATTCGGGAGCCAGATCAATCAGAATAGATCTGCCGCCTTTTACACTTGTCGGGGCAACTACCCGTGCTGGTTCTATTTCTGCGCCATTAAGAGACCGTTTTGGCTACAGCCATCATCTGGAGTTTTATACAATCGATGAACTGGAAACCATAATTAACCGTACAGCCAGAGTCTATGGCTCGGATATTGATCCGCTGGCTGTCAATGAAATAGCCCGCAGATCCAGAGGTACACCACGTATTGCCAACAGGCTTTTTAGAAGAGTGAGAGATTTCGCCCTGGTAAAGAATAATGGCAGTATTGATGTAGATGTTACAAAAGACAGTCTTAATAAGCTGAAAGTCGACTGTCTGGGCTTAGACAAGGTGGATATCAAATATCTAAGAGGAGTGATTGAACGCTTTAAAGGGGGACCAGTCGGTATTGAGTCTCTGGCTTCGGCAATCGGCGAGGAAACAGTTACTCTGGAAGATGTAGTGGAGCCATATCTTCTGCAGATAGGTTTTATCAACCGTACCCCCAAGGGACGTATTGCGACTGATAAGGCGATTGAGCATCTGGAGGAGCTTAAGTACAGCGGACAGTTATAATTTTTAAAAAGCTTTCTGTTTTGATTGACATTTTTGATTCAAAAATAGTATTATATTACGGTAATCGGAAAACGAAAGGAATTAGAAAATGGCAACAAAGAGAACGTATCAACCAAGTAAGAGAAAAAATAAAAATACACATGGTTTCAGAGCCCGCATGGCAACTAAGGGTGGCCGTAAGGTATTATCTAGACGTCGTGCAAAGGGTAGAAAGGTATTATCTGCTTAATAAGGTCTCGCAAGAGACCTTTCTTTTATAGCTATGAAAAAGGAAAACCGCATTAAAAAGAACGAGGAATTCTCGAGAATAATCGCAAAGAAGCATACTGTGGGAAATGCTGTTTTTCTTGTTTATTTTGATAAGAAAGCTTTAGATCATGCAAGAGTGGGTATTTCGGTATCAAAGAAAATGGGGAATGCGGTTGTCCGCAATAAAATCAAGAGGCAGCTGAGAATGATGTTTATTGAAAGCTTTGATTATGAAAACTGTCCATACGATCTGATAGTGATAGTCAAGAAAAAATATCTGGAAAATAGTTATCAGGAAAATAAATGTTGTTTGGAAAAGCTTATCAAAAAAGCTATAATATAATGGTGTGAATTAAAGGGAGATTTTATGAAAATTAACAGAAAATGGAAAATAATGGCTGTTGTGCTGATGTTATTCATGCTGACAGGCTGCTCAACAGACTTTTCGGAAATTGCGATGGATACAAGCCTCAGCAAGGTAATGGAAACAGGCGGACTGTTTGAAGCCATCCTGATCTGGCCTCTGGCTCAGGCTATCAACTATCTGGCTAACTGGACTGGTTCAGTATTCTGGGGCATTGTCTTAGTTACAGTAGTAATTAACGTGGCTCTGGTGTTATTGACATTCAAGTCTAATCTGCAGATGCAGAAGATGAATACAATCCAGCCAGAACTGCAGAAGATTCAGAAGAAATATGAAGGAAGAGATGATCAGGCATCCCAGATGCGTATGTCTAATGAGATGCAGGCTTTATATAAGAAGTATGACATCAATCCTCTGGGTTCACTGATTGCCCCATTCTTACAGTTCCCAATTCTGATTGCGATGTATTCGGCAGTCAGAAGATCTTCAGCTGTATTAAATGGTACATTCCTGGGCTATACTCTGGCTCTTACACCAAAAGAAGCCTTTGTGAATAAGGACTGGCCGCTCCTTGTAATCTATGTGGCAATGATTTTATGTCAGCTTGTTTCGGTATTAATGCCACAGCTGATCAACAAAATTAAAGCCAAGAAGGAAGCAGAGAAGCATCATAAACATTATGAGGAACCTAAGAATCCTAATGCGATGATGACTTATGGTATGGTAATCTTTATTGCCTTCATCATGATTTCTTGGCCAACTGCGCTGTCTTTATACTACTGTATTTCTTCAGTTGTGAATATTATCAAGACTATCGTTATGCAGATAATTGCCGATAAGCAGGCTGAAAAATAAGGAGTTCAAATGAAACAGTATACCGGAAAAACATTAGATGAAGTACTTAAGAACATCGCTGAAGCTGATGGCTGTACTTTAGAAGAAATTACATATACAGTTACCGAAGAAAAGAAGGGTATTCTGGGTTTAGGTTCATCAGTTACTGTTGAAGCCTACACTCCAAGAGATATCAAGGACTTTATCTTCGACTATTTAGGAAACTATTTCACTGAACTTAACCTTGGTGTTTCCATTGAAATCATTGAGGAAAAAGGCCAGGACAATACTCCACTATATCGTGTAGTTCTTGATGCCGAGAACAATGCCATCATTATTGGCAAGGCGGGTCAGACCCTGAGGGCTATCTCCTTAGTTCTGAAAGCTGCGGTTAATTCAACTTTCCACAAGCGCATCAATGTCATAGTTGATGTAAATCACTACAAAGAAGACCGCTACAAGAAGGTAAAGGCAATTGCCAGAAGAGTGGCCAGGGAAGTTGTGAAGTCTCATGTAGATGCTGAACTTGATCCAATGCCAAATGATGAAAGAAAGGTTATTCATCAGTACCTGCAGGATTTTAAGGGTGTTACAACTGTTTCCATCGGTGAGGGAAGCAAGCGTCACCTGGTTATTAAATACGTAAATGAAAAGGAGAACAAAGAGGCTGAATAAAGCCTCTTTCAAATATATTATGTTTGAAATTTTAACCAAAATTTTTGTAAAGGACTACAAGAATACCAAAGATGTAAAAGTCAGAGAAGGATATGGTACCTTTATCTCGATCTTTTCCATCTTTCTGAATCTGGTTCTGGTTACTATCAAGCTGATTATATCTTTTATAACCAATTCCATTTCCATCAGAACCGATGCCTTAAACAACCTTTCAGATGTTGGCTCCAATGTAGCGACTCTGTTTGGTTTCAAACTGGCCAATAAACATGCGGATAAGGATCACCCTTATGGCCATGGCCGTATGGAATATATTTCCGGCATGATAGTAGCCTTCCTTATCGTCTATATGGGCATTACTGCCTTTGTGGATTCCATAAAGAAGATAATTCATCCTGAAGAATTATCCTTCAGCTATATAGCTATTCTGGTCCTGGTAATATCTATTTCTATTAAGCTGCTGATGTACTATATGAACAAAAAAGCTGGAAAACTGATTGAATCAGAAACCCTGATGGCAGCCTGTCAGGATTCATTAAATGACTCTATCATGACCTTTACTACTCTGGCTTCACTTGTTTTCTATAAGCTGACAAATATCAATGTCGATGCCCTGATCGGTTTAATTGTTTCTGTATTCATTCTTAAATCCGGAATTGAAATATTTTCCAATGTAATGTCAACAATTCTGGGCAAGGCACCAGACAGGGAATTGATCAAAGAAATAGAAGACACCATCATGGCTCATAAAGAGATTCATGGTATTCATGATCTGATGCTTCATGACTATGGTCTTACTCAGAGATTTCTGACGCTGCATGCAGAGGTTGACTGCCACTGTAACATTATGGATATGCACGATGAAATCGATAATATCGAAAGAGAGATTCTGAATAAATTCAATATCACTGCCACCATTCATATGGATCCGGTTGACTTTGAAGATGAAACAGTTATTAAGCTTCAGCCTAAGGTTAAAGAGATAGTAAAGAAAATCAATCCTGAATACAATATCCATGATTTCAGAATTGTAAAGGGCAATACCCATACCAATGTAGTCTTTGACTGCGTTATTCCAAGTGATGATCACATATCACATGAAAAACTGGCTTCAACCATTGAACAGGAAATCAACAAACTCGATGGTGGACCTTACTATGCGGTTGTTGAAGTTGAACACTCCTATGTATAGTTTCTTCAAAATTTAGTATAATATTCATGTAGATAGAAATATCTAAGGTGTACTGGCACCTTTAAAAGTTGTAGCTCAAAAGATGGC
>DBOW01000057.1:0-1578 GCA_002299675.1 Solobacterium sp. UBA636
AATGCTATAATAGTGGACATGGAAAAAGATATTAGAATTGTGTTTATGGGCACTCCAGAGTTTGCCTCTAATGTGCTTAAGGGACTTGTAGAAAATAACTATAACATTGTTGGAGTTGTATCCCAGCCTGATAAAGAAGTAGGAAGAAAAAGAATTTTAACGCCATCTCCAGTCAAGGAAATGGCTTTAAGTCATGGTTTAAAGGTATTAACACCATATAAAATCAGAAAGGAATATGAAGAGGTACTCTCTTTAGAACCAGATCTTATTATTACCTGTGCCTATGGTCAGATTATACCTAAGGCTTTGCTGGAATATCCAAAATATAAGTGCATCAATACCCATGGTTCACTCTTGCCTAAGGGCAGAGGTGGTGCTCCAATACAGAGAAGCATCATGAATGGTGAAGATAAAACTGGTATAACCATCATGTTCATGAATGAAAAGATGGATGAGGGTGATATTCTTTATCAGGAAGAGATGCCAATTGATATTCATGATACCAATGCCACTTTATTCAATAAATTATCCAATCTGGCACTTGATATGCTGCTTAAGTTTCTGCCTGAGTATATTAAGGGCAACTATAAAGCCATTAAACAGGATAATGCTGAGGCTACATATACCTACAATATCACAAAGGAAGAGGAGTTTATCTCCTTCAATGATGATGTAAAGAAGGTATATGACCATATAAGAGGTTTGCTGGATAATCCTGGCGCCTATTTTGTGGCCAATGATAAGAAATATAAATTGATTTCTGTTGATTTTGAATACTGTAATGATACAGATGCCGGATTAATAAGGGGTCTGGAAAATAATTACTTTAGAATAGATGCCATTAATGGTTTTATTAAAGTACTTAAGATAAAGCCGGAGGGCAAAAATGAAATGGATGCCAGATCTTTCTTTAATGGAGCGGGCAGAAATTTAGTTAATGTTAAGACAAGGGAAACTTATGAATAAAGAAAACATTCGAAATTTTTCAATTATAGCGCATATTGACCATGGTAAATCAACTCTGGCTGACCGTCTTCTCGAGCTTACGGAAACGGTTTCCAAAAGAGAGATGGAAGCTCAGATTCTGGATTCTCTGGATCTGGAAAGAGAAAGAGGCATTACCATTAAGCTCAATGCGGTTGAACTTAAATATAAGGCTAAAAATGGTGAAGAATATCTTTTTCATCTGATTGATACACCAGGACATGTGGACTTTACTTATGAGGTATCTAGATCTCTGGCCGCCTGCGATGGGGCAATACTGGTTGTCGATGCCTCACAGGGTATCGAAGCCCAGACTCTGGCCAATGTCTATCTGGCTTTAGACAATGATCTGGAGATTCTTCCAGTTATCAATAAAGTAGATTTGCCTTCTGCTGATGTTGAAAGAACCAAGAAGGAAATAGAAGATGTTATTGGCTTAGACTGTTCCAATGCACCCTGTATTTCGGCCAAGACCGGTTTAAATGTCGATCAGGTACTGGAAGGTATTGTAAACTATTTGCCTTGTCCTAAGGGTGATAAAACTAATAAGCTGCAGGCACTGGTATTTGACTCCTATTATGATTCATACCGTGG
>DBOW01000057.1:1693-5193 GCA_002299675.1 Solobacterium sp. UBA636
GGTGTAAAAACACCATATGAGATTAAAAGAAATGAACTCTCCGCTGGTGATGTCGGCTATATCTGTGCGGCTATCAAATCAATACAGGATGTTCATATTGGCGATACAGTTACTTTAAACGACAATCCATGTGAAAATCCTTTACCGGGCTACCGCAAGATGAATCCGATGGTTTACTGCGGCATGTATCCAACTGACAACAATAAGTATAATGACTTAAGAGATGCTTTAGAAAAGCTGCAGCTTAATGATTCATCTTTAACCTTTGAAGCTGAATCTTCCAAGGCACTGGGCTTTGGTTTCCGTCTAGGTTTCCTTGGATTATTGCATATGGAAGTTATTCAGGAAAGACTTGAAAGGGAGTATGGCATGAATCTGATCGCCACTGCTCCATCAGTTGTCTATAAAGTAACCTTAACTGATGGTTCCATTAAAATGATTGATAATCCTTCAATGATGCCAGACAATACTGTAATCGACTATATCGAGGAACCATATGTAAAAGCTTCAATCATGGTGCCAAATGAATATATCGGTGCCGTAATGGAACTCTCGCAGAAGAAACGTGGTATCTATATTGATATGACTTATATTGATGACAACCGTAATCAGTTAAACTATGAGATGCCTTTATCAGAAATTATTTTTGAATATTTTGATAAACTCAAATCAGTAACCAGAGGCTATGCTTCCTTAGACTATGAACTGATCGGCTACAAGAAGTCCAATCTGGTTAAGATGGATATACTGCTTAATGGTGAAATCATCGATGCCTTATCGATAATTGTCCATCGTGACTTTGCCTATCCACGTGGTCAGGCCATAACTTCCAAACTGAAGGAACTGCTTCCTAAGCAGCAGTTTGAAATACCGGTACAGGCGGCTATCGGCAACAAAGTAATTGCCAGAACCAATATCAAGTCTTTAAGAAAAGATGTACTGGCCAAGTGCTATGGTGGCGACGTCTCACGTAAGAAGAAGCTCTTAGAGAAACAGAAAGAAGGAAAGAAGCGTATGAAGGCTGTCGGTTCGGTTGAAATACCACAGGAAGCATTCATGGCTGTTCTTTCATTGGATGACGATGATTAAGCATCTCTATGTTCATGTTCCTTTCTGCAGAACTATCTGTTCATACTGTGATTTCTGTCATCGGGTATATGATAAAAAGTCGGCAGAACTGTATCTGAACAGAATAAAGGAAGAAACCAAAGAATGTTCAGATAATTATGAAACTATCTATATAGGCGGTGGTACTCCCACCGCTTTATCTGATGAGGAACTGGATAAATTACTATCTAATTTTGATAATTATTCAAAAAAAGTAAAAGAATATACCATTGAAGCCAATCCCGAAAGCTTAACTGAATCAAAAATAAATATCTTTCTTAAACACAATATAAACAGGATCAGCATGGGCTTACAGTCATCCGATGATAGTGAGCTGAAACTGATGAACCGCCATCACAGTTTTGATGATGTAAAGGACAAAGTTAATCTTTTAAGAGATAAGGGTATAAACAATATATCCATTGACATTATGTACTCGCTTCCAGGTCAGACTATGGAATCACTTAAGAAAACCGTCAAAGATGCCTTAAGTCTGAAGGTTCCACATCTTTCTCTTTATTCATTAACTGTTGAGGAAAACTCGGTATTTGGCAAGAAAGGCTATAAATCCTTAGATGAAGATACTGAAGCTGATATGTATGAATATATTGTAGATACGCTTGTTAAATATGGCTATCATCAGTATGAGATAGCCAACTTCTGTCTTCCTGGCTATGAATCAAAACACAATCTGGGCTACTGGCACTATGATGACTATCTGGCACTGGGTCCTGGTTCTACTTCTAAATATAATCATCAGAGAATTGAGAAGACTAATAATATAAAGACTTATTTAAACAATTCTGAGTTAATAGAAAATATCGAGATTCTTTCCAATGAAGACGAAGCTTTCGAAAATCTGATGATGTCCTTAAGACTGGAAGAGGGGCTGAATATCAGTGTATTTAAAGATAAATACGGTTTTAATCCTTTAGATTATTATTCTGAAGCTATTAAAAAGAACAGTAATTATCTTAAAGTTAATGATAATCACCTGATATGTACAGACCGGGAGATTTTAAATCATATTCTGGTTGATTTTCTTGGCTGATTTAGGGTATCATAATTAAGCATTCTATCTATGTTTAAAAGTACTCCGACTTTAGACTTGGGTAGTTTGGTCTTAGAATAAAGGAGAATTTAAAATGTTAACTAAGGAAGAAAAGACAGCTATTATCAAAGAGTATGCCCGTTTTGAAGGCGACACTGGTTCAGTAGAAGTACAGGTTGCTGTACTGACTGCTACAATCAACAAGCTTACAGAGCATATGAAGAAGAACAAGAACGATTTCCATTCTAACAGAGGTCTGTTAATGATGGTAGGTAAGAGAAGAAACTTCTTAGAGTACCTGAAGAGAACAGATATCAACAGATACCGTTCATTAGTTGATAGATTAGGCTTAAGAAAATAGTTAAACATGCAAGGATGAGTAAAATCATCCTTTTTTTGTTATAATTTTCTTAAGGAGAAACAATCATAATGAAGAAAATTATAATTCTGCTTTGTGCAGTTCTGCTTTTGTGTACGGCATGTGGCGTCAAAAAAGATGAAACAGTTCCTGATAACGTTCCAACAGAATCCGACAGCGAAGAAATAAGTGTCATGGAAGAAAACAGTCCTTTCGGGACTTATTCAGACAGCCGCAAAGATATAGATAAAGATGTTGAAACCGTCATTAAAGACCGTATTACCTGGATTTACTGGCTATATTTTAATTTTGAATATGAAAGTGGAAGCAACAACTATGGAGACTTTCAGAATGCCATCGAACATGAATACTATTACCGTAATGGCAAAGAACTGAATGATTTCGGTATAGATAATTATGCACTGCTATTTAATGAATATTACGGTGTTGATATAAATACGGCCAGGGAATACCTTAAGTACTCAGAAAACTATAATTCAGAAGATAACACACTTACACCTGTCTATGACTGGCGGGAAGAAAATTATTCAGGCGATGCCGATATTCTTTATATGGAACAGGAAGGTGATATTTTCACAGCCTATGTACTGATTAAATATTCTGAAGATTATATGACTCAGTATTCTTATACATATACATTTGATGAAAATGGCTATTTTAAGATGCTGGATAGTTCCGGCAATATATACAGTTTATGTTACTGTGAAGATTCTGCTGAATATGAGATTGCTATATATAAAGAGAATAATAATTTCATTGTCAAAAAATTTAAAGATAATGCTCTTATCGACAGTTTTGAAAACGATATTAAAATACCGGGAATGCTGTTATTGGGTTTTGAAACCAGATACGAATTAAAGGATAATATTCTTAAAATTTACTGTGAAGATTATCCGACTGTTGTCTATGCAGATCTGGTTGAGAAAAAATTTACTGTTGATATTGATACTAAAGCACTTCTCC
>DBOW01000057.1:5258-11360 GCA_002299675.1 Solobacterium sp. UBA636
TTATGGTGGTGGAGATATTTCTTTTTCGGATGTCTATTTTGTAGATGATAACCTTAAAGCCTATTATCTTGAAGCAACAGGCGGAATGTATGGCGGGAATGCGGATTTTGGCTTCTTTATGAATGGAGACGTTTACTTTTTCGGCAATACTTATTTCCATATTTATGAAAAGGGAATATTAAGCTATAAACTCGAAGATCATTTCAGGCTGGGTGAAATTGATGATGGATATCGATTCATTCTGGCTGTTAAAAGAAATACCAACAGAACTTTTACAGTGCTCTATGGCTGTGAAAAGGATAATTTTAAGCAGAATGATAATTATCTAAACTCTACTTATCAGCTGGCTGTAATAGATTATGATGGCAATATAATTAAAAATATTGATACTGGTATTAAGGTATACTATTCTCCGTTTGGTCTTGGCATAGTTTCAATGAGGGAGAGTGATGGCCTTGTTTCTTTTGAAGTTAAATATCATAAAGGAACTGTAGTAGGAAAATATGAAGTCAATCTCAATACTGGTGAAATAAAGATTATAAACGAGACTCAGCTTGAGTAATCTAGCGATTTAATAAGCATATTATAAGATGCAGTAATATTCTTTTTCTGTTATAATAAATTCAATAAATACCGCCGGGTATACGTCATTATGTGCTTCGTTAGGCCTTAGAAGAAGCATGTAGTGACGTTTTTTTCTTTAAAGGAGGACAGAATGAAGAAATTTATTGTTGAAGAAGAATTCAAAGAAGTATTTCCAGACTACAAGCTTGGAGTAGTTGTCTGTAAAAACATAGACAACCATGTCCGGGACGAAAACATGTATCGCACACTTCTTGATGATGCCAAGAAAGAGTCTCTTAAATTTATAGAAGATGAAAACTTCAGTTCGAATGAAGTCATTAGGACATGGCGTGATGCCTACAGCAGATTCAAGACAAAAAAGGGTGCCAGATCATCAATTGAAGCACTGTTAAAAAGAGTAAGCAAGGGAAATGATATTGGCACAATAAATCCACTGGTTGATATCTATAACTCCATTTCTCTTAAATATGGTCTGCCATGTGGAGGAGAAGATATCGATAAATTTGAAGGTAATATAAGACTAACCAAAGCTCTTGGCAATGAGGAATTTGTTACTTATGGCAGTGATATCTGTGAGCCACCATATGAAGGAGAAATTATTTACAAAGATGAAAAAGGTGCAGTATGCCGCTGCTTCAACTATCGAGAATGTGTAAGAACCTGTTTAAGCGAAGATACCACCAGCGCTTTTATGATAATCGAAACCGTTGATCCTAAGTCTTCGCAAAGGCTTATGCCAGCTATTGAAGAACTTGCGCTGCTTATTAAGGAAAAACTTAAAGGTGAAACAGAGATATTCTATCTGGAAAAAGACAGGGATGAGATTGTGATTGACTGATTCGCTGACTGTAAAACTCTATGTAAATAGTACAGATATACAGCTTATTTTTCAGATAGGGAATCTGCTTTAAACTGAGAACTATAATTTGCTTGAAATGGAGCTTGAAATAATAAGAAAGTGCCCATAAATAGGGCACTTTCTGACATATTATGGTGCCGATACTGAGAATCGAACTCAGAACTAATCGTTACGAGTGATTTGTTTTGCCTTTGAACTATATCGGCATCTTTATTATTTTATTACAGAAAATTAATTAATGATATAATCTATTTAACTATTTAAGGTGTGCCATGGTAAAAAAGAAAACTTTAATTGAATTTAAAAATGTTACAAAAATATATCACGTTGGAGAAGTTGATATCAAAGCTATCGAAGATGTAAACTTTGAAATCAGTGAAGGAGAATTTGTAGTTGTACTTGGAGCTTCTGGTGCCGGTAAAACTACTATTTTAAACATCCTTGGCGGTATGGAGAATGCTACAAGTGGGGAAGTTATTGTGGGTGCCAACAATATTGCCTCATATAATGATGATGAACTCTGTCAGTACAGACGCAATGATATTGGCTTTGTCTTTCAGTTCTATAATCTGATTCAGAATCTCACAGCCAGAGAGAATGTTGAACTGGCTTTGCAGATCTGCAAAGATCCACTTGATGCAGTTGAGGTTTTAAAACTGGTAGGACTTGAAAACCGTCTTGATTCTTTTCCAAGCCAGCTTAGCGGTGGTGAGCAGCAAAGAGTAGCCATTGCCAGAGCTGTTGCCAAAAATCCTAAGCTTCTTTTGTGCGATGAACCTACTGGTGCACTGGATTATGTTACGGGTAAACAGGTTTTAAAAGTTCTTCAGGATATGGCGTTTAATGAACATATGACAGTGGTAATGATTACTCACAATTCAGCTCTGGCTGATATGGGCAACAAGATTATCAGAGTTAAATCTGGCCATGTTGAATCTGTAACGATGAACAAGAAACCAAAGAAGGCTGAGGATATTGAATACTGATGTTTTTAAAGGAGACATTTAGACTTATAAAAAGTACATATAAAAGATTTATTGCGCTGGTCCTGATGACTTTTATCGGCGTATCTTTTATGATGGGCTTAATGTCTACCAGAAGAATCATGATTGAATCAGTAGATAAGTACTATGATGAATATCGTTTCCAGGATATCCAGCTGGTTTCCCAGTTTGGTTTCTGCAGCGAAGACATATCTGAATTATCAAAATTAAATTTTGTCGAAAGACTGCATGCATCTAAATTTCAGGATGTCTATGCCCGAAAGAATGGTTCAGAAAATGAAATGGTACTGCGTTTTACCGAAGCAGAGACAACGGTAAACGAAATAGAACTGACAGATGGCAGGATGCCTGAAAAGTTTAATGAAATACTTTACTGTCCTATCGGAACCATAAACAATACTGTTAAAGTTGGTGATACTATTACAGTTTACCTTAAAGATGATGAAGTAAGAGATCATCTGAAATCTGCCCATTATAAAGTTGTCGGTATAGTCAAATCTCCAGAACACATGGCCAAGTTTTCAACTACCTCCAATCTGAACAATCTTGATCTGACTGCTGTATGTTATGGTATGAATGACATTTTTCTGAATGAGTATTATTCTTCGGTTTATCTGACTGTTAAAAATGCCGCCAGACAGCTGTCTTTTTCTGATGGCTATGAGTATTTCATTGAAAAAGCGGTTAACGAAATAGAAGAACTTGCAGAAAACCAGGAAAGCTTTCACAGAGACAATCTCTTAGAAAAATACCAGGCTGAACTCGATGAAGGAAAAGCTGAATTTGAAAAACAGAAAGAAGAAGGTCAGAGTCAGCTTGATGATGCCAAGAAGCAGCTGGATGAAGCTCAGATAAAAATAGTATCACTGGAAACCGATCTGGAATTAATGAATTATGTCATCGATGAAGCTCAGACTAAAGTAAACGGTATTAATTCTAAATTATACAAACTTAAAAAAGATTTCAATACTAAAGCTCAGGACTTAAGCGATAAGACAGGCTATGATTTGCTTAACAGCTTTGAAGAGAATCTGCCTAAGGTCATCAATAACGAAAACTACAGAGATGAAGTAAGTGAACTTATTCTTTTAAAGGCTGAAATAGAAGCTTTACAGACAGTAGTTGATTCATCAAATAGTCTTGTTAACTCAACTCGCATTAAGATTAACAGCTATAATACGCAGATTGAAGAGGGAAGAAAAGAATATGAAGATGGTCTTAAAGAATATGAGGAAGCTGTAGTTAAATTTAATGAAGAAATAGAAAAAGCTGAACTTGAGTTAAGACTGGCCCAGCAAGATCTTGATGATCTGCCGGAGGCCAGATGGTACATACTGGAAAGAGATAAACAGTATTCATCCGCCATGTTCAAGGCTTCAGCTGATCAGATGGGTGTTATTGGAGTATCTGTTCCTTTACTGTTCTATCTGGTGGCGGCTCTTGTATCTTTGACCACCATGACAAGACTTGTTGATGAACAGCGTTTAACTATCGGTACTTACCGGGCGCTTGGTTTTACAAAAAGGGAAATAATTAATAAATACCTTATTTATGCACTTTCAGCTTCTCTTATTGGTTCTATTGCGGGTGTTATAGTCGGTTTACCTGTATTCCCGACAATTATCTATACCTGCTGGAAACTGATGTATAAATTCCCAGCTATGAAACTGGCTGTACCTCTGGATTCTTTATTTATTTCTATTGTTTCTTTTACAGTGCTTTTATCTTTAGTAACTGTATTTGTAGTACATAAAAACCTGAAAGATAATCCTGCTGCTCTTTTAAGACCGGTGGCTCCAAAAACCGGCAAGAAAACCTTTATTGAAAAAATTCCTTTTATCTGGAAACGTCTGACCTTTACATCAAAGGTTACTGCCCGTAATCTGATAAGATATAAGACCCGTTTCTTTATGACGGTCATTGGTGTAGCTGGCTGCACATCCCTGCTGGTACTGGGTTTTGGCATCAAGGACAGTGTTTCTTCGGTTATAACCAGACAGTATGAAACTATTCTTAAATATATGCAGATAGTAAATCTTGAAGATGACAGCGAAACAGAAGAAATAGTGAATATGCTTAATGAATCAGATATATGCAAAGATGTTACTGCCTTTATGAGCTATTCTACTAAAGCTTATCTTCCTGAAGAAAACAAGACTCTGACTCTGGAAGTATATGATAAGAATAATGATGTACTCAATCTTTTGAAGACTGATACTAAAACGGAAATAAAGCTGTCAAATAATGGTGCCATAGTATCTCAGAAGTTTGCGATGAATGAGGGTCTTAAGGCTGGCGATACTGTTACAGTTGAATCTAAGAATGGCATTAAGGCTGATGTCTATATTGAGGAAATCTGTGAGTGGCATTTTGAACATTTTATATTTATGTCTAAAGATTATTATGAATCTGTCTTTAATGAAAAAGCTGAATACAATTCTATAGCCTTAAATACCGATGATACAGATTCCCTAAGGACTATGCTTGAAGACTATGAAAGTTTTAAATCTATATCAGATCATTCAAGTACCATTACCAATTTCAACAATATGATATCAGCCTTGAATCTGATTGTTGTGGTTGTTATTGTGGTGGCAGGTGCTCTGGCCTTTGTGGTACTGATCAATCTGATTAATGTAAATATATCTGAAAGAATAAGAGAAATTGCCACACTTAAGGTACTGGGCTTTAATAACCGTGAAGTGAACAGCTATATCTTTAAGGAAATAATGGTACTGACACTCATTGGAGCTGTACTTGGTCTGCCTTTGGGCAAGATAGAGGAGAATGTGATTATGACGGTTATTAATATGGAAAATATTCTGTTCTCTTACACTATCAAGCCTTTTACATATATAATTTCTTTTGCGATAACCATAATATTTACAGTTATTGTAATGCTGATCACCAGAAAGTCATTAAGAAAGATTGAAATGGTTGAATCGCTCAAATCGGTGGAGTAGATATGGAAGAAAAAATTGAACGTGCTTTAAAACTGAAGGAAATGATATCTCATTATGATACGCTTTATTATGATGAGGGCATATCAGAGATTTCCGATGCTGAATATGATCGTTTATATAAAGAATATGAAGAACTGGAGAAACAGTATCCGGAACTTAAAGAAATGGCTGATTCACCAACCAGAAGAGTTGGTGCAGCCAAAAGAGTTTTAACAACTCTGCCTAAATTTACTCATAAGACACCTTTATTATCAATTGACAGGAAGGCTAAGGAAATAGAGGAACTGCAGGATTTCTATAATAAGTGTGGAGGAGATGGAACTGAAATGCTTATTGAGCCAAAATTTGATGGCATTACCTGTAACCTTAACTATGAAAACTATAAACTGGTTAATGCGGCTACCAGGGGAAATGGTTATATCGGTGATCTTATTACCGATAACTTCAAAAATACAGATTCTGTTTATCCTCTTGAAATTAAAGCTGAGGAATATGAAATAAGAGGAGAAGCTATTATCCCTTATGACTATTTTAAAAAGAATCTCGAAGGTGAATATTCCAATCCCAGAAATGCTGTAAGCGGTATTATGCGTCAGGTTAATCCTGAGGATGTTAAGGGTAAGGGTATTGAAGTAATTTTCTATGATACAGGTGTTAATTCTTTAGCTGATACTATATCTAAGGACAGTGA
>DBOW01000057.1:11430-11816 GCA_002299675.1 Solobacterium sp. UBA636
TAATTTTAATGACTTAAGAGAAATAGTTGAAACCAGAATGCACGGCTTAATCAATGATGAAGACGGTTTTAATGTCTTAAACGGCTTAGATAAGTTTCCACATGCAGTCTGTGATGGACTTGTCATAAAGGTTAATGATCTTAAGTTACGAGAGGAAATAGGTTATTCCGAGAAGGGACCTAAGTGGGCCTTCGCCTATAAGTTCAAGCCTCTGCAGGCAATTACTACAATTATTGATGTAGAGTGGCAGGTAGGAAAAACAGGCAGAGTTGTACCGGTAGCCAACTTTGAAGAGGTATCTCTTGGTGGTACACACATAACCAAAGCTACATTAAATAACTATGAATATATGACCACTCTTCCTTTAATGAATGAAAAGGGAGAGG
>DBOW01000057.1:11936-15630 GCA_002299675.1 Solobacterium sp. UBA636
GGCAGAGACATTACAGGCAAAACAAGATTTGCCTCACCTTTAAGCTGTCCGGTATGTGGTGGTCATATATATCGTGATGGACCACTGCACTTTTGTGAGAATCCTTTATGCAAGGCCCAGATGAAGAAGAAACTGGAACATTTTGCCTGCCGTAATGCGATGAATATTGTGGGACTTGGTGAATCAATTGTTGATCAGTTCTATGATCTGGGTTTAATCACAACATTCTCTTCAATCTATGATCTTAAAGATCATAAAGAAGAACTGTTAAAACTGGAGAAGTTTGGTGAAAAGAAGGTAGATAATTTATTGACTTCGATAGAGAACTCCAAGGATGTTGAACTTGATCAGTTTATCTACGCTTTATCTATTCCTTTTATTGGTCGGGCGACAGCGAAAGATCTGGCCAGATACTATAAGGATATTGAGTCTTTGATTCACTGTAAAAGGGATGAACTGTTGAGTATTGATGAATTTGGTGAAATCATGGCTGATGGAGTTTATGATACTTTCCAGAATGAAGATTTTGTAAAGGAGATACATAATCTGCTTGAAAAGGGTGTTAAACCAAAGGAAATAAAAGTAAGTTCAAATGACTTTGAAGGAAAGACCTTTGTGATAACCGGTACCCTAAGTCATCCTAGAGATTTTTATCAGAAAATAATTGAATCAAGAGGTGGCAAATGCGCATCCAGCGTCTCTAAAAAGACCTATGCGGTACTGATAGGTACAGATGCCGGTTCCAAGGAAACAAAGGCAAAGGAACTGGTAAAACAGGGTATAAACATTATTCTTTTAGAGGGTGATGAGACTGTAAATGAGTTTTTGAACATTGAGGGGTAATTTAAATTACCTCTTTTTTATCTGATTATGGTAATATTAATAAGTTAGTAAAGAAAGAGAGAAAAGATGAAGGAAGTTTTTACTTTTGACTTCTATGGTCGTAAACTTACGATCGAAACTGGCGAAGTCGCAAAGCAGGCTGGGGGGTCTGCTCTTGTCCGCTACGAGGACACCGTTGTACTGTCCACTGCATGTGCTAGCTCACAGGCAAAGGACACTGATTTCTTTCCTCTAACTGTTTCGTTTGAGGAAAAATTATATTCTGTAGGTAAAATCCCTGGAGGATTTTTAAGAAGAGAAGGAAGACCAAGTGAACATGCCACTTTAACCGCAAGACTGATTGATAGACCAATCCGTCCTATGTTCTCGGAAGGCTTCAGAAATGAAGTTCAGGTTGTAAATACTGTATTATCAGTAGATACTGACTGTTCTCCTGAGATGGCTGCGATGTTTGGTGCATCACTGGCTTTATGTATTTCCAATATTCCATTTGACGGGCCAATTGCCGGCGTAAAGGTTGGCTATATTGATGGCGAGTTCATCGTTAACCCAACTGTTGAACAGGCTGAGAAGTCTTTGATTGATCTGACTGTTGCCGGTACCAAGGATGCCTTAAACATGGTTGAGGCTGGTGCTAAGGAAGTTTCAGAAGATCTGATGCTTGATGCACTGATGTTTGGTCATGAAAGAATTAAGGAATTATGTGCTTTCCAGGAAGAAATCATTGCCAAGGTAGGCAAGGAGAAGATGGAAGTAGTTCTTTATGATATTGATCCAGCTGTTAAGGAATATGTAAATGAAAACGGCAAGGCAAGGCTAGAAGCTGCTGTATCTATCAAGGATAAGCTTGAATCTTATGCCGCTATTGATAACGCAACCAATGAAATGAAGGATCATTTCCTTAATGATGAATCATTAAGTGAAAAAGAAAGAGAAAGACTGGCTAAACATGCAGGCGAATACTGCGAACATATTGTTGCTGAAGAGGTAAGAAGACTTATTTCTGAAGAAAAGATTAGACCTGATGGCCGTAAGCTTGATGAATTAAGACCATTAGATTCTCAGGTTGATTTATTGCCTAGAGTTCATGGTTCAGCCATGTTTACCCGTGGACAGACACAGGTATTATCTGTTACAACTTTAGGTGCTTTAGGTGATAATCAGATTATTGATGATCTTACTGAAGTTGAAGAGAAGACATTCATGCACCACTATAACTTCCCGCCATATTCAGTTGGTGAAGTTGGCAGAATGGGCAACCCAGGAAGAAGAGAAATCGGCCATGGTGCCTTAGGTGAAAGAGCTCTGAAGCAGGTACTGCCTTCACAGGAAGAATTCCCATATGCCATTAGAACAGTTGCCGAAGTACTGGAATCAAATGGTTCATCTTCACAGGCATCTATCTGCGCCGGTACAATGTCACTTATGGCAGCTGGTGTACCTATCAAGGCAATGGTTGCCGGTGTTGCCATGGGCTTAATTACTACAGGTGATAACTATTCAATCCTGACTGATATTCAGGGTATGGAAGACCACTATGGCGATATGGATTTCAAGGTAGCTGGTACAAGAGAAGGTATTACTGCTTTACAGATGGATATCAAGTGTAAGGGTATCACTAGAGAAATCTTCAAAGAGGCTTTAGCTCAGGCTAAGAAGGGCAGATTTGAGATTCTGGATAATATGGAAACAGCTATCAGAGAACCTAGACCAGATGTATCTAAGTATGCACCTAAGCTTGACAGCTTTGATATTCCAGCTGATAAGATCAGAGAAGTTATTGGTACAGGCGGCAAAACTATTAATTCAATTATTGAAGCCTGCGACAATGTCAAGATTGATATTTCTGATGAAGGAAGAGTTGTAATCTATCATATGGATAGAGAAACTATCAACAAAGCCAAAGAAATGATCTTAAACATTACAAGAGAAGCCAAGCTTGGTGATATCTATGAAGCTACTGTATTAAGACTTGAAAAGTTTGGCGCCTTCGTTGAATTATGGCCAGGACATGATGCGCTTCTGCATGTCTCAAAGATCTCACATGATAGAGTAGACAAGCCAGAAGATGTCTTAAAGATTGGTGACAAGATTAAGGTTAAGGTAACTGAAATAAACGACAAGGGTGTTTCGGTATCAGCCAAGGATCTGCTTCCTAAACCTGAGAAAAAGGATAGGGAAGAAAGAAAAGAAAAAGATGAGCCAAAGCCTGAAAAGAAACGTGGCGAAGTCAGATTTTTCAAGAAGAAAGACTAAAAATTAAGGGTTGTGCATATGCACAGCTCTTTTTTTACTTTTTTTCCTGACAGTGTACAAAAAAAGATACAAATTTTTATAAGTTTTTTGTAAAGGCTTACATTTCATATTTGAAAGCGTTATTATAGATATGTGTTAAAAATTTTTAGGAGGATACATATGAAAAAAATTTTAACAGTGCTTGTTGCAGTTTTCATGGTTTTAACACTTGCAGGCTGCGGCAGCAAAACAGATGATTCATCTGCTGCTGGAAAAGTTTATTACTTAAACTTTAAACCTGAAGCAGATACTGCATGGCAGGAGCTTGCTAAAAAGTATACTGAACAGACTGGTGTTGAAGTTAAGGTGTTAACTGCTGCATCTGGTGAGTACGACACAACTCTTCAGTCAGAACTTGGTAAGTCAAGTGCCCCAACAATGTTCCAGATTGGTAACGCTGGTGCTGTAGCTACTTATGGTGACTACGCTCTTGATTTAAGAGGAACTGATGTCTACAATGAAATGACTACTCATTCATTTGACCAGGTTGGTGAAGATGGTTATACTTACTCAATCGGTTATTGCTATGAGTCTTATGGTATTATCGTAAACAAGG
>DBOW01000057.1:15754-17143 GCA_002299675.1 Solobacterium sp. UBA636
TTTGATGCATTCACAAACGCAGGTCTTGATGGTTCTTCTTCTTGGAGATTCTCAGGTCACTTATTAGGTGTTGCTTTATACTATCAGTTCAGAGATGCTGGTAAGTCTATGTCAGTTCCTGAAGCTACAATTACTGATGCTTATATGAATACTGAATTTAGAAACATCTGGGATCTTTATCTGAACAACTCTACTACAGATCCTGTAGCTAACAACACTGCAACTGGTGATGCTGCTGAAGCTGAAATGAAGGAAGGCAAGGCTGTATTCTATCAGAACGGTACTTGGGAATATGATGCATTATCTGGTGCTTTAGGCGCTGAAAACATTCAGATGATTCCTATCTACATGGGCGTAGCTGGAGAAGAAAAGGCTGGTTTAGCTTCTGGTACTGAAAACTGCTGGGCAGTAAACAAGAATGCTTCTGAAGCTGATCAGAAGGCAACATTAGACTTCATGAAGTGGGTTGTAACTTCTGAAGAAGGTACTACAATGATGGCTGAACAGTTTGGTCCAATTCCATTCAAGTCAGCTAAGACTCCTGCAAACGTATTCTTTGCTGATGCAAACGCATTACTGGCTGCTGGTAACTACAACGTTGACTGGGCATTCAATGCAACTCCAAACGTTGATGAATTCAGAGCTGGTGTAGTTTCTGCATTACAGGCATATGGTAAGGAACAGACAGATGATAACTGGGCAAAGGTTGTTTCTGCAATCGTTGACGGCTGGGCTGTTCAGTACGCTGCTACTCACTAATTAACTGAATAATTATATAAAGGCGGGAGTTATCCTTCCCGCCTTTATTTTTATCTTTGAGATATTAGATAGTATCTGAAAGATAAATAGAAAGGGAGGAATACACATGAAAGTCAAAAAGAAAAAGGCCCACAATCATAATGCGGTGAATTCTAAGCTTATCAGAAGACCAATTCAGAAAAAGTTCTGGTTCTTTTTAATGCCTATGTTTCTAGCATTCCTGATTGGATTTGTATGGCCATTTATTTTTGGTATCTATCTATCATTCTTTAAGTTCCTGACAGTTAGAGAAATTATGACGCTGGATTTTTCTAAAATCGCCAATAATTTTGTCGGTTTCACTAACTATATCAGGGCTTTCCAGGATCCATCTTTTGTCAGAGCATTCTTCTATACTGCGCTGTTTACTTTAGTTTCAGTTGTAGTAATCAATGTTCTGGCCTTCTTCATCGCTTATTTCCTGACACAGAATATCAAGGGAACAAATATTTTCCGTACCGTATTCTTTATGCCTAACCTGATCGGCGGTATCGTTTTAGGCTATATCTGGAAACTGATTTTTGATGGTATCTTAAGTGCCTATAATACTTATCTGACAGCCAACGCTACTTTTGGATTCTGGGGACTTGT
>DBOW01000057.1:17241-22357 GCA_002299675.1 Solobacterium sp. UBA636
GAAGATATTATTGAAGCTGCCAAGATTGATGGTGCTACCAGCACTCAGACACTGTTCAAGGTTATCATTCCAAACATGATGTCTTCAATTACCATCTGTACATTCTTGACACTGACCAATTCATTCAAGCTTTACGATCAGAACCTGTCTTTGACTGCTGGTATGCCTATTGTTACTGAAAATGGCGTACAGACTAAGATGACTGAAATGCTGGCCTTAAATATTACATCTTCATTTAATTCACAGGGTGTATATGCCAAGGGTACAGCCCAGGCCAAAGCCGTTCTGTTCTTTATCATGGTAGCTATTATTTCTATCATCCAGCTTAATGCGACTCGTTCTAAGGAGGTACAAAACTAATGGCTGAAAAAAAGAAAAAACATGTTCAGAAAGTTAAGCCATGGGGATGGATTCTGACAATTGCCTTAACACTTTTAAGTGTTTTATGGGTAATGCCTATTTTTGAAGTAATCATTAACTCATTCAAATCTAATACAGCTATTTCTTTAAATACCTTTGCGCTTCCTAATTCGGAAACATTTGTTGGTTTTGAGAACTATATCAATGGTATGACTCAGGGTAACTATAACTTTGGTCAGGCTGTATTCTATTCATTCTTTATTTCCATTGTTTCTACATTCTTAATTCTGTTATGTACTTCAATGGCTGCCTGGTATATTGCCAGAGTTAATTCTAAGTTCGGCAACTTTGTTTACTACTTATGTATTTTCTCAATGATTGTTCCTTTCCAGATGGTTCAGTATACTCTATCAACTACAGCTGATATGCTGAAGCTGAATACACCATATACTATTCCAATTATTTATCTGGGCTTTGGTGCCGGTCTGGCTGTATTTATGTTTACGGGCTTTGTTAAGTCCATACCTCTGGAAATTGAAGAGGCTGCGGCAATTGATGGCTGTGGTCCTATCCGTACTTTCTTCCAGGTTGTGCTTCCAATGTTAAAGCCTACAATGATTTCTGTTGGAATTCTGGAACTGATGTGGGTATGGAATGACTATCTGTTACCATATCTTGTACTGGATATCACCAAGTATCGTACAGTTCCAATTCAGATTCAGTATCTGAGAGGTTCTTATGGCAAGGTTGATATTGGTGCATCTATGGCCCTGATTTTCTTAACCGTATTACCAATCATTATTACATATCTGTTCTGTCAGAAATATATTATTAAAGGTGTTGCAGCTGGTGCTGTTAAAGGATAGGAGTAAAAAATGGCAAGTATTAGTTTTAAAAATGTAAACAAGACTTACGATAATGGTGTTACTGTTATCGATGGTCTTAATCTTGATATTAATGATAAAGAATTTGTTGTACTGGTAGGTCCTTCTGGCTGTGGTAAGTCTACAACTTTAAGAATGATTGCCGGTCTTGAAGATATTACATCAGGTGATCTTTATATTGGTGATCAGCGTGTTAATGATGTTGAACCTAAAAACCGTGATATCGCCTTTGTATTCCAGTCTTATGCACTATATCCACATATGACTGTATACCGCAATATGGCTTTTGCGCTGGAACTGAGAAAAGTGCCAAAGGACGAAATCGACAGAAGAGTAAGGGAAGCAGCCAAGATTCTGGAAATTGAAGAATATCTTGACCGTAAGCCTAAGGCTCTTTCAGGCGGTCAGAGACAGCGTGTA
Organism: Solobacterium sp. UBA636; assembly: GCA_002299675.1. GTDB lineage: Bacteria > Bacillota_I > Bacilli_A > Erysipelotrichales > Erysipelotrichaceae > Colivicinus. The sequence goes on from DBOW01000057.1 coordinate 18,906, forward strand.
GCCTTAGGACGTGCGATTGTAAGAGACCCTAAGGTATTCCTTCTGGATGAACCTCTTTCTAATCTTGATGCCAAGCTGCGTGCTGGCATGAGAAGCCAGATTAGTGAACTTCACAAGAGACTTGGTACAACTTTCGTATATGTAACTCATGATCAGACAGAAGCTATGACTATGGGTGATAGAATCTGTGTTATGAAGAAGGGCTACATTCAGCAATACGATACACCACAGACTCTCTACAATGATCCAGCTAACTTATTCGTTGCCGGATTCATCGGTTCTCCTCAGATGAACTTCATTGATGCAACAGTTACTCAAGAGGGTGACAAGTATTATCTGACATTTGGTGATACTACCATTCCTTGTGAAAAGAAGAATATTAAGAACTACGTTGGCAAGAAGGTAATTCTTGGTGTAAGACCTGAAAATGTACATGCAGGCAAGGGCAAGTTCTCTTTAACTGCTCATGTTGATATTGCTGAACATATGGGTTCAGAAAAATATCTGTATCTGACTTATGCAGATAACAGAATTATTGCCCGTGTTCCTAATCATGTTGAGGCAATGAGTGATGATGATATTGAAATCACTTTCGACTTAGATCAGATTCATACATTTGATCCTGAAACTGAACTGGTAATTAAATAACAACAGGCCGGATATTATTCCGGCTTTTAAAGATTATGGCAAAGACAACTGATTATTCATTAAGAAAAGAAAGTATTTATCAGATTTTCCCGCGAGTATATTCTAAGCAGGGGAATCTGAAAGCTGTTGAGAACGATTTAGAGAGAATCAAGAATATGGGTTTTAAGTGGCTCTATTTTCTGCCGCTTCATGAACCTGGTATTCTAAATAGAAAGGGTACCCTTGGATCTCCATATTCTATTAGAGATTATTACAGGATAGACCCTGACTATGGAACATTCGATGATTTTAAGTCGCTGATTGAGAAAGCTCATGAAATGGATATGAAGATAATGATGGATATTGTGATTAACCATACAGCCTGCGATGCAGTATGGGTAGATACTAATCCTGAATTCTATCTTCTGGACAATGAGAGTAAGCCTACCCGAAAGGTTGCTGACTGGAGCGATATTCTGGATCTGGATTATTCCAATGAAACACTTAAAGAAGAGCTGCTTAAGATGCTGGAATTCTGGGCCACAAACGGAGTTGATGGTTTTAGATGTGATGTAGCACCACTTGTCAATATCGACTTCTGGAACAGAGCCAGAAAAAGGCTTAAAACTGTTAATCCTGATTTCATACTTCTGGCAGAATCTGGTGAAGAAAAATTCATTGAAGCTTTAAGAGAAGAAAGAGTTGATGTCTTAACCGATAATGAGCTCTATGAAGCTTTTGATGTCTGTTACTGTTATGATGTGATTGACTACATCAAAAAGGCATTTGACGTAAACTATGACTTAAGAGAATTTGCCAATGTGCTTAATTATCAGCAGATTATGCTGCCTGAAAATGCAGTTAAATGCTGGTTTGTTGAAAACCATGATATCGATAGAGTCATGAACTGTGTAAATGACATAAACCGCGCGGAGAACTGGATGGCTTTCATCCTTCTTATGAAGGGTATGGGCTTTGTCTATGCAGGTCAGGAGTTCTACAACAGCGCAAGACCATCTCTCTTTGAAAAAGAGGATATTGACTGGAGTACAAGAAATATTCAGTTTGAAAATCAGATTGGCAGAATTAATAAAATAAAATCTGAGATGTTTTCGGATGATGAATATGTTAATCTGAAAATGATTCCGTATTCAGATATATTAGCTTTCAGACAGTTTGATAATCAAAGTGCCTATCTCGGCTTCTTTGATATCAAGGGTTTAAAGAAAAAGGTAAATATTGATTTTCTTGATGGAATTTATACCAACCTGATTGATGATACTGGTGTAGAAATAAAAGATGGCATGATTAAAGTTGATCGGCCAATTCTTATTAAAATTAGATAAAAGGGGATTTTTATGAAAAAAGATGCAGGAATCTTGTTGCCGGTGTTATCACTGCCTAACAGTTATGGCTGTGGTGACTTCGGTAAAGAGGCATATGAATTTATCGACAGAATTGCGGAAATTGGCTTTTCTATCTGGCAGATACTGCCACTTCAGCCTTTAGGATACGGCAATTCGCCATATCAGCCTTATTCTTCAAAGGCTATGGATGAACTTTATGTTTCTCTGGATATGCTTAAAGAAGAAGGCTTAATTAAGGATCTTAAGCCATTTAATGAAGATGCTTCGAGGATTGATTATCAGGCTGTAAAAGCCTATAAGCGCCCATATCTTTGGGAAGCGTTCCACACTTTTGAAGGATCTGATGAATTCTGGGCTTTCAGAAATGAACCATGGGTAAATACCTATGCTCAGTTTATTACTTTTAAGAACAAGTCTAATCTTGTTTCCTGGGTTGACTGGAAAAAGGAATTCAAGTTCTATCCTGAATGGCACAGTGTAAATCTTTATGATTATGACGAAGAAATTCTTTATGAAATCTATGTTCAGTATGTACTTCTGAAACAGTGGAAGAAGCTAAGAGCCTACGCCAATTCCAAAGGCATTAAGATTATGGGCGACGTTCCTTTCTATGTTGGACTTGATTCCGATGATGTTTGGGCAAACAAGGACATGTTCCTTCTGGACCAGGATTCAAGACCTACATTTATTGCGGGTGTACCACCAGATGGCTTCTCGGCAACTGGGCAAAGGTGGGGAAATCCAATCTATGACTGGGATAAGATGAAAAATGATCATTTCAGCTTCTGGTGCGAAAGACTTAGATATGCTTCATCACTCTATGACATTACCAGAATTGACCATTTCCGGGCTTTTGAAACTTACTGGAAGATACCTGCAAGCTGTCCAACAGCTATGGAAGGTGAGTGGATTAAGGCACCAGGCTATGAATTCTTTGATGAACTGTTTAAACGCTACCCTGATATTGAAATAGTGGCTGAAGATTTGGGTGACAATATGGATGATGTCTATGTCTTAAGAGATCACTTTAATCTTAAGGGTATGGTTATTACTCAGCAGATGTTTGATGGACATGATTATGGTGATACACTCTCACACCAGATTGTATATACTGGAACTCACGACAATATGCCAGTCAAAGCCTGGTTTGAAACTCTTAAAGAAGATCATCAGAAAGAAGTGCTTAAAGGCTTAAGAAAAGCTAAATGCACAAATAAAGACTTTGTCGATGCGATGAATTCCTTCGCAATGTCAAGAAGGGCTCAAACCTGTGTACTTCCAATGTGTGATATTTTAAGACTTGGCAAAGAAGGCAGAATCAATGCACCAGGTGTACTTGATGATGTAAACTGGTCATGGAAGCTGGTTGACTTTAAAGCCTTCGATAAAGAGAAAACAAGACTGCACAAACTACTGGTAAAAAACGAAAGAATCTAAACCAATTACCCATAGGCATAT
>DBOW01000132.1:0-4368 GCA_002299675.1 Solobacterium sp. UBA636
GCCACACAGCCTTTAAAGCCAATCTTCATTAATTCTCTGGCAACCATTGGATTGCGGCCAATCTGTTTAAGCATAAAATAAAGCTCTAAGCCATATTTAGAGGCTTCCTCTATCATCTTTCTGCCATTAGATACTATGGTATCCAGATCCAGAAGATAAGTGTCCGGCAGTATTTCACCACTCTGATGAGCTTTAAAGGCATATTCATAGAGCGGGTAATTATTCTGAATTAACTTTTCAAGAAACATAAACTACTCCCACTCATTATCCAGTATCCTTGCCGGATTATAATATAACAGCTTATCAATATTATCCTGACTCAAACCATATTCTCTTAATAAAGGTACTACATTTCCCATTACCGCTGTATAGCCAGGACCTTTGAAACTGGTAAAATAGGTTCTTCGAGATACATCATTTGATAATAATATATGATCACCATAACCCCTGTTTACAAGCTCAATAATATTTCTGGCTCTTGTTTCATCAGGCATATAGGCTGATTTGCCACAGGTATCAAAACCAATATTAACCCCGTATTTAAGAATTGATTCATGATAATCAACATCATCAATCAGATCCTGATGACCAATAATTACCTTGTCCGGATTAATTCCCTCAGATAAAAGAATTTCCACCGTCTTTATGCCGTTGGGACGGTTGGTATGTGTTGAAACAGCAGCGCCAGTTTTATTTGAAGCTAAAGCTGCCGCCCTTAAAATCTTTTCTTCTTCACCAATAAATTCATTTTTATTTGAGGCAATTTCCGCAATGATACCAGCTTTTACACCCGTACCATCAATTCCTTCTGTTAACTCTTTAATATATATATTACTTACTTCTTCTGTGCTTAAATCCTTTAAATAATCAGGATGATATTCACTCAGATAAAAACCAGTTGAAGCAATTATATTCAACTTTGTATCTTTTGAAATCTGTACTAACTTCTTAATATCGCGGCCCAGATCTATAGTACTGACCTCTATGGCAGACTTGATGCCCTGTTCCATAGCCAGCTTTATCTCAGGCTCTACTTCTTCGATTGTTTCAATTTTAGAGACACCATCTTTTCGTACTCTATCCAGATCAATAATGAAATGTTCATGGCATAGAGTATATCCAAGATCCTTTGACTCGATGTCTCCCAGCACTGTACGTATCATACTTCACCTTCTATTAATACAAAGGCACCCCAAGGGGTGCCTTTATTAATTTGTTTACTCGGGTTTTCCCTCTGATTTATCGATTAAAGCCTTAACCAGTGCTGGGACCAGTGTTTCAGTATGTGTCTTTACATAACCGAATGCCTTATGTTTACCAGCATATACCTGTTTTCTAATCTGGGCTTCATTTGGACAGTTGCCCTGTTTAGAAATAGTCAGACAGTTTCCATAGCCCAGTACCATGATGGCTGTAGCCAGAGAGCCACCGCCTCCAGTCATACAAGAACCAAGATAATAGTCTACTTCACCACTTTTAACTTTCTTGGCAGCGACCATATCGGGGTCGGCAAGTGCCTCCACTTTATCACCGAAATTCTTTTCAATGATCTGTTTTGTCTGAGCGGCAGTCAGTCCACAACACTCAATTTTCAGCATAATGATTCCTCCTTATAGAACAATAAATCCTAACGCTATCATTATATTATAGACAATACCTACCACAACAGCGCCAATTGGACCAACTGCTGACTTAGGAATTCTCTGACCGCAGATATCGTTCAGTACATAGAATGCACCAACTAACATAATACCTACACCACCCCAGATAGCGTTACCAGCTAAGAATGCACCAGCTGTTAAGGCGATACCGAGGCAAGAAATCATACCATCTCTGATATGGTCACCACACTTAGACAGTTCAGGGAACTTCGATAAGCCCTTGCCAAGCAAGCCTAATAACTGGATTTCCACAAATTCAGCCACAAAACCAAATACTGGAGCCAGCCACCATGTTGGAGCCAGAGCACCAAACAGCATTACAGTTGTAAGACCTACAGCCTGATAAACACCAGTTGCCAGAGCTGTAGAAACAATAAGTGGAATAAACGCAATTACTACACCAATCATTGCCAGGTAGAATGTAGACATATCACCTGCGCCGATAGCCGAAGCTAAGATATATGGCTGATAAGCCTGGGCAAGAATCTTAATACCTAAGGCATTCAAGGCACCCTGCACACACAGATATACCCAGTTAGACTTAATAGTAGCCGCATTCTTAGAGAACAGATTCTCAGTTTCCTCGTCGTTTTCAACCGATGCTGAATCCTTAGAAGACTTAACCGCATAAACAATCAGACAAATCATACCTGCCAGCATCGCAAATGTATATGGATATAAAGCTACAGATACTGAACCAAATGTCAGCTTACCAACAATAGTACATACAACATATACTAAGCCAGTAATAACACCGGTAGTAATACCCTTCTTAGGACCAAACTGACCGGCAACCGCAACAGCTGGGAACATACAGAAGATTGGCAGCACTGGAGTAGTGATATTAGTTAAATCATTCAGGAAATTGTATGGCAGTGCGCTGAAAGCTGCGTTGATGGCATTTGTACCAAAAGCACAGACTGCACCCCAGGCAGCACCTAGAGCTAAGGCAACCCATCTGTTTGGTGACCATGCACCTAGACAGTCAGTTGCGATTAATGTTAAGTGAGCGGCAATTAAGCCAGTACCTAACCATTGGCTAAAGCCGGCTAATACCCAGCCAAAACCCATACCTGTTACTACTACCGCAAACTCTGGACGAGACATACGTCCTTCTTTGAGTTCAGGGTAAACAGGTCTAGCACCATCGTTAAAGTTTGAAATGCCCTTGTGCGAAAGCAGCGAAGCCCAGGCACAGATGGCGATCAGAACGATGGATCTGAACATTAACGGATACTCAAAATTAGTAATGATACCTTCCATTTAATCTAATCCTCCTTATCTTTTGACTTATCCTTATTTTTACCCCTAGCTATTACCTTTAAAATTAGCTAAGAGATTATTAATATGTAAGAGCGCATAATTCCTTTCCGTTTCACTCAAAGGATTATGGGTAACACGCAGAATATCATCTAGTATTTCCTTAGATTTATCATATGTAGCTAAACTCAAAAGCTCACTCATCACTTCCTCAGGAAGCTCTTCAACCGGTTCAGCAGTTTTGTTGCGATTATAGGCAGCACTTATATGCGCTATAAAGAAATCCGCATTTTCTTCCTCTAATACCATTTCATATTTATCTTTAAATAAAGCTAAAATGGCCTCAATATCCTTAATATCCTCATCAGTAAGCATTCCGCCTTCCCTGTAAAGACTAAGCCTCTCACTAAAATCCATTACTTCTTTTTCTCCTTCTTCTTCATTGGAATATATTCAATATACGAAAGCCCAAACAGCTTCATCGTTATCAATAGACAAACCTTATCTGAAAAAAACGTAAACGCCATTGCCAGCGACAGTGCAATAATAGCCGGAATATAATTATGAGACTTCTCAATTACTGTAAATGAACCAAGAAGACAGATTGCGATAAACATAATCAAAGCCATCGAAACATAACGAAACTTCCTGTCTGTTTCGTAGTCAATACACATCTTTGAGTGGCAGTGCTCACATTCAATTACCTTGGCAGCATTTTTATGGTCGATATCCTTCACTTTACCGCACTTGAAGCACTTTAATCTATTTTTCATCATTCTTCCCTCTAATTTAATTGTAAATCAAGAAAAAAAGAAGTCAACAAGAAAATACAAATTTTTGTACAATTTAATTATTCCTTACTCACATCCTTAAAACTGTCCCAAAAATAAAAAAGAGCATCCGCCCTTTAATAACTTGGTGTAATCTTACCTTCCAGCACCAGCTTCTGAATACTGATAACAGTATCTATATCAATAATACTCTTCAGAATAAACGACAGATCATGCCTTGAGGCACTGGTAACCAGTACCGCTTCGGTATCCTTATCATCCAGCCAGTCCAGCTCATTACAGTTGATTCCAATATTTTTATCATCAACCTCATCAACATTCATTACAGCCGCGTCAACTTCACCGTTTTCAATTTTCTGCACTATCTGTGAATACTCAATCGGCAAATATTCTACATTTTTACCCTTACAGGCCAGTTCAGTCAAATAACACTGGTCCAGCGAAGAATTATCAATGCCAACCACCATGCCATCTCTTATTTCCTTTATATCCGGGTCCTTAAGCATAACCACATGCTTTCTAACATAGGTTCCCTTGCCAAAACTCAATAAGATTTCGATACCACCATATTTCTTTGTAAAACTTTCTGCCGCCAGTCTTGAAACTATCGCAAAATCATAACGCCCCTGCAGAACCATTGAAATACGTGACATAGC
>DBOW01000132.1:4445-9278 GCA_002299675.1 Solobacterium sp. UBA636
CCAGACGCCAGTCCCTCATAGCGCTTGGAATAGGGCAAAGGCATAGTACCGACTATACCCTTAATATCACTGATTTCCAATAGAAGCTTAGTATTCTTTCTGATCAGATAGGAACCAAGATGTCCCTTGGTTTCAAGCCTGATTACTTCCAGCTCCTGCAGTGTCTTTAAAGCGTTCTGTACTGTACCTCTGGGCAGATTAAAAAGCTCTGAAAGCTCAGAAACAGTCGGAACCTTTTCCCCCAGACTAATCTTAATAAATTCCTTGGCTATAGTCTTAGTAGCTAAGCCGTTCTTTGACATTAAGTGCTCACTTACCATCTTTATAATTTTATATAATAAAACCCTTTAATGTACACAAATTAACCAAAACATGCATCATTTAAACTAATTAAGACAAAATAATCAGTTAAAAAAAGACCCCCAGATAATAATCTGAGGATCAAAGGGGGAAATGAATTAATCGATTGAAATCATTTCCTTAGATTCAATCTGCTTCTGCTTCTCGCTTGGAAGAGTAATAACCAGAATACCATTTTCAAATCTGGCCTTGATATCGCTGGCCTTGATGTTAGAACCAACATAGAAACTTCTTGAACATGAACCGAAACTTCTCTCGCTTCTTACCAGATTGCCCTTGGCATCTTTTTCTTCATCATTTACTTCATGTTTAGCCTTAATAGTCAGATAACCATTGGCAATTTCCATATTGATGTCTTCCTTCTTATAACCTGGAAGTTCAACATCCAGAGTGTAGTAGCCATCCTTTTCATGAATATCAGTCTTCATAATAGAGGCAACTGGTGCAGTGCCAAAGAAATCATCAAACATATCGTCAAATAAATCATATCTTCTAGGTGAATATTTCATAATCTTAATACCTCCAATATTTACGCCTTTTATCAGGTACATTTATATAATACCACTATTTTTAGCACTGTCAATACTTAAGTGCTAATACTCTTAATAAAAGAGTGCTAGTCCCTTTTTCAGGGAAGAAGTAATTACTCAATCATAATTACTTCTTTGTTTTCAAGTTCCTTAGCTTCCTTCTTAGGAACAATTACCTCAAGTACACCGCCATCAAACTTAGCTTTAATATCGCTGGCCTTAACGTTGTCGCCTACATAGAAGCTTCTTGAGCAGGAACCATAACTTCTTTCACTTCTGATAATTTCGCCTTTTTCATTCTTTTCTTCATTAGACATTTCGTTCTTGGCTTGAATTACCAGATAGCCATCATCAACATCAAGAGAAATATTCTCTTTCTTGAATCCAGGAAGTTCTACATCCAGGGTATAACAGCCATCATTTTCATGAATGTCTGTCCTCATAACAGAGTTTCTTACGGTTGGGAAGAAATCATCAAATAAATTTGGTAAATATCTCATAATCATAACCTCCCATATATTTATCAATACCCTTTATCAGGTACATTTATATAATACCACTTTAATTAGCAGTGTCAAGTATAGACTGCTAACAAAGTAGATAATAGAGTGCTAATTAAACATAAAAATAAAAAGTGTTGTAACTATTCACCACTTACAACTGAACCGGCCAGAGTGAAGTCAAAACTTGAAAGACCCTTGCCCTTCGCACTGATTAGCTGCAGTTGCACCACCAAATAAGCAATTTTTAGGAAATCACATATAATGCCTCTCTTTTTACGCCTTTATTATAAAGAAAAAGACTCCAGTAAAAACCAGAGTCCCCTAAACTGTTCAAAACTTGAACAGTACTAATTCAGATGAATTTTAACCTGAGCAATTTCAGCCTTTGTAAAAGTACGCATATTAGGTCCAAACAGGCCAACACCAGAAGTGACAATATTATGCATACCATCAAAATTCTTATAGCCATAGGCTATATCCCAGAAGAAATTAATAATAATATTGCCTGGGAATAGCTGACCGGCATGAGTATGACCATTAAGATCAACATCAACACCTGCAGCTGATAGCTTTTTCTGATCATGTGGTTCATGATCAACACAGATTATCAGTTTAGATAAATCAAGCCCTTCTGTTATCTTTTCTGCTTCCAGCCTTGAATCATTGCCAAAGTTTGGTCTTTCTTCATCAGGTCTTCCATAGATATAGAAATCATCATTGATCAGTATTGCTTCATCATAGAGGAAAGTAAACCCACAGTTCTCAATAAAATCATCCATTTCCTTAATTGAAGTAACCTGAGTTACATCATCATCCGAGAAAGTAAAACCACATAAAATATCCTCTTCAATATCATGATTACCATAAACGGCATAGACACCATACTTAGAATTAATTCCTCTTAATATCTCGGCTAACCTGACTGGATTATAAATGGCACTGAACTCATTATCAAAAATATCACCTGCCACAACCACCACATCTGGTTGAAGTTCATTAATCTTGTTTACCATCCTCTCCATCTGTTTAACACCTACACTGTAGCCAAGATGCAGATCGGCAATCAGTACTACATTCAGTTCATCCTGCTTTGATGACTTATCTACTGTTACATCATACGTTGTGACTTTCAGATTCTGGGCATTAACTATGCCATATACTGACATCAGTATAGTGAATGATACAACTGCCACATTAGTAATCTTCTGAGCAAGTCTCAGGTTATATTTATCTTTCTTAACAAGCTTTACTATCAGCCTGATTAAGAAGCAGACACCCATGGCCAGCACAAAGTGCAGATTAAATCCCATCCAGTAATTACCGATGTTGCTTAAGATTCTTCTAAGAAGTGTACCTCTTGGTGAAAAGAAGGCAGCAGGGATTGATAAAGGTGAAATTAACAGATATATGGCGGATAAGGCAATCAATAATTTGCTGCCTCTAAAATATTTATTAATATATCTGACCTGCTTATAGAAAATAAATATTAACAGAATATAAGCCGGAATCGCAAAAGCCAGTGCTAACATACATCATAATCCCCCAAAACAACTTTATTTGTAACACCCTCACCAGTATTAGGATATTTAGAACTATAAATAGAATCGCCAATAAATATTAAGACCAGCACAATACATACGACAGCCAGAACCTTTTTATTCGCCTTCCTTATCAGATTATCAACAACTGGAGCCACGGCATAGGTAATTGCCACGCCACCCAGCGCAAATACCAGCAGTCCTTCAGCACAAATTCTTCCAGAAATATTGATAAAATAGCCGGCATAGTCCCACCATTTGATTCCCTTAGTCATTTCCAGATAGGTACCAGTACCATATTCAACAATGCCGCACAAGATAATTGTAAGTACAACAAACAGTGCCGGATTTCTTCTGAATCTATATAAAAGTACCAGAATCATTACACCGCCTGTGCCGTAGATAGGCAGCCATGGGCCATGCAGCACACCACGGTTGACCAGTGTGCCGTTGGTGACAAGGTTTAAACTTACTTCCCATATCCAGCCGCCAAAACTGATAATAAAGAATATCGCAATCAGCGACAATACAGAATAATGCCTTAAATAATGCGTATTCTCTAAACGCCTATTGGTATAAACCATTTTTATAGGAAACAGCCTGTCAGGATACTGTTTAAAGTCCAGGATATCTCTAACACTCCTGTATCTTTCCTTGGCCTCATAGGCCTCATTATATCTATCCTCTGTTTCATCATATGTCAAAGCTATACCAAAGTTTCTTTCCAGAAAGCCTCTGATGCCCTTGCGCTTAAAGACAGAAAGATCTATGTCCTTTTTATCATCTGGAATATCATCGGCATATTCCTTTTTAATCAGCTCAATGTCAGCATTTTCATAAAGATATGTATCATTCAGCAATTCAACATTCTCAACCCTGTTTTCCTTAGAAATACTTCTAATCTCACTATAGAAACCAGCTAAAGCTGCCTCCTTATAAGGATTGGAAAAGAAAACACCAGAAATACCAATTGTCAGTATATCCAGAATATCCCAGCCAATAAAACTCAGTCTGAACTTAAAAAGTCTGAACTTATAGCCATCCATCATCTTTCTGGATAAAGTAATAGCCTCGCCAGCATTAATATCCGGATTCTCAGCTACAATATAGGGAACCAGGGCATAGCTGTAAGACTTGATAATACCACCAATTACTGTCAGCCACCATAAATACTTATATATTGAGGCCAGAGTAATCGTCCAGGTAGCTTTAATAACCTTCTTTGTCTTAAACAGAAATGTCGCCCGGTTAGGCTTGACTATGTCATACTTTCCGCCTTCCATAAAGATACGCTTCATGGATACCTGATATATCGCGTTGATTAATACCTGGGTCAGAATATAGACAGTGCCCACCAGCAGCACAAAGATGCCAAAAGCTATATTCTCTGACGATATAACCGAGGTAATCATATTATAAATGGTTACATAAACCTTGCCGGTACTTATTTCATTTACAATTCTGGCCAGGACACCATTTTTTCTTTCCAGCCTGACAACCCCGATATTATCCTTTATATCCTCAGCATACTCGGAATTCTTTCCTGTTTCCTCAAAAAAATCACTAACTACAGTTTTAACCAGACCATCAAATGTTGAAGTATCATCATAATTTGTTTCACTTACTGATTCTTCTGCTCCTTTTTCACTATTCAGAATACTCAGTGAAGATGAATATGATACACCCAGCAGACCTGCCACCAGGCAGACAATCATAAAGACAAGATAATGCTTCTTAAGACTCTGCCTGGCTTTATTCTTTATCTCCTTACTATTCATGTTACCTATTATACAAAAAAATTATTTATATTTATCAGAACGTTATCACAACAGGAAAATGCATAATTAATACAGATAAACTATGGATCCCAGGATAAATCACACAAAAAACTCCTGAAAATGA
>DBOW01000039.1 GCA_002299675.1 Solobacterium sp. UBA636
AGGTTATACCTAGGTATAACCTGTATGGAAGACGCCGGCTTCTATCCTCAGCTCTACTTTTTTGTTTATACTAGAAGGGAAGTGATGATCAGAAAGGAAAATTAAATATGGGAAAACAGCTGAATCCTCTTGAAAAAGAGTTTTTGATAAAAAGATATAAGGCTAATACTAAAATCAAGCTTTCTGAATTCTGCTCAGCAAACAATATATCTGATAGTGCATTTAAAAAATGGCTTCAGCAGTATGAAGAGTCTGGTATTGAGGGACTGACAAGAGGCATAAAAGATCCAGATATAATTCCTGAAGGAATTGATAAGACAGAAGAAAACTATAAGCGTGAAATTCTTAAACTCAGGATTGAGAACGAACGGCTTAAAAAAAACTATACTGTGAGGAAAACCCAGGATGGATCGAAGGAATTCATACGTTTAAAAGTGAAGAATTCGAAATAATAGATATATTATCCAGAGATTATCCTGTTTATAAGCTTTGTGAGCTTATGGAGGTTAGTCGGGCCGGGTATTATAAATGGAAAAACCATGAGCCTACAAATCGCGACATCAAAAGAAATGAAATACTATCAATAGTTGAAGATGTTCATAAAAAGCATTCCACACATGGCTATCGCTGGACAGCTGCATATATAAGAATTAATTATGGCTATGATTTCAGTGATAATTATATTTATAAAGCATTCCAAACGCTTGGTATAAAGGCTGAAACAAGGCACAGAGTTCATTCTAAGCCACGTAAAGTTAAAGATAAATATCCAAATCTGATATTTTCTACCTGGGAAACTGTCGACAGGCCAAGACAGGTAATTGTGTCGGATATGACAGTACTGAAAGTTAACTGTTATATGTATTTTGAACTAACCATGTACTTTGATGTATTTACCAAACAGATTCTCACAAAACATCTGACAAGAAAAAGAGGAGACAGAAACCAGTATATTGAGGGTTTGGAAGATATTGTGAAAATGCTCGATGGATGTAATGAACCGGCCATAGTTCATACTGATCAGGGTTCCGTCTATGCATCTGTTGCCTATAACGAGCTTATAAAGGAAACATGCATTGTCAGATCGATGTCAAGGGCAGGGAAACCTACAGATAACCCTGTCAACGAATCGCTCAACGGCTGGATTAAAGAGGAACTGTTTATTGACTTCGAACTTGAGGAATGTAAATGTGAAGAAGGTGTCATAGAACTTATTGACAGATACGTTGCATATTACAACAGTCAAAGACCCTGCTTCTCTATTGGGTATGATACACCAGACCATTATTATGAAAGATATGTTAATGGTGAACTTGAGAAGAAAGACACTTTTTCAAAAAGAGTTTTATCTGAAGAACCAAAATATATTCACAAGAGTATAGAACACCACTTTATTCACACATGTATTAGTCAAATTAATCATATTATCTGAAAACCCATCTTCATTAGATTGACTATATTCTAGTCAAAATAATTGAGATGGGTTTTATAATACTCTTAAAGGAATATGGGTATATTTAATAAAACAGAATAAAAAAAGAGAGCTAAACTCGTCGCCAAACCAGTCATTAGCTCCCACCCACACAAGGTAAATAAATGATAACACTTAAAGTAGATAAATTAAATAGAGAAATTTCTCAGAAACTCTATGACGAGATAATAGAATCTGTTGATATTCATCTTCTTGAGTGTACCTGTAAAAGACATAATATGGTAGTTCATGGCTACTATTCAAGAAATATAAAGACACATAATGGAAATGTAGAGCTTGTAATATTAAGAGTAAGATGTAAGGAGTGTGGAAAGACCCATGCAGTACTTATATCTTTTATAGTTCCCTATCAGTCAATAGAGATGTCTGTTCAGATAGAGATAATAACTGATAAAGATATAGAAAAGATTATGAACGATAATCCTTCCATTGATGAACTTAATGTATACAGAGTAAAAGAGAGATTCAGATCAAAGTATAAAGCCTGGATGAGATCACTTAATCTGACATTAGAGGATGATCTGGTTTTGGAATCATTCAGGTACTTCAGGTCAAATTTTATGCAGACGCATAGAGGTGTCTATAACCTGAATGTCATATCCACATAAGCTGATTAGATAAGTCTGTGTTTTTAGAATTATCCTCTAGATATAAAAGAAAGGATAAGAAAAATATGGATGAAAATCTAAGAAACGCTATCGCGCTGTTCAGGTATGGAACTTTAGCTCCCTTAATCACAGGGCAGACAGAGTTCAAAGATCCCTGGACATATTTCAGGAGCCTTGAAGGAAAGAAATTCGAGTATGTCGATGGAACATATAGAACCATCTGTCCATCTACTCTTGACAGATGGCATAAGCTTTATCAGGAAAAAGGCTTTGATGGCTTAAAGCCTCAGGCAAGATCAGATATTGGTGTTCAAAGAAAGATTGATGATGGTCTCAGTAACACTATCAGCTACTATGTAAACGAGTATCCAAGACTGCCAGCCACTCAGATCTATGAAAAACTGTTAAGTAATGGAGATATATCAAAGAAAGATGTATCTCTATCAACTGTCACAAGATTTGTATCAGCCGCCAAGAAGTCAAGAGGATTTAAACCGGTAACTGAGTACAGGAGATATGAAAAGGAACATATCAATGAAGTATGGTATGGAGATACTACTTATGGTCCATACATTAATGTTGATGGTGAAAAGAAAAGAGTATATATCATCGCCTTTATAGATGATGCCTCAAGACTTGTTACCTCATGTATTGCCTTCTTTGAAGACAACTATGTAAATCTTATGCAGGTCTTAAAGAAAGGCGTATCAACCTATGGAAAGCCAAAGGTATTAAGTCTTGATAACGGCAGTAACTACCGTTCAAGTCAGATGGAACTTTTAGGTGCCAGGATTGGAGTGGCAATAAACTACTGTCCTCCATATACCCCAACATCAAAAAGTAAAATAGAACGTCTTTTCAGAACCCTCAAAGATCAGTATCTCTGCCTTATTAAACCAGATGACTACCATGATCTTGAATCTTTCAATAATGATTTAAGAGACTGGATTCAGAAGTACAATACAAGACCTCATTCTTCCTTAAAGGATGACATGTCACCAAATGACAGGTTCTTCAGGGAAGGTGAAATGATTAAATGGATGTCCAAGGAAGAGATTGATCGTTCATTCCTCCTTGAATATGAACGTACTGTATCACCTGATAATGTCATCAACCTTGAAAATAAGGAGTACGAAGTAAATTACCACTATGCATCACAAAGAATTACTGTAAGATATTCTCCTGATCTTTCAAAAGTATATGTGGTTGATAAGGAAGATGGTTCTCTTAGGGAGATCAAGCTTTTAGACAAGAGAGCCAATGGCTATACAAAAAGAGAAAAGATTCATCTTTCGGATATTGAACAATGAACTATACATCAAGATTTGGATTAGAGTTTAATCCCTTCATTAAGTTAAGCAGGGATATCCTCATAGAAACGGCCAACTATGACGAGGTAAAGGCAAGGCTTGACTATCTTACTGTCACAAAGGGCATGGGTCTTATAACGGGGGATCCGGGATGTGGCAAGACTACAATAATCAGAAACTGGGTTAAGAGTCTTAATCAGTCTGCCTATAAGATTATCTATCTTCCCTTATCTACATTAACGGTTATGGAATCATACAGACAGCTTGCCCAAAGCTTTAACCTTGAGCCAAGATACAAGAAATATGAAAACTTCAATATGATACAGGAAGCTATTCGAAGGCTTTCCATAGAGAAGAAGATTACACCTGTAATCATATTTGATGAAGCCAACTATATATCAAATGCCTTCCTTAATGACTTAAAGATTCTCTTTAACTTTGATATGGATTCTAAAGACCTGACTGTTGTGTTACTTGTTGGTCAGCCAACCATCATCAATACCTTAAAGCTTAAGGCCAACGATGCAGTAAGACAGAGAATTATCACTTCATACAATGTAGAACCAATGAGTATGGAAGAATCATCAAAGTATATAACCGGCAAGCTTAAAGCTGCCGGAAGTTCCCAGGAGGTATTCACGCCAGGTGCCATAAAAGCCATATCGTCCTACGCAAACGGCAATCCAAGAATCATATCAAGAACCTGTGACCTGGCACTCATGGCAGCTGACAAGCTTGGCAAAAACTACATCGATGAAGACATGGCCATGATGGCGATAAATGAAAGAGAGATATAAAAAGCTATGACTTATCTGTTATCAAACTTACATTCTCCTTTAGAAGCCGTCATTGAATCTGATGGAGAAAGCTTTCATATCATCTATGGATTGCACAACAGAGGCTACTATCTTGTAATACCCAACTGGAATGTGGGATGTGAAATGTCAGACTACAAAGATATTATGTGGAACAGCTCGTCAATACATAGAAGTGGTTTAAACA
>DBOW01000012.1:0-170 GCA_002299675.1 Solobacterium sp. UBA636
ATGGCATGTGTCAGGGCATCCATACCGGTGGCAGCTTTTAGGGAAGCTGGCATTGAAGACATCATATTAGGGTCTACAAAGGCAACAGCTGGGATGTCATGAACGTCAACACAGACGAATTTTCTCTTTCTTTCAACATCAGTGATTACGTAGTTGATTGTTACTTCAGC
>DBOW01000012.1:197-2850 GCA_002299675.1 Solobacterium sp. UBA636
GCAGTACCGGCAGTTGTAGGTACAGCCAGAATTGTAACGCAAGGTTTCTTAGTAGGAGCTACGCCTTCAAGAGATCTTACATCTTCAAATTCAGGGTTGTTGATAATGATACCGATAGCTTTAGATGTATCCATAGCTGAACCGCCACCAATCGCAACGATACAGTCAGCACCAGCATCCTTGAATGCCTTAACACCGCTCTGTACGTTTTCAATTGTTGGGTTAGCCTGAATGTTTGAGTAAACAACATAATCAACTTTAGCCGCATCAAGAAGGTCAGTTACTTTCTTGGCTACACCAAATTTGATTAGGTCAGGGTCAGTGGCAACAAATACTTTTTTGAAGCCACGGTTGTTGATTTCAGGTACGATGTTTTCGATTGCACCAGCACCATGATAAGATGTTTCATTTAACACAAAACGATTTGCCATAATATATATTCTCCTTTAAACATTAATATTATAAAACTTTTATGTGAAATATTTATCATACAAATATTAAAAAGATGACTGGCTATAATTTACGCTGTCACTTTTAGCTCTGGAGCTTTTTTAAAGCAGCTACAGTTTTTTACATTCACAAGAACAGCATAAAAATAGTTCAAATTTCAACGATTAGTGTTGAAACTTCAATAAACAGTGTTGAAACTATTATAAATAGTGTTGAAACATTAACAAAAGGTGTTGTAATTTGAACAATTAGTGTTGATGATTTATAATATTTGTATAAGATTCGGAGGTTAAGATACCTATGCTTGAAGAAGAATTAGAAAAACTGGCTATAAGAGTAACAATACAGAAAGCTGAAAGCCAGACAATTGAACTAAAAAGTGCGCACCAAGGCTGCCCTACTAGGCTATATGATTCGCTTTCATCTTTTTCAAATCAGAATGAAGGTGGTGTTATTTTGTTTGGCATTGATGAGAAAGATGATTTTTCAATCAAAGGCGTATACGATGCCCAGGATTTACAAAAAAAGGTAGCTGAGCAATGTAAACAAATGGAGCCGCCTGTCAGGGCTTTGTTTACAGTCTGTGACATAGATGGTAAAAAAATTGTATCTGCCGAAATACCAGGGGTAGATGTAGATCTTAGACCTGTTTTCTATAAGGGCGTAGGACGTATAAAAGGGTCGTATATCCGAGTGGGTGAGTCAGATGAGCAGATGAGCGAATATGAAGTTTATAGCTACGAAGCTTTTAGAAAAAGAATACGTGATGAACTTAGAACTGTTGATGACGAAAAGTTTAGTTTGATAAACAATGAGAGAATATCACATTATTTAAATGAAGTAAAAAAAGAAAAAGACAATCTGGCAAAGAGTGTTTCAGATGACGACATACTGGAACTTATGGGAATAACAAAAGGTGGTAAGCCAACGCTTGCGGGATTAATGTGTTTTTCAATTTATCCTCAGGCTTATTATCCGCAGCTTTGTATAACTGCCGTTGCCTTGCCGGGGACTGAGCAGGGAATTTCTGGTATAAATGATGAAAGGTTTATCGATAATAAAAGAATTACTGGTTCCATTCCTGAGATGCTGGATAGTGCAGTAGATTTCGTTAGAAGAAACAGTCGCAACATAACCATAATTGATTCTAATGGCCGCAGAATAGATAAACCCGAATATCCTGTAAAGGCGGTTAGAGAGGCAATCCTCAATGCACTTGTACACCGCGACTATAGTTCTTATACCGAAAATATTCCTGTCAGAATCGAAATGTATAGAGACAGATTGGAAATAATCAATAGTGGCGGGCTGTACGGAAATATTTCAATTAATGAGCTAGGGCAGGTAAGACCCGATACTCGTAATCCTGCTTTAGCTAATATTCTGGAAGTTCTGCACTATACTGAAAATAGATATTCCGGTATACCTACTATAATGAATGAATTTGCTTCAAACAATTTTCCGATGCCGGTATTTTCGGTAAAACACGGAGATTTCAAAGTTGTAATGAGAAATATTTTTTACTCCGATAATATCTCGATAGAAGAAGCTGTGATTGATTTTTGTTCAAAGCCAAGATCAAGAGATGAAATCGTAAGCTTTGTTGGCAAATCTAAAAACTATGTTAGTTCAAAAATTATTATTCCTTTGACCAAAAAAGGTGCCCTAAAATTAACAATTCCCGAGAAGCCGAAAAGTTCAGCACAAAAATACTATAAAGCTTAAAAAGATGACGGGTTTT
Source organism: Solobacterium sp. UBA636 (assembly GCA_002299675.1). Classification (GTDB taxonomy): domain Bacteria; phylum Bacillota_I; class Bacilli_A; order Erysipelotrichales; family Erysipelotrichaceae; genus Colivicinus. The sequence continues at coordinate 2,389 of DBOW01000012.1, forward strand.
CATAGAGTAACAGCATTGTGCTAATAATCATTTGTACAAGAGTGTCTTGTGTTTTACAATAATCTAAATAACAGGGGGATATCGCTTTATGTCAGAAGGCAGAATATATAACTTTGCGGCAGGTCCAAGCATGCTGCCACTTGAGGTATTAAAAAGGGCTCAGAGTGAACTGCTCAACTATGAGGGAAATGGCATGTCGATTATGGAAATGTCACACCGCAGCGCAGCATTTCAGAAAGTATTTGATGAGGCTAAGGCTAAGTTTAAGGAGATTATGAATGTACCTGACAGCCATGAGGTGCTTTTTCTGCAGGGTGGTGCATCCAGTCAGTTTTCAGCTGTGCCTTTAAATTTCCTGGGTGATAAAGGAAAGGCTACTTATGCCATAACTGGCAATTTTTCTAATATTGCCTGCAAGGAAGCTAAGAAGTATGGCGAAATACAGGTGGCATATGATGGAAG
>DBOW01000114.1:0-182 GCA_002299675.1 Solobacterium sp. UBA636
GATCTGTCTTTGGCGCCTACACCAGCGGTTGGTGATTCAATTGCTGACTGTCTGCAGGAAATGGGACTTGAAAGAGTTGGTGCACCAGGTACCACAGCTGCCCTGGCTATACTGAATGACCAGGTTAAAAAGGGTGGTGTTATGGCTTCCAGCTATGTTGGCGGATTAAGTGGAGCCTTTAT
>DBOW01000114.1:283-3753 GCA_002299675.1 Solobacterium sp. UBA636
GGTCTTGATATGATTGCCATACCTGGCAAGACCAGTGCGAAGACTATTGCCGGTATTATTGCGGATGAAATGGCTATTGGCATGATTAATCAAAAGACAACAGCTGTGCGTATTATTCCAGTTGAGGGAAAAGATGTTGGTGATACTGTTGAGTTTGGTGGCTTATTAGGCTATGCACCAATTATGAAGGTCAGTGAATATTCTTGTGATGAGTTTATCGACCGTGGTGGCAGAATTCCTTCACCTATTCATAGTTTTAAGAATTAAGAATATACAAAAGAAAGAGAATCAATTGTAATGAACCCCTAAAGTTGTTCCGACAGCTTTAGGGGTTCATTACATATTAGACGTCAATAATTATTTTCAACGATTGGACGACATACTATTTCCTGCATCATGCCGTCTTCGTTATTTTCTAAGACATAAATAATATGTTTTGCGATGGTTTCAGGTCTCAGGTAGTCAGTTCTTTCATTTGTTCTGAAGTTTGTATCTACTCCTCCTGGATAGACATCAAGTACTTTTATTCCCTTGTCTTTTACTTCTTTTACCAGGATTTTAGAGAGGGCTTCCATGGCTTTTTTGGAAGCGGTGTAGCCGCCCATGGTAGTGATGTTTGCCTTGCAGCATGATGAAAGGACATTTATTATCAATCCTTCACTTTTTTCAATCATTTGGGGAATGAGTGCTTCAATACACACTAGATGTGAAAGGCAGTTTACCCACAGCATGTCTTCAAGACCAGAGATGTTTATATCTTTTACTTCTTCTTTTTTGTAGTTGAAGCCAGCGTTGTTAATTAGAATGTCGACACCGCCAGATAGCCTGATATCGTTTAAGGCTTCATTAAGTTTATCTCTGTCCTTGAGGTCAAAGGCATATTTTTTCAGACAATTATTTAGTTTCAGACTGTTTAGTTTTTCAGGATTTCTGCCAAATAGATAGGTTTTGTAGCCTTTTTCATCAAGCATGAGGGCCAGGGCCTTGCCTATGCCATCGCTGGCGCCAGTAATTAATATCTTTTTCATGTTTACCTCTTCTTTTGTAAAAATGATATCATTGAAACATGAATAAGTTGGAAGAATCTAGAATAAAAATTGATGAAATTGATACAAAGATGCGTGAGCTTTTTGAGGCACGTATGGAAGCGGTTAGGGGTGTTGCGGAATATAAGAAGGAAAACGCCATGCCTATTTTTGATGAGAAAAGGGAAAATGCGGTTATCATAAAAAACTGCGAGAAGCTTGAAAACTCTGAGCTTAAGCATGAGTATGTTTATTTTCTGCAGTCTTTGATGAAGTCTTCTAAGCTATATCAAAGAAAGCTTGTGTATGGCGGTAATATTGGTTATCAGGGTACACTTGGTTCCTTTGGGCATATTGCCTCTGGCGAGCTTTTTGAGGGTGCTGAGCTTAAGGCTTATAAGAAGTTTGGTGATGTGCTTGATGCCATTGAAAATGGGGAGATTGATGCAGGGGTACTGCCAATTGAGAATTCAATAAATGGTGAAGTCGGGGAAGTCATGGATGAGCTTTTTAAGCATGAGAATTTATATATTAATGCCTACTATGATTTAAAGGTTGATCAAAATCTCCTGGGAATTCCTGGAGCCAGACTGGAGGATATTAAGAAGGTTTATTCGCATGAACAGGCTTTGGGCCAGTGTTCGATGTTCTTTAGGGGAAAGGATATTGAATTAATTCCTTATGTGAATACCGCCAGGGCAGCGGAGTATGTTAAGAGTCTGAATGATAAGAGCGTTGCCTGCGTGGCTTCGCTTAAAACTAAGGATATTTATGGTCTGGAGCTTATTGAGGAGAAGATTAATAACTCAGATACCAATACTACCCGTTTTGGGATTATCAGTAAGAATTATAGTGGACACGGGGATAAGTTTGGTCTTTATTTTGTGGTGAATAATTCGGCTGGTTCTTTGGCAAAGGCTATCAATATAATTTCGGATACTGGTTTTAATATGACCTGTCTTAGATCTCGGGCGATGAAGGAGCTGCCATGGGAGTATTATTTCTATGTGGAGGTAAGCGGCAATCTGGATGAAGCCAGAGATATGCTTAGTGAATTAAAAAAAGTATGTGCAAAGCTGCGCATACTTGGTTCTTATAAGAAAATGATTATCTAAATGATTTTACCCAGTTGATGAGTGAATCGTGGTAGATGTTTTCTCTTACGCTTTTCAGCATCTGGTCCGTAACAGGACCATTTTTTGCCATTTTGGCAAGGATGGCATCCTGGAGTTCTTTTATATCCATCTGTTCATAAGGCTTGTTTACTTCGATGAATGATGAATCTGGTTTTGCCTCTTCTTCTTTCTTGATGACTGGTTTTTCAATTTCTTTCTTTAATGGTTTAATGTCCATTTTTGTGTCTGCTGGTATAAGCACTGCACAATCATGGGGTTCGACATTTATTTCATAGCTGTAAGCTTTTCCGGTGAAGATATCGATGTAGTTTTCTGAGTCAAAATGGAAGTTGTGAGAGCCATGATCATCGTTGTTCAGACAGATGAAGATTTCAATGCCATCATAGCTTCTAATATAGCTGTAGAAGCTGGTAGTTAGTTCGCTTTGTCTATAATCGCCCATATTGAGTACTGTGTTGTTTAGTCTTAATTTAGTCAGGGTCTTGATTATTTCCAGATATGGGCTGTTCTTTGAGGCTTTTATTGTTTCTTTGATATCTATTGCAGGTCTTATTTCATCATCAGAACCGTTTTTGTGTTTATGTCCTTCAATGCCCAGCTCACTGCCATAGTAGATGGAAGGAATGCCTGGCAATGTAAACAGCAGGGTGGAAACGAGTTTGTAGTCCTGTTTATTGTTTAATCGGGTTGTGATTCTTTCGACATCGTGATTGTCAATAAAATTATATAGTTTTGAGATATTTGTCTGTCTGTTTATGGTGTGGGCTATTTCAAAGAAGTTGTGTTCGTTTAAGCCAGAATATAGGGCTTTATAGAGGTGGTAATTGGTTAATGAGTCAAGTCTTTGAGGGTTTACCCAGTTGGAATATTCGCCATGTATTACTTCTCCTAACAGGAAGAAGTCTGGTTTTGGCAGATTGTTTCTTAAGTCTTCCATTAAGGCGAAGTCTAAGACATCAGCAGCATCAATTCTTATGCCATCAATATCAAATTCATCAGCCCAGTATTTCACGGTTTCGGTAAGATACTTTCTGACTTCGGGATTTTTGTTGTTGAGTTTGACTAATAGGTCAAAGCCACCCCAGTTTTCATAGGATAGATGGTCATTATAGGAATTGTTTCCATAGAAGTTGACGTTGTACCAGTCTTTATATCTGGAGTTTTCTCTATTTTGTAAGATGTCTTCAAAAGCGAAGAATGATCGGCCAGTGTGATTTAATACGGCATCAAAGATTACTTTAATTTTCTTTGTGTGGCAGTATTTGACGAATTCTTTGAGGTCGTCATTGTCACCCAGTCTGTTGTCCAG
>DBOW01000074.1:0-214 GCA_002299675.1 Solobacterium sp. UBA636
CCTTCATAAACGATTTCAACAGATGCACCATCAGCTAAACCGCCTTCAGCATAGTTTTCACCCTTGTCTTCAGCACCTGTAGGGTACATATAAAGTTCAGTTACTTCAGCACCTGTAGTGTTAGTTACAGTGTACTTGCCAGTTCCCTTAGGTACTTCGAATGCGATTACAGTTGCACCAGCAGCAGCATCAACAGACTTTAAAGTGACTGGAG
>DBOW01000074.1:325-730 GCA_002299675.1 Solobacterium sp. UBA636
CCATCAGCAGCATAGTTAGTACCCTTGTCAGCTGAACCTGCTTCATATAAGTAAAGTTCAGTTAACTTAGCACCAGTCATGTTGTATACAGTGTAAACACCTGTAGCATCAGCTGGTTCAGTTACTTCTTCAGTGTTGTTATCAGCAACTGGCTCTTCGTTCTTTGCACAGCCAGCTAAAGATAAAACCATCAGCATTGCAAGTAATGTAGCAAATAATTTTTTCATATGTATATCCTTCTTTCTAACGACTTATCCATTATTCGGTGATTAGTATTTTAACATCATCGATTTTTCAGCGCAATAATTTTGACTGAAGATTAGTTCTAGCTTACTTTAGAATATTTTTTATGTTTTCGCCTATTTCTGGCTGTCTGATACTGTAGATATCCGCAATTGTCTTTCC
>DBOW01000074.1:756-8036 GCA_002299675.1 Solobacterium sp. UBA636
ATTGTCGCAAAGGCTTCAAGGGTTCCCAGATTCTTTGGTTCCTTAAAGTCTTTTTCATAGAATAAAACCGGTACAAATTCTCTTGTATGATCAGAACCTGTCCAGGTTGGATCATTGCCATGGTCAGCTGTAATAATCAGCAGATCATCTTCTCTTAAATTAGCTATTAATTCAGGCAGCAGATTATCAAAATCTACAAGTTCTTTTGCGTAGCCTTCTGGATTTCTTCTATGACCCCACTTGGCATCAAAGTCCACAAGATTGGTGAAACATAAGCCATTAAAGTCTTCCCCTGCCACTTCAATTGTCTGTTTCATGCCTTCCACTGAAGAAGAGGATTTTATAGCTTTACTAATACCCTTGCCTGAGAATATATCATTAATCTTGCCAACCGATATTACATCATATCCCGCTTCCTTCAAGCCATCCATAATAGTGTAGGAACTTGGGGCAACTGCATAGTCATGACGGTTAGGAGTTCTTGTAAAGTTATCTTTATTTGTGCCCAAAAATGGTCTGGCAATAACTCTTCCCACCAGCCATTCAGGTTTCATAGTTATCTCTCTGGCTGCTTTGCAGCATCTGTACAGCTCATCAAGGCCAATAAGCTCTTCATGAGCGGCAATCTGCAATACAGAATCTGCAGAAGTATATAGAATCAGTTCCTTTGTTTCAAGCTGTCTTTCTCCAAGTTCCTTTAAGATTTCGGTACCGGAAGCTGACTTGTTGCCGATGTATTTATAGCCGGTTTTTTCCTCAAGTTCCTTTACAAGTTCATCTGGAAAACCGGTTTCCGTAAATGTCACAAATGGTTTGGTGGTTAAAATACCCATCATCTCCCAGTGCCCATTCATTGTATCCTTGCCAACAGATGCTTCATGCATCTTTCCATAATAGGCTTTGGGATTATTTACAGATTCATTTCCCTTAACATCTGTCAGATTACATAAACCCAGGCTTTGAAGATTTGGAATCTTATATTTACCTTCTGTGGCTTCAAATATATGGGAAAGAGTATTGGCACCCTCATCACCATAAATATGCGATTCACCATCGCTTCCACACCCAAGTGAATCAATTACTATCACAAATGTTCTTTTATTTATCATCATCTAAATCCTCCTTATATAATGGATGAAACTTTGCATAATTTTCAATCAGTTTTTCCGTATCGACATGCGTATAAATCTCGGTTGTCCTTATATCACTGTGACCAAGCAGTTCCTGAATACTTCTAAGATCTGCCCCACCCTCCAGAAGATGCGTAGCATAGCTGTGCCTTAATTTATGAGGTGATATTTCCCTGATATTAAGTTCTCTGCATTTAAGTTTAAGTATTCTGTTTACATATTCCTCATATATTGGTTTTGAATGCCTGTTTATAAAGAACAGACTGGAAGTACCTTTTAAATATAAAGGCCTGATTAAATCAAAATAATGCCTTAATAAAGCTTTAGTATGCAGGGGAAGCGGAATAATGCGCTGCTTATTTCCTTTGCCGATAATATTAAGACAGCTTCTTTCAAAATCCACATTGGCAATACTTAAGCCACAGCACTCCGAAATTCTAAGACCACAGGCATAGATTGTTTCAACTATGCATCTTTGAAAGATGCCCTCATTATCATCAGTAAAACTGTTTAAGAGTTTTTCCGTTTCCTTGACAGTAAGATAGACAGGCAGTCTTTTCTCAGCTTTAGTACCCTTAATACAGTAGCTTGGATCATCTATACTGTACTTAAAATTAAGAAAATGATGAAAACTGGAGACAGTTACCTTTCTTCTGTTTAAAGAAGATGTAGAATCAAGTTCTGATCTTAAATCTACAAACTTTCTTAAATGCTCAGTCTTGATATCCTTTACATCATTAATACCTTCTTTAATTAAAAACGAAGAATAAAGCTTAAGATCCGAAGCATAGGAAACTACAGTTTTATTTGCCCTGCCGTTTGTTTCAAGATAAAGCAGAAAATCAGCTATGGCATAATCTATATCCATACAATTACCCCTGACAGCTGTCCAAGAGCTCTTTAGCCGCCTTCAGGGCATTTTCATCAGTTGAGGTATTGGAAATAATAGCCAGCTGTTCTATTCTTTCCTCATAATTTAACAGCTTAACATTGGTATGAGTAGAGGTATCATCATCTTCCTTATAAATCAGATACTGATTTAAAGCCCAGGCAGCCACTGGTGCCAGATGTGAAATGACAATAACCTGCATATAAGAAGAAATCTTCTTAATCTTTTCACCAACTTTCAAAGCCACCTTTCCAGATACTCCAGTATCGATTTCATCAAGTATCATTAGTCCGGTGCCTGATAAACGGCTCAATACTACTTTTAGTGCCAGCAGAAGTCTTGATACTTCACCACCTGAGGCAACCGAAGATAAGGGTTTAAGCTCTTCGCCCTTGTTCATTGATACCATGAACTCAACATTGTCCATGCCGTTTTTTGTAAGCTCTGTTTCATTTATTTCGGCATGGAAATTAAGGTTATTTAAAAGAAGTTCTCTTCCCTCTTTCATTATTTCTTCTTCAAGCTTTCCTGCCTGTTCAATACGGATATTATGAAGTTTTAAAGCCTGCTGTTTAGCATTATTGTATGCCTTATCTCTTTCCTTTTTCTTGGCAGAAAGAACCATATCTCTGTCATCAAAGAATCTGAGCTTTTCATTAAGTTCATCTTTCAGTTTAATTAAACCCTCAGTGTCGGTTTTATGTTTTCTTTTAAGCTTAGAGTACAGATAAAGTCTCTCCTCAATATATTCAATATTATTATCTTCGTCATCGAAGCCTGAAAGTATCTTATTTAGAGAATCAATGTTTTCACTCAGCTCATAATAGAGATTATTAATCCTGTCTTTGATATTTACTATTTCTTCATCATCAATATTAAGGCAGTTTAAAAGATCATGCAACTTTTCATCAATACCGCTTTCTCCATTATAGAGCTCTAAAGCACTGTTTAAAGATGTCAGGTATTTCTCTGCCTGTTTATATTTCTTTTCCTTTGATTCAAGTTCATTTTCTTCTTCCAGAGACAGTTTTGCTTCATCAAGTTCATTGAAATCATAGCGCAGATAATCAATCTGAGCCTCTGAATATGTGTTATTAATCAGATCATTATATTCATCATCCAGTTTTTTAAATATCCTGTATTCTTTCAGATAGTCCTCAATAACATCATAGTCACCGGCGTATTTATCCAGCAATTCTATATGTTTCTTCTTATTATAGAGATAGCCGGCATCCTTTTGTGAATGTATGTCGACATATTTAGAAAATAAATCCTGCAGAAAAGACAGAGTAACTGTACTCTGATTAATTTTGATGGAACTGCGGTTATCACTTGAAATCACTCTTTTAACAATTACCTCATTATTGTCAACATCGATGTCCTGTTCATTGAGCTTTGAAATAATTTCTTTATCTTTAATTTCAAACACCCCTTCTACAATGGCTTTATCTCTGCCTGACTTAATAATCGAGGTATCACTTCTTCCCCTTAACAGAAAAGTCAGGGCACCTACTATGATTGATTTACCAGCACCTGTTTCACCAGTAAAGCACATAAAACCATCATCAAATTCGATGTTCAGTTTATCAATAATTGCGTAATTTTTAATAGAGAGAGACTTTAACATAATATACTTTCAATAAATTCAAATAAAGAATCAATGTCAATCTTCAGATATTTCTTGAGCTTATCGGTATTACCATGCTTGACAAAGATATCATCAATACCAATGATATAACAGTCATTCTTTAGGCCATTAAGGCTCAGACATTCCAGTATTTCATCACCCAGTCCGCCTTTGAGTATATCAGTGGTATATACAATAAGAGGTTTGCCGTTAGCTGCAGTTTCAATAAGCATGTCACTGTCTATCGGCTTGATAAAGCGGGCATTGATTACTTCATATGGAAGCTTATCTGAAAGTACTCTTTCAGTAACTTTTACAACATCATCTCCATAAGTAACTATAGTTGCCTCACTATATATATTATTGACAGTTTTTTCCCAAATTCCTACTTTTATTTCTGAAATCTGGGCATTTTTTTCATATTTTACCGTTCCACGGGGATATCTTATACAGAAAGGACCATTATATTTATAGCCAGTATAGACTAACGACTGAGCTTCTTTCGCATCCTTGCCCTGAGCTATCACCACATTTGGCAAAGGCCTTAAGAAAGAAATATCAAAAACACCATGGTGTGTTTCGCCATCTTCGCCAACTAGGCCAGCTCTATCAATCCCTATCAGTACCGGCAGATTCATACGGGCTATATCATGATTGAGCTGATCATAGGCTCTCTGCAGAAAGGATGAATAAATTGCCACAAAAGGCTTCTTGCCTTCAAGAGAGAGTCCCGAGGCAAAACACAGGGCATGATCTTCCGCTATACCCACATCAAAGAATCTGTCAGGATATTTTTCATTAATATGATTAAGTTTGGAACCAGAAATCATGGCCGGAGTGATGCAGACAACATCTTTGTCTTCATCCATTATTTTTTCGACTTCATCAGCTATGATCTGGGAGTAATCCATGTAGCCTTCTTTTTTTACAGCCAGAGATTTTCCTGTTTCAATATCAAATTTAGACACACCATGCCAGGCTCCGCTTCTGTCACCTTCGGCATATTTATAGCCCTTGCCCTTGGTAGTAATGACATGTATCGCAACCGGTCCATCTTTCAGTTTAGCTGCTTCAAAGGCATTTAAAAGTTCTTCCACGTTATGGCCATCAACCGGTCCAATATATTCAATTTCAAATTCCTTAAAAATACCCGAATCAACTACCGCATCTTTAAAGTCATGTTTAACCTTGGACATAGCCTTCCTTAAGGAATCGAGTCTTTTATTAATGATGAAATCCTTAACATTTTCTCTGAAACTTGTATAGGCTCTGTTTGTTCTTAATTTGGCAAAAGAAAGCTTCAGAGCTCCTACCGATTTATTAATGGACATGTTGTTGTCATTAAAGACAATAATCATCTTTCTTCTCTTGTAGCCAATATTATTTAAGGCTTCCAGAGAAAGGCCTGACATAATAGAGGCATCACCAACTACCGGTATAACCTCATAGTGCTCATTATTTAAATCCCTGGCAATTGCCATACCCAGGGCAGTAGACAGAGAAGTAGAAGAATGGCCAGCCTCAAAACAGTCATATTCAGACTCATTTCTTTTCTGAAAACCCGCCATGCCATCAAACTGTCTTAGTGTTGACATCTGATCAGCTCTTCCGGTAAGTATTTTGTGAATATAGGACTGATGTCCAACATCAAAGAGTATTTTATCCTCAGGGGCATTAAAACAGTAATGGAGTGCAACCGTCAGCTCAACAACACCAAGATTGCTGGCAAGATGCCCACCGGTTTTAGATACAGAATCAATTAGAAAAGTCCTTATGTCTTTACATAAGTCATTTAACTGGTCTATATTCAGTTTTTTTATGTCAGCTGGTGACTTTATATCTAAAATATTCATCTTGTCTTCATGGAATATAACAGTTTCTTTAAACCTTCACTGTTAAATGGAGCATCCTTTAAATACTCATCAAGTTCTATAAATAAGCTGTCTATCTTTTTTTCAAGTTCCTCAACACTTGAACCGGTCAAGGCAGTCAGCTTGTCGTTTTTATCATCGGACAGTGACTTGCCCATTTCAGCTTCTGATTTAATCACATCAAACAGATCATCCTGGTGCTGAAAGATAATGCCAATCTTTGAACCAAGTTCTATAAAATATTCCCGATTATCAATATTCAAAAGATGCATTGCTGACAGACAGCAGTATTTAAACAGGCCGGAGGTTTTATTATCCTGAATGGTAAAAACATCAGGATTAAGCTCATGAGCTTTAATATCCAGCAGCTGTCCCTTGATCATTCCCTCAAGACCAGAATATCTGGCCAGATCAGAAATCTGTCTGATAGTAACCTGAAAATCACTTACATTATCGCTAAGACAGGAAAAAGCGTGGGTCAATAAAGCATCTCCAGTCAGTATGGCTACATCCTCACCAAACTTTTTATGACATGATGGTTTACCTCTTCTAAAGTCATCATTGTCCATAGCGGGAAGATCATCATGAATTAAAGAATATGTCTGAATAAATTCTACGGCCGCCGCAGCTGGATAAGCCTTTTCTTCTTCAATGCCATTTCCTTCAATAATGGAGAAAATAAGTCTTGGACGGAAACGTTTGCCCCCTTCCATACAGTATTTCATCGCTTCAACAATAGTATTATCTTCATATTTTTCGATTTCTTTTAAAAGAAATGTTTCAAAATTCTCATTCATTTTCTTTACCGATTGACTCAATCTTTTCTTCAAAAGCCTTGAGCTGTCCTTCCAGTTCCTTTGTGAGTTTTAAACCTTCTTCATATAGTCTGATAGAATCATCAAGTTTTGTATCTTCTCTGTCTAAGAGTGATACTATCTCCTGAAGTCTGTTCATTTTTTCTTCAAATGTCTTCATTTTATTACAGCCTCCACATTTCCTTTATATAGTCTTATCTTGATTTCATCACCTTTGGCAAGTTCAGTCTTTTCTTTTATTATTTTATCTTCTTTATAGATTAAACTGTAGCCCCTTGAAAGTGTGTTATCAACTGAATAGAGCTTAAGCAGTTCGCTTAAATGTTTAAGCTCTACATCTTTTTTCTTAATTTTATTATCTAACACAGAAGCCATAATTTTGAGATTATTATCCAGATTATTGGAAATTAAAGCAAATTTATGTTCAATATTCTTTAATCTAGAAGCATAATAATCAATTTTTAAACGGCTTTTATCAGCCAGCAGAAGTGGTTCATTGAGATATTTGGAACTCTTCAGTTTATCTAATAAGTCTCTGAACGCGATTAATTTATAGTTTACTGATTCATTAAGACTGTCTTTATATTCGCTCAGCAGTTCTTCAACCTTTTTTATATCTGGTGTAATAAGTTCGACAGCTGCAGTAGGTGTAGCTGCCCTTAAGTCGGCGACAAAATCAGAAAGAGTAAAGTCCTGTTCATGACCAATTCCAGTTACCGTAAAAGTCTTTAGACTATAGATTGTTTTGACCAGTCTTTCATCATTGAAACAGAAAAGATCTTCAAAACTGCCTCCGCCTCTGGCCAGAATGATATATTCATAGCCCATTTCATCAACCTTTAACAAAGTGTTAATAATATTCTCTGGTGCATCCATCCCCTGAACCAGTACCGGATAATAGTCGACATTGGCTAAAGGCCATCTTCTTGCGAAACATATCTTAATATC
>DBOW01000125.1:0-643 GCA_002299675.1 Solobacterium sp. UBA636
TACACGCTGATTTCATAATCACCAGAAATATAAAAGACTTCGCAAAAAGCAAAATTCTGGCTTTTACACCAGCTGAACTGCTTGCCAGGATTTAAAATCTAAGAAAGGCTCATCAGCTATAAAACTGGTGAGTTTTGTCACGGCTGTCTTATAATTGCTATATGCACATAAAGTCTATATCAATTTAACAAACACTTCGTTAATTTAAACTAAGTATTTGTTTATTTATACTAACAGAATCTATATTTATACTAACAAAATTCAAATTACACTAACATTTTCATCAATTAAACTAACTCTTTGTAAATTTAAACTAAATCTTATGTAAACTATTATTAAAGAAACGCATACCATTTTCTCTCAATGAGGTCTATAATAGAAACCATGAATAAACGCTACCAGCTAGATATGACCGAAGGAAGACTGCTTCCCAAAATACTTCTTTTTTCTTTGCCTCTAATGGCTTCCAGTGTACTGCAGCTTTTGTTTAATGCGGCGGATGTTGTGGTCGTCGGCAAATTTGCCGGATCCGAAGCATTGGCGGCCGTAAGCAGCACTACTTCTTTAATCAACCTGATAACCCAGCTTTTTATTGGTTTATCAATCGGTGTAAATGTCGTAGTAGCCAAGCATATAGGTGAAA
>DBOW01000125.1:810-2396 GCA_002299675.1 Solobacterium sp. UBA636
CTGTATCTAAAAATATATTTCCTGGGCACTATTGCCATGATGTTATATAACTATGGCTCAGCCATCTTAAGAGCTCAGGGCGATACCCAGAGGCCTCTAAAGTTCCTTACTCTGTCAGGTGTTCTTAATGTAATACTTAATCTGATATTTGTAATAGTCCTAAAAATGTCCGTTGCCGGTGTAGCACTGGCCACCATTATTTCTCAATATATTTCAGCTGTATTAATAATGATATGCCTGATGAAAGAAAAATATCCCTTTGGCATCTCACTTAAAGAAATGACCTTTGATGCAGCTGAATTTAAACAGATACTGGTGATTGGTCTGCCTGCCGGTATTCAGGGAACTGTCTTTGCCTTATCTAATGTAACAGTCCAGTCATCAATAAATTCCTTTGGAAAAATCGTAATGGCCGGAAATGGTGCTGCCTCTAACCTTGAAGGCTTTGTCTATGTGGCAATGAACACCTTCTACCAGTCCGCTATTTCCTTTACTTCCCAGAATCTTGGCGCAAAGAAATACGAAAGACTTACACCAATACTCTTTACCTGTCTTGGCTGTGTGCTGGTTACCGGTGCAGTACTTGGCATAGGCCTGTGGTATTTTGGTGATATTTTTCTTTCAATTTATTCCAGTGATCCTGAGGTAATATCAGCTGGAATAATAAGATTATCTTATATAGGAAAGATTTATTTCCTTTGTGGAACCATGGATGTACTATGTGGCTGTCTTAGAGGAATGGGATACTCTTTAATCCCAATGATCAATTCACTTTTAGGATCATGTGCCTTCAGACTTGTGTGGCTGGCCACAGTATTTAAAATCTATCATACCCAGGATATGGTCTATATTGTCTATCCATTAAGCTGGATTATTACAATTACACTTCACCTGATTCTGTATATCTATGTAAGAAAAAAGATGCAAAAAAATATGGAGAGCTAAATCTCCATATTTTTTTGCTTAAAAGAAGACTACTCGCTGAACATTGGTGTTGATAAATATCTGTCGCCAGTATCGGGAAGAAGAACGACTATATTCTTACCTTTGTTCTCTTCTTTCTTAGCTAATTCAATTGCGGCAAATACGGCAGCTCCTGAAGAAATACCAACCAGTATTCCCTCCTTCTTGCCAATCAATTTGCCAGTCGCAAAGGCATCTTCATTTGATACCCTGATAATTTCATCATAAATCGAAGTATCCAGAACCTTAGGCACAAAACCGGCACCAATGCCCTGAATCTTATGTGGACCCGATTTACCTTCGGATAAGACTGGGGAACTCTCTGGCTCAACAGCCACAACCTTTATATCCTTATTTTTAGACTTCAGATAAGCGCCAACACCGGTAATTGTACCGCCAGTACCTACACCTGCCACAAAGATATCAACCTTGCCATCTGTATCTTCATAAATCTCAGGACCAGTTGTCTCAAAATGAACCTTAGGGTTATTTGGATTATCAAACTGACCAGGAATAAATGAATTAGGATATTCCTTTGCCAGCTCATTAGCCTTTTCAATGGCTCCCTTCATACCCTTAACACCTTCAGTCAGAACAATTTCAGCACCATAGGCCTTTATAAT
>DBOW01000125.1:2463-3457 GCA_002299675.1 Solobacterium sp. UBA636
TTTAAACCCTTGGCTGCGGCAACAGATGCCAGGCCAATACCTGTATTACCTGATGTAGGTTCAATAAGAACGGTATCCTTATTAATCTTGCCTTCCTTAATTGCCTCGTCAATCATCTTCTTGGCAATTCTGTCTTTAACTGATCCAGCCGGATTAAAGTATTCTACCTTGGCAATAATATTAGCTTCCAGTTTATATTCATCCTCAATATGACTGAGTTCCAGTAATGGGGTCTTTCCAATTAATTCATCAGCTGTTTTATATATCTTTGACATTTTTTCTTTCTCCTTTATTTATCCAATATAAAAAACTTAATAAAATTATTTATTAAATCAGATATTCAACATCGAAAAAATGCCTTATAATTCTTCATATACCCACCTCCGTGATAGGTTGAATTAATTATAGCACCATTTCCCCATCATGCAAGTAGGTAAAAGGAGAAAAACATGTTAATATCCACAAAAGGACGCTATGCCGTCAGAGTTTTATGCGATATGGCTACAAATAACGGCTATCAGCAGTACATATCATTACCAGAAATTGCCCAAAGACAGGAAATATCCCTCAAATATATGGAAAAAATAATGCTGCTGCTGGTAAAAGGCAACATCGTTGACTCAGCTCATGGCAAGGGTGGCGGCTATAAACTGAAAAGAAAAGCTGAAGAATATACTGTACTTGAAATACTGGAACTCACCGAAGATACTCTGGCACCGGTTGAATGCCTCAAAAACAATTCCAAAGACTGCCCAAGAAAAGAAAAATGCCCAACAGTAGCCATGTGGAAGGAAAGCTATGAACTCCTTCAAAACTACTTCGGAAACAAAACCATTAAAGACCTGATTAAAGAGTAACTTATGCATTTTAAGAAACTGTTTGCCCCTCATATACTGGACAGAGGATACTACTACTTTATAGACAACGCTGTAACTGGGCTTAAAGACAAAGATGGCATCATCACCGCCAAAGTAGAAGGAACCACAATGTACGA
>DBOW01000125.1:3528-4708 GCA_002299675.1 Solobacterium sp. UBA636
AAGGATGAAACAACTGTAAACATATGGCAACAGTCCCACCATGATTTTTTTGCATAGTTCTATATTATTCAGAATATCTGCTCTGGCAGATAAAGAAAGTCATCCATTGTATATCTCATCTGTCAATTCTGTATCAGGATACCTTTACACATCACTTTCAAACTCGATTACTAAGTCTTCTTTGAAGGGATGCTTCTCATACAATCTACTTCTGTTTACGACTTAATTATGAATTAAAATCAGTTGAATTAATTAAACCGAATTATAAACTGAATTAAATACCATTCGACCATAAGTCGATAGTCTTATTCAAACTATATAGCTACAATAAAGATACAGGAGGACATATTATGAACAAGAAAAACATTGCAGTAATCATCTTAACCCTAATAGCTGCAGCTATAATAATTGGACTTTGGGTTTCTAACACAATCGCCATCACCGATGCCCTGATATATCTGGCAGTATTGGGTGTTGTGGTCTACTTCATCCTTATCGCCCTAAACTATAAACACAGCATCTATGGTGGCAGATTTAAGGAACACTACGAGGGAAAAGAAAAAGATGAGAACTAGCTCATCCTTTAAAAATATTTCTTTTTCTTAAAATAAATAATCTCCAGAATTATGATGACTATGGCTACACCTATCAGTATAAAGTAGCCATTTTCATTTCTAAGCTCTGGCATGTTCACAAAATTCATGCCATACCAGCCAGCCAGGAGCGATAAAGGAAGAAAAATGGTTGTCACAATCGTTAAGGTGGTCATAACCGAATTCTGTTTATCAGCCTGTCTTGCATGATAATACTCCCTTAACTGCACCACATTTTCTCTTAGATACATCACCGAACTCTCAAGTCTTGAAAGCCTTCCTACCAGATTGCCCCAGGATGAAGCATCTGAAATAAACTGCATATTCTGCTTATTTAACATCTCAGAAGCCATTGCGCTAAGCTGTTCATAATAGGCATGGAAACGGCTGAGCCTTTTTCTTATCTGAGTAAGCTCTTCAAAGAAATTGTCATAAGAATCCTTTAAAAGTTCATCCTCCATCTCTTCCATCTTCTTATTAAGATGCTCAAGATAGAGAATATCATCATCAATCAAAAGCTCTAACAGCTGCAGCAGTACGGCATCTGGCTTATCTTCATCTAATTTAGACTTATATTTCCTGATATC
>DBOW01000128.1:0-3633 GCA_002299675.1 Solobacterium sp. UBA636
GTTGCCTATTGTTGTATGAAATGGTAAATTAGGTAGGTATGAATTTGAAAAAGACTTCTGTTACTGATATGACTAAGGGAAACCCCCTTAAACTAATCCTCTTCTTTTCCCTTCCTTTGATGATGGGCAATGTTTTTCAGCAGTTTTATACTGTAACTGATACCGCTATTGTCGGTCAGGTGCTTGGTGTTAATGCTTTGGCGGCATTAGGTGCAGTAGACTGGTTAAACTGGATGATGCTGGGTATTGTTCAAGGAATTACCCAGGGTTTTTCGATTCTTGTAGCTCAGAAATTTGGCTCTGGTGAATACGATAAGATGCGCAAGGTAATTGGTACTTCTTGCGTACTGGCATTAGGGCTTTCCGTAGTATTATGTCTGGTGGCTGAGCTTGGTATACCGGCATCACTGGCATTTCTAAGAATTCCTGAGGAAATATATTATCTGGCTGAATTATATCTGCGAGTTATATTTATGGGTATTCCGGTAATGATGATCTACAATATGGCTTCAGCACTGCTTAGAGCGCTGGGCGATTCTAAGACGCCATTGATGGCTATGATTGTGGCTTCTTTTGTCAACATCGGCCTTGATTTATTGTTTGTGATGGTTTTTAAATGGGGCGTAGCTGGGGCTGCTGTGGCAACGATAATAGCTCAGGTAGTAGCTTCACTTTACTGTATCCGTATAATGCTTAAAACTGAATATCTGAAGATTGACAGAAGCGAAATGACAATCGAACACAATTTCGTCTATAAACTATTAAAACTGGCAGCACCAATGGCATTTCAGAATACCATAATAGCCTTTGGCGGTATGGTAGTGCAGCTGGTGGTAAATGGTTATGGCGTCGCCTTTATTGCGGGCTTTACCGCTACAACCAAGCTATATGGCATTTTAGAGATTGCAGCTACTTCTTATGGCTATGCCATGGTTACTTATACAGGACAAAACTTAGGCGCCGGCAAAAATGAGCGTATTTCTTCGGGTTTAAGAGCCGGTTTATTGATAGGTATATTTACCTCCCTGTTAATATCTTTGTTGATGTTTGTTTTTGGTAAAGATATTTTAAGTTTGTTTATTTCGCTAGAAGACGAGGGTGGTTTTGAGGCACTGGAGATTGCGTTTAATTATCTGAAGATTATGAGTACTTTCCTGCCGGTTCTTTATCTTATTCATATTATCAGAAGCACTATTCAGGGGATGGGGAATACCATCCTGCCGATGGTTTCAGGTATTTCGGAGCTAATCATGCGTATCAGCGCTTCCTTTATTCTGCCTGTATTTTTTGGCCAGAATGGTATTATGTTTGCGGAAATATGTGCCTGGATGGGTGCGGATCTGATTCTTATTCCGGGATATATTGTCAACAGAAATAGACTTGAATAAAAAAAGAAACGACTTAGAAATCGTTTCTTGGGCTTATCATATCATTTACCACACCGTTTTCGATGTAGACTCTTTCAACTCTATCCTGAATGTCACAGATAATCTTGCAGCAGCAGCTGTCAAGTTCTCTGGCTCTTTTTTTGACGGTATGGTGTTCATCGATGATTGAAACATGCGAACCGATAGGATGAGGATGTTCAGTATGTACCATCAGAAGATCCATGCAGATTGTACCGACTATTTCACCTTCTTCATCTTCAACCCAGACTTTTTTGCCTGTAAGGTTTCTTTCCAGTCCATCGGCATAACCTATGGCAACCGTTAAGACATAGCCTGTTCCATCACAGTGCCACTTATGTCCATAGGAGACGCCTTCGCCTTTTTTGAGCTGTTTACAGTAAATGATTTCGCCTTTGAGTGTCAAGGCTGGTTTTAAAGGAAAATCAGTTTCGATATTGGCATAGCCATATAATCCCAAACCAATTCTGGTATGAGTTGATATTTCATCGTTCAGATAGATTGCAGCATCGGTGGCTGATGAGTGTACATATTTAAATGGATAGTTTAATTCATCATATACTTTTCTGAATACTTCATACTGATGCTTTGTGTATTCTCTGTCTTCACCGATTGCCATATGAGTCATCAGGCCTTCAACTTTTGCGCCGTATTTTAACAGATCTTTTAATATGGTTTGAGCTTCTTCAGGGAAGATACCCAGACGGTTAAGACCGGTATTTATTTTGATATGGACTTTTACGTCTTTCAGTTTTTCTTTGTTTGTTTCAACAAAATCGGAATTTGGAATAATAACGCTTAAATTGTTATTTCTGACAATATCCAGGTCATGGGCATAGCCCATAATGAGAATGTTTGAAGTTACGCCATGTCTTCTAAGTTTCATGGCTTCTTCAATAGATGAGACCGCAAAAAAATCAATGCCTTTTGATTCCAGATGTTTTGCAATCTTATAATCTACTCCTCCATAGGCATTGGCTTTTACTACTGCGATCATTTTTTTATTTGTATGGGAAATAAAGAGATTAACGTTGTAATCAAGTTTATCCAGGTCTATTTCCAGAAATGTATTTCTCTGCATAACTTAATGTTAACACTTTTATGATTTTTTGGGAAATCTCAGGGTGCATTAAATATTTGTTAAAAATAATCAAATGTGTTGTTAAATTCTTCACAGGAGACTATAATAATTGATGTTTTGGAGGAAAACGTATATGAAGAAGATTTTATCTTTACTATTGTCTGTCTTAATGGTTCTTACTCTAACAGCTTGTTCATCAGGCTTTAAGGGTGGAACTTTTGAAGGCAGTGCCAAAGGTTTCTCAAGCGATATTAAGCTTAAGGTAACTATTTCTGATGAAAAAGTTATCACTGGTATCACAAGAGAGTCTGCAGATACATCAAATATTGGTGAAGCTGCAATGGACAACTTAACTGAGAAGGTTTTAGCTTCTAACAGCGTTGATGTCGATGCAGTTGCGGGTGCTACTTTATCTTCTAATGGCTTTATTGAGGCCTTAAATGCTGCCTTAAAGGCTGCAGGCTTAAGTGCTGCTGATTTAAAGGCTGTTGAAGGTGCTGCTGAAGGTGATAAGGTGCTTGAAGCAGATGTTGTAGTTGTCGGTGCTGGTGGTGCAGGTATGACTGCCGCTATCAAGGCTGCTCAGGAAGGAAAGAGTGTAATCGTTCTGGAAAAGGGCGCTGTAACTGGTGGTAATACTTCTAGATCTACTGGTGGTATGAATGCTGCTAAGACTGTATTACAGGACAGCAATGAATTTGGCGAGGATGCCGGTGTTGAAAAGACATTAAAGGCAGCAGAAGCTTATCCTGAACTGCTTGAACTGGCTGGTACTGTACAGGCTGAATATGATGAATATAAGGCTAATCCTGAGGGTTATTTTGATTCAGTAGAATTATTCGCCTTAGATACTATGATCGGTGGCAAGGGCATTAATAATCCAGATCTTGTCTGGACTATGTGTTCAAATTCCGCTGCCGCTATTGACTGGCTGGCAGGCTTAGATACTCCTATTAATCTGACTAATGTTGGTGCCTTTGGTGGAGCTTCAGTTAAGAGAATTCACCGTCCAGTAAATGAGGAAGGCAAGACACTTTCTGTTGGTGCTTATATTGTTCCGCTTCTTGAAGAAAACTGCAGCAAGCTTGGTATTGAAATCCTGACTGAAACAGAAGCTAAGTCTATTATTACTGACGCAAATGGTGC
>DBOW01000128.1:3762-3977 GCA_002299675.1 Solobacterium sp. UBA636
GAACTTGATGGCTTCATTACTACTAACACTTCTACATGTACAGGTGATGGTATTGTAATGGCTCAGGCTTTAGGTGCTGATGTAGTTGATATGGATCAGATTCAGATTCACCCAACTGTATTACAGTCAAATGGCGCTTTAATTACTGAAGGTTTAAGAGGTGATGGTGCAATTCTTGTTAATCAGGAAGGTGTAAGATTCACTGATGAAGTTGG
>DBOW01000128.1:4060-4527 GCA_002299675.1 Solobacterium sp. UBA636
ATCGTTGACCAGAAGATGATTGATGCTTCAACCGTAATTCAGGGCTACATTAAGAAGGGCTATACTGCAGGCGGCGATGCTGAAACATTAAAGGGTACAGACTTAGAAACTTTAGCTGGTTTAATTGAAGTTGATGCAGCTACATTAACTGAAACTATTGATAAGTGGAATGCCTGTGTTGAAGCTAAGGAAGATGCCGAATTTGGCAGAACAAGCTTCGCAAACAAGCTTGAAGATGCCTACATTGCCATCAAGATTGCCCCAGGTGTTCACCACACTATGGGTGGTTTAAAGATCAACACTTCTGCTGAAGTTTTAAATACAGAAGGTAACGTAATCCCAGGCTTATTTGCCGCAGGTGAAGTTACTGGTGGTGTTCATGGTGCAAACAGACTTGGCGGTAACGCAGTATGTGATATTATCGTCTTTGGTCAGATTGCTGGTGAATCTGCAGTTAAGTACGTTGG
>DBOW01000128.1:4576-7766 GCA_002299675.1 Solobacterium sp. UBA636
GATTTAATATCTGGCTGTTTTTTATTTTGCGATATTTGTCGATGATAATTTTTAGAAAAATTGTTTCGCTTCCAATGATGGTAGGCATTAGTTTTGCGCTGCTGGAAAATACTCTTATTCTGGTGAATAATGTTGAATATGTTAATTATTTATGAGCTTTAATCAGAGGTTTTTTGAACATCTTTAAATCACGAGATGTGTACACTGATTATTGGTTTTGGTATTTCGATAACAAGAAAGCAGAGGAAGCTTTTTATACTGGCACTTTTGATTGTTTTTTGATCTTTTCATTCAGTTTTAACATGTTCATAATGTCAGAATATAGTTATATCGGTATGTTTATGCCTATAATGCTGTATTTTAATTATGTAAAAATTTTCAGTTAATTAAGGAAAATATTTACTTTTTTATGTCATTAATATTCATATCAAAAAGCTTGTTCGATATAATATCTTCTGTATGTTGGAGGTAAATATATGAACGCATATGTACAGAAAGTAGTGGATGATGTAAAAAGAGAATATCCTTGGCAGAAGGAATATATCCAGGCTGTTGAGGAAGTTTTAGATTCTATTTCAATTATTTTCGATAAGCATCCTGAGTATGAGAAAATGGGTGTCCTGGAGAGACTGGTTACACCGGACCGTATTATTTCTTTTAAGGTACCGGTAGAAATGGATGATGGACATGTTGAGGTATACCATGGCTATCGTGTTCAGCACAATAATCTGAATGGTCCTTATAAGGGTGGTTTAAGACTTAATCCAACCGTTAATGAGTCTATTATGAAGTTTTTGGCTTTTGAGCAGGTGTTTAAAAATGCACTTACTACCTGTCCAATGGGCGGTGGTAAAGGCGGCTCAAACTTTAATCCTAAGGGCAAGTCAGAAGAAGAAATTAAGCGTTTCTGTTACTCTTTTATGAAGGAACTACATAAATATATCGGTGAAGGAATCGATGTTCCAGCTGGCGATATCGGTGTAGGTGCCAGAGAAATTACTCATTTCTACAATGCGTTCAAGGAATATGATGATAGAAAAGATGAAGAGGGCTTTATCACTGGCAAGCCTGTGGCAATGGGTGGTTCTTTAGCCAGAACAGAAGCTACTGGCTTTGGTCTTGTTTACTTTGTTGAGGAAATCTTAAAGCGTAAGCCAATCGAAAACCCAAGAGTTGTGGTATCTGGTTCAGGCAACGTTGCCATATATGCAGCCAAGAAGTGTCAGCAGCTGGGCTGGAAGGTAGTCGGAATGTCTGATTCTAAGGGTTATATTCTTGATGAGGATCTGGATGTAGAAGAAGTAAGAGTGCTGAAGGAAGAAAAGAGAACTTCTTTAAAGGAATATTCTAAGGGCGAATATCATGAGGGTTCTATCTATGATGTTGACTTGAATGTGGATATTGCACTTCCTTGCGCCACTCAGAATGAAATCAATCTGGAAAGAGCCAAGAGACTGGTTAAGAATGGTGTTAAGGTGGTAGCTGAAGGTGCCAACATGCCAGATGATAATGATGCCATCAAGTATTATAAAGAAAATGGTATTATCTTTGCCCCAGGCAAGGCTGCCAATGCCGGCGGTGTTGCGACTTCATATCTGGAAATGGAACAGAACGCAGCTAAAGTTAAGTGGTCATTTGAAGAAGTTGATGGCAAGTTAAATAACATCATGAAGGCTGTTCACAAACAGTGTCTAGATGCCATTAACGAATATGGTCTTGATGAATTTGATTATGTAGGTGGTGCCAATATTGCCGGTGCAACTATTGTAATCAACGAAATGGTTAATGAATAATTAATGAGTATTATCGGCATGCCAGGCATGCCGGTTTTATTTTATGAGATGTTTACTATTTATATATCTGGCAAAACAGTTTCAAACTCTTGATATACGTAATAATACGTAATAAAATATAAGCGTGAAGGAGGATGCCATATGCCAATGACGTCTAAGGAAATGGCGAGTCTTTTAAAGAAAAATGGATATATTGAGATGAAAGGAAACGGTGGTTCCCATAGAAAGTTTCAAAATCCGATAACCAAAAAGACTGTAACAGTCCCATTTCACACCAAAGACTTGGGGAAAGGCTTGGAACAGGCTATACTGAAACAAGCTGGGCTGAAATAGCCCTCCCTGTCTTGAAAAAAGGAGATCAGCTATGTCTAAAATTTTTTATCCTGCAGTATTTCATGAAGATGATAATTCTTATTGGGTAGAATTTCCAGATTTGGAAGGATGTTTTACAAACGGATTGACAATTGAAGAAGCGTTTTTGAATGCTTCAGAAGCACTTGGACTATATCTTGATTTGGATGATGATAGTTATGAAAGAACAATCAACAAACCATCGCAAATAAAAGATGTGATAAATAATAATCCTGGCTTGATGGTAATGCTGGTGGAATATGATTCCCTGGAATACGCCAGAAAATACAAGACAAAAGCTATTAAAAAAACACTATCTATACCTGAGTGGCTTAACGATTTGGCCTGTAAAGATAATGTTAATTTTTCAAATGTTCTTCAGGATGCACTTATTGATAAACTGTTGAACAAAAACTAATTATTGAACACTTCATTCAGTACCGCATATTCGGTATATATTTTACAGACCAGGGTCTGGATTACCGAGTCCATTAATAACTTATGCGGAGTATCTCTTTCTTCCTGAACCAGGTAGTGTGTGGTTATTTTTTCTTTCAGGGCCCTGTCAAAAATTTCCGCAAAGGAGTTATAGGCTTCCATGAGATTTGACTGTTTCATAGATACCTGTATATCGATAAATTTAGTTATTTCAGTTAATGAGAAAGTTTTCTTGAAAAGACAGATAATTATCAGATAAGCGATATGTTTACGACTGTATCGCTTTTTTTCTGGGGCTTTTACTATGGAGTTTTTGACATAGTTGTTTACCATGGAAGAGGTAATTATCTTTTCATTATTAAAGTACAGGGGCCTAAGCTGCTGGTCGACATAAAAGACCACCTGATCCATATAAAGATCAAAATCAGGCAGATCATCCCATCTTGGGAAATGGTATTCTAATAGACTTTCTGTAGTGGTTTCGTTCATATTTTTAATTTATCATAAACACTAATGTTATTCAATCTAGTTTTTAATACTAGATGTATTGACATTAATTAACGGTAATGATAATTTTTATTATATAGACAACAGGAGAATCAAAAAAA
>DBOW01000128.1:7839-7995 GCA_002299675.1 Solobacterium sp. UBA636
GCCAAAGAGAAGTTAGGTGTATTTACTACGCCTTTATCAGTTACTGTGAATGGAAAAAGCTATCGTGAGTTTGAGGAAATTGATTCTAAAGCTTTCCTGGAAATAATTGAAGAAGGGCATCACCCAGGTTCATCACAGCCGGCCATTGGTGAAAAG
>DBOW01000013.1:0-5409 GCA_002299675.1 Solobacterium sp. UBA636
CTCACCAAGAGCCGCACGCACAGATGGCGAAGTAGACACAATTACCACCTTCTCAGGATCGGCAATAGCCTCCGCAACCTTGAAGAACTCATTCTTCTCAGTAATAGAATCTACTGGACAGACATTGGCACACTGACCACAGTTGATACAGACAGCCTTCCCTCCAGTTTCCTCAAAAGTATATGTACCATGAACACCAATATCCTCAGTACATACATTCTTACACATACCACATCTGATACAAAGATCTTCATCACGCTGAATACTTACATTATCAAGTTCGATTGGTACTCTAACACTTAAAGGCAGATGACTCATAACATTATTCCTCCCGTTATAGTAATTTCCTGTCTTTATTATAATACCGCATATTATAATTATTCTAAGTATTTTAAGAATAATTATTATTCTTAGTTATGAATACACCGCCTGTTTTCAAACTCCTCTTCACTTAAGCCCAGTTCACTTGCTGCCTGAGAAATACTTAACATTCCTTTTGATACCAGATCTGAAAAAATATTAAAACCAATCATTCTATTCTCAGCTTCCAGCTTCTCAACTGCTTTCTTTATTTCAGCATCCTTTCGAATTTCCATTTCCCTGGCTTTATCTCTTGCGTACTGTTCAATTATTTCACACATTATATTATGTCCTCCTTTTTCTTCCAACTTGAAATATTCCACTGCTTCCCTGATATTTTCAAGATACATATCACCCGTATCTTTACAAAGAAAATCATGAATATACTTACCAATCAAATCATTTCCCTTATACTCGCCATTAACAAAAATAGTTCTCAAACCATCACTAAAATTATCTTGAGTATCCCTGACATTATTATCAATCTCATATACAGCCTTTCCATGACCATATATATCTTTCTCTGTAAAAAACACAATAATACCATCAGGAAGCATTGAATAATCATATCCCTGAAGCAAAGAATGACTGTCACACTTACATTTATACCAGCGTGTTCTCTTGTTCACATCCTTGAAATGCGATGTCTGAGCTTCAAAATCAATAAATATCCCTTCTTCTGTTGTAACACAGAAATCCATGATTGCCGACTTATATGGCGGTAAGGATGGTAACTTTGCCTGTATTTCAGACCTGATGAATTCCATAGAATTATCATCCAGTATAAGTCTTAAAAACTCCTCAAGTATTTCTGGCCTGTATCTTCCAATCATACTGAACATCAAATCATCGATAGGTCTAAGCTTCGCTACCACCTCTGAGGCACTTCTATCTGCCATTATTATTTTACTACACCTCGCTTTCGTATATGAGAACTTTTTGTTCCCTATTATTGTTATTGTCAAAAAAAAATAAAAATTCCTCACTTTTTTTCTAAAAACCGCAAAAAACTTTTGATTATTTTGACATTATTACCATTTGTAAAAATACTTTTCAACAATTTTTATTTAAATAGAGCTACCACTTTTAACTTTAAAAATATTCAAAGTCACTCTATCTAATATAATTTGGCAGTGTAGAAATTAACATTAATATAAATAAACATTAACGTGCCTGAATGCAGATTCAAACGCTGGCAGATAACTTAAAAAAGAGAACTGGCTCAGAACAGTTCTCTTAAAATTTCTTGTCCATTGGTTTACTCGCTTTATCGGTCATACTCTTGCAGATTACCGATATGTTTCTGCAAGGCTTTACCTTGATAAAAGTAGAACCTCTTTCATAACTTATAAGACCTCATTTTTTCTTATTGATTTAAATGTACTCTCATCTGACATCAATAAGATCAGATGAGATCTAGTGAATTTCGAGTAGAATCTCCTTCATATAAGTCCTCCTTAGATCTGCACACTTTGATCTAAACGTAAACCTTTACTTCTTTTACACCTTTAATATACCCCATATATCAAGATATAAACAGTCTATAAATACAAAAATATTTAAGGTATAATTAATATGTTGAGTGTTACCATATAATCATTGCTTTCTTACTTCCCAGTGGCCGTTTTTATTTGAGCCGACTCTAATAATTATTCCTTTTTTGGTTAGTGATGAAATTATTCTCTGAACAGTTCTTGCGCTTTTACCAGTTCTCAGTGAAATCTCATTTTTAGTTATGGCTGCATTGTTGTAGATAAGATTAAAAACAACCTGTTCCATTTCGCTCAGATTTTCAGCTATATGGACATTTATCTGGCCATTTGTCCTGTTAAACACAAAGAAAAATCCATATGCTTCTTTTCTGAAACTCCAGTTCGCATTGTTCTGAAGACATATATCGTTAACTCTTTGAAATCCGGTTCCTGATTTTTCTACATCTCTGCTTCTAAAAAAGATATCCAATATAAGCCTGTTTCTTTTATATGACGGAAGATTGCGCGAGATAAAATCGTAAGGTGTCAGTTCATCAGGAAAAGTTCCAGGATTATATATTTCAATTTTCCCTGGATGAATGCCAATTTCAATTTCAGGAACCGTTTCATAATCTGCGTGTGCAAATGCATTCACTATTATTTCTCTTAGTGCGCTCTCTGGGATCTCTGGTATCTCTTTCCTTTTTCTGCCACTTATTTCACTTCTCCAGTTAATATGATTTTTCACATATTCCAGAGCAATATCTACCAGCTTATAAATATTTCCCTCAACAAGTTTAAGGTCTGTGAAAGTAATCTTATCATCTGTAGCATATGTCGCGAGTTTTAAACCTATTCTGGCATCTTTACCAAAAAGGACATAACCACCATTATTTATAAAACCATCCTGTATAATTCCTAAAACAGCCAGCAATTTTTCCTTATTATATTCACCCATAGTTAAGCGTCCACAGGAACTTGCTGAAAGAAAGAAATCATTAAGTGCTTCATCATCAAGATCTTCTGCTGTATAACCGGTTAATTCCTCTTCCCATTTTGATGAATAATCAATATTTTTAATTAAACGTTTAAGTTCGTCTGGAGACATCATTCTGTTCTTTGTACCTGTTCTGATTAAGTATCTACCATTAACTGAATATGATCTATTGTGACCAGAAAAAGACACCTTTACAATATCCTTTTCATCCAATGTAAGCAGCTCTATTGTTGGCACAATTCTTGGCTCTATGGTTTCATTAATCAATCTGGAAATATCCTTTTTGGTGGAATCACTAACCTGTTGCCCATTAACATATCCCGAATCATTTACGCCAAAATATACCGTGCCTCTGCAGTGCTTATTCAGTATAGCCGCAATGGCTTCCATTGCATCATTTTTTTTCGCCTGTTGTACGCTTAAATTCTACAGTTTCGCTTTCAGAGCCTATTATCATAATATAGACATTAAATAATGTCTATATAAACCAAATTCATTTTGTCTATATAAATTATCAGTTTTCACCAATATAATAATGCCTATTATTATTTAAACAGATACAGGAAAGCCTGCCGCCATATACCATGCCACAGTCAATATTAATATGATTCTTGTACTCCAGTATTAAAGCCTGCTTATCACTCCTTGTAAGCTGCACTGGCACATGACCGGTAATATGATAAGTATCCTTAAGATAACACTTATCAAAATCAATATAGCCATAGACAAAACAGCTCTCATCATAATCGCTCAGACTCTTATTCTCATCATAAAGCTCATCATTAAAAGTATGTGAAAGAAGATAACTCTTATCATTAACACTGATCAGCTTATAAGTATCAAGCTTAGCTAAATAATCAAGAATCTCATGCTTCTGATTACTATCCAGATCCATAAACTGCTTAAGAGTAGTACCCCCGCCATTCTCACTTACCCAGGTACTTATTACTTTATATAAATCCATGGAAAGATGAGACTTAACTGAAACATCATCAATAGAATTGACTAAGGCAGTCAAAAGAAGAAAAGCATCATTTTCATGATTTCCCTTAAGCAATACAATATTATCCTTAGACATAACATACTGAAGCAAGGCAATAGGTTCCTCACCTCTGTCTAAAACATCCCCCAGTATATACATGGTATCCTCATCCTTAAAATCAATGGTTTCCAGAAGACACTTAAATTCCTCGAAACAGCCATGTATATCTGAACATACATATATCATAGTTCAATTATAGAATAATGTAACTATTACCATCAATATGAAAATATTCACAACTGTTTATAAGAAACACATTATACAAAGCCAGTTTACATATTATCCATTCTCTGTAACAGATTCTTATTTTTTACGTAAAAAATAATAAAAGTTTACAAGATAATAAAACTGTTACCTTTTAAAAAAACTCTGCGTATAAAATAATATAAAGGAGTGATTAAATATGGAACTAAACAAAGAAATGAAACAGTCAATCATTGACGAAACCACAAAAATTTTCGGCACTCAGCTGCCAGATGAACTGCTGGATGAAATAAGCGGTGGAAGACAACTGAAACCCGAAGAAATGAAAAGTACACTTGCTCAGATGGACGCAAGAAGAGGCATGGGCCAGGATGTACTTCGATACACACTCGCAGCTGTCCGTCAATATCATATCTACATAGCATCTCTGCCAGATGACGCACCAGTGTCACTGTTTGACCCAAAATATTACGATGGTGAGACTTACGACCCTGAAAGAGGCATTAAATGAAAATCAATGAAGAAATAAGAAAATCAATTATCGAAGAAACCAGAAAGAATACTGGAATTGTCCTCTCAGATGAAGAGCTGGATGTAATAAGCGGAGGCAGAAAACTATACTGGCAGGAAAACAACTCAATCTGTGAGCAGATTGAAGAATATAATGGCAAATTACCATACAGAAAATTCGAAGATGCTATGTATAGATATATCAATCACATCAGATCCCTGGAAGAAGGCTCAGAAATCGAACTCTTCGATTACGAAAAATACAAAGTAAACTAAACCATAGAAATAACTCTATGGTTTTTTAAACCAGTCAAAAAGGTCAGCTATGCTGACCTTCATTTAGACAATAGATATTTTAAAAATACCGTTTATATTCTTTTGCTTATCTAATTAAGATTTGCTGTCTTAAAATTGAGATTCCTAACCTGCTTTAGTACCCTTTTCAGCCCAGCTGGTATCAACTTTATATTGTCTATATTCCTCTTCTGTCATTTCTCTCCAGGCGCCTGAATTAATGTTTGCAGGCAAGACTTTTTCATACCACCAGCTTTTATTACAAGGGTCACAATAGAATCTGTCCCATGAACCAGGATGTAAAGGCCTTCCACAGCTTGGACAGACATATTTCTGATCTCTCTGAGATTTCTTTCCTACAAACTGATAATATTTGCCATCATCACCTTTACATTATTTTATACGAAATACAGCATATAAGGTAAACTTCCTTAGCATTATTTAATTAACAGCTGCAGCCAAAAGAAAAGCCGCTTATACGACTTCTGAATAAATATATTTTCTGGTTAGATTGCTACCCATAAACCAGA
>DBOW01000013.1:5502-8221 GCA_002299675.1 Solobacterium sp. UBA636
GAACCATAATACACTGGTCTTTTACATTTAGGACAGAGATATTTCTGATTTCTTTGCGAACTATCTCCTCTAAATTCATAGTACTTGCCATCAGTATGCTTAAAGCTTGTGTAACCTCCATCAACCTTCTCAAGTTATTCTTTTGTCAGTAGTTCTTCTTTTTCCATTTTTGTTTCACTTCTTACATTATTGTATACGAAATGCAGAAGACAAAGTAAAGTGTAATGCCGTTTTCTATAACTTTTTATCCGGGCGTCATTTTGTGTATAAAATCAAAACTTTATATAAAAAGACTGATGAAATCTCATCAGCCTTACTACATGCCATAACCGTCAATGACAGTACCATCTTCCTTAATTGGATGGTAATGATCCTCACAGAAAGCTCCAGAGAACTTGCCATACTGAGTAAGCTTAAATACCTTAGAACCACACTTTGGACAGATCATATCTGTTGGCTCCTCGTCATACTTTTCTCTCCACTCATCAACAAGTTCACAGAATAATCCGCCATTAATCTTTTCCAGCTCGTCTTCATTCAACAAAAACTTATTTTCTTCCATTTTCTATCACCTTTCCTTTATCATGCATTACTATATTCTGCATGAATAACTCCTTTCCTTACAGTTATTTATACGCTTAAATATCCCACAGGTAAACAAAATTATTTAGCTTCATAAACAGTACCATTTAAATTCATATAAACAATGGCACCATACTCATCATGACGATATTCCTTCTGAACATTACCTTGCGCATCAGTCAGCTTATAAGACTTATCAATCAGATTGTCATATGACTCTACAGTAGTAACTGATATAAGATTATTATCCAGATCATATTTTTCAGTCTTATAGTTATATTTATTACCATTATATTCAGTTACATTAACATATGAACTGCTCTCATCTTCCAGCGAATTAAAGTAGGTAGTAACCTTATCACCATCATATTCATAGATAAAATAATCAGTCAGAACAAGCTCACCATCTTCATCATAATAGCCGCCTTCCTCTTTAATAAGATTGCCATTATCATCATATGAATACATAACATGCGTATTAGAATTACCAAAAATATAATCCTGACTTGCGATATGTCCCTCATCATCAAACACAGATGTCATTTCACCTGTAACATTTCCATCCTTGTCAGTTGTCTTATAAGCAGTATAATCGCCATCCTTAACTTCAAACTTAACAGCTGATGTCAGATTCATATCCTTGTCATAGTTTTCAGACTCCAGCATAAAGCCATCTGCGCTGTAGCGAAGATTCTTTACATAATAATCAACTTCATTAGGATTATTAAGTTCAACCTTCTTAAGCTCTTTACCATCATAATAAACTACAGTACTCACAACATTATGATCTGCGTCATATGCCACCAGCATTGATATCTTCTCAGGATCTATTTCCTTTACCTCTGTCTTATTTGAACAGCCTGTAAACAGTAAAAGAATAAGTAAAATACTAAAAATCTTCTTCATTTAAAAACCTCACTTTATTTCTATATTATAAACATAAAATGTTGCCTCAAAACATCTTTACAAAAGGCTGATTACTCAGCCTTATAACTTATATCACCATTCACATACTTAGTAACAGCACCATATTCACTGTAGACAATTTCTCTTGAAACATTGCCTTCACCATCACTGTACTTAGATAACTTCATAATACCATTATCATAGAAAGAATATTCCTCAACATACAATAACTTATTATTAAGATCATATCTTTCAAGCTTAAGAGTTCTGCCCTTATCATCTACATAACGATAATAGATGTAGCTGTCCTTTCCTTCCTCTAAACTATTATGATAAATAATAGTCTTCTCATCATCATATTCATAGACCTGATAATCACTAAGGATAAAGTCTTCATCCTCGCCATATCCAGACTCTGACTTAATGAGCTTCCCATTATCATCATAGCTGTACATGGTCTTATAGGGATTATCAGTATTTACATCCTCATAGAGCTCAACAAGCTTGCCGTCCTCTATCTTACTGTCAACAGTAATGGTATCGCTACCCTTAATATTACACTTACTGTAAGAAATAATATCTCCAGTCCACTTATACTCACAGGATGTACCATTTTCTACACTTACAGAAATCTGTTTGCCGTTATCACCAAGAATATATTTAGCACTCAATACCTCATCATTAGGATTATCAAGCTTAACAGTATCCTTAAGCTTATCATCATAATATACATCGGTCTTAACCACGTTATACTGACTGTCATAATACTCCACAAGTGAAATCTTAGTTGGATCAATCTTAGATGTACAGCCACATAACACAATTAATAAACAGACAACAAGACTACTCAGCTTCATAGATATGATCCCCACAGTTAGAGTAGACTGCTGCGCCATATTCATCATAGCGGATTTCATGGTCAACACTGCCATCGGCATTCTTGATTAACACAAGCTTCTGTACCATATTGTCATAGGTTGCGATTTCTACACTGTAGTCAAGCTCTTCATTCTGTTTGTAGGCTTCCATTAAATAGTTATACTCATTGCCATGATATTCAACATAGATAGTCCGAGAATATGAATCATCATCAAGATCATTATAGAAAACAGTTTCACCCTCTTTGTTGCCCTCAATAATCTGATAATTATGAATAGTTATCTCACCATCTTCATCAACAGTTCCCTCTTCAATTCTGACCATACGATTATTGTCATCATAAGAATAAAGA
>DBOW01000131.1:0-131 GCA_002299675.1 Solobacterium sp. UBA636
GATCTTGTAGAGCTTGATGAAAATGAATTTGATATTTTTATGAAAGCCCGGGATTTCAAAGCCATCAATGTTACTATCCCCTACAAAAGGGCAGTTATCGATTATCTTGATGAAATTGATAATAATGTAGC
>DBOW01000131.1:312-480 GCA_002299675.1 Solobacterium sp. UBA636
TGGGCGCAAAAGATATTCAGACTGTATCCAGAAATAAAAGAGAAGGCGTTATTACATATGATGAAGCCAGAGAGCTTAAAGATACTCAGATAATAGTCAACACAACTCCAAAGGGCATGTATCCTGACGATAATGGACAGTGTATTGATATTGAATGTTTTGAAAATC
>DBOW01000131.1:508-7466 GCA_002299675.1 Solobacterium sp. UBA636
GAAGGAACAGTGGATGTCATATTCAATCCTTTAAGGACAAACTTTATTCTGAAAGCTCAGGAAAAAGGTATAAAGACAGCTGCGGGTTTATATATGCTGGTAGCCCAGGCTGTAAAGGCAATCGAATATTTTAAAGATATAGAACTTGATAAAAAGCTCATTGATGATATTTATCGCCGGATATTAAAAGAAAAAGAAAATATTGTGCTTATCGGAATGCCAGGCTGTGGCAAGTCAACAATAGCCGCCCTGCTTGATAAGGATTATCTTGATACCGACAGACTGATAGAAGAAAAATATGGCAGGCCGCCAGGAACAATCATCGAGGAAGAAGGCGAAAAGTCCTTCAGAGATAAGGAATCTGAAGTAATAGCCGAAGTATCAAAACTAAGCGGCAAGGTCATTTCTACAGGTGGCGGCGCAGTTTTAAGGAAAGAGAATACAGATAGACTGAAACGCAATGGCCGTCTTTTCTATCTTCAAAGAGAACTTGAAAAGCTGCAGACAGGAAACGGCAGACCTCTGTCAAAAGATTTTGAGTCTTTAAAGAAACTTTATGAAGACAGAAAAGAAATTTATCTTAAATCGGCAGATATCTGCATAGACAACAACGGCACAGTTCAAGAGTGCATAAGGAGAATTGATGAAAGTATTTGTGATTAACGGACCAAATCTGAATATGCTGGGAATAAGAGAACCTGGAGTCTATGGCAGCAGTACTTATAATGATCTGGTAGAAATGATTAAAAAACATTGTGCTGAAATAAATGTTGAGGTAGATTTTTTTCAGTCAAATCATGAAGGTGATCTGGTGGACTATATTCAGAAAGCCTACTATGAGGCAGATGGCATAGTTATTAATCCAGGTGCCTACACGCATACATCAGTTGCACTGCTGGATGCGGCTAAGGCAGTGGCAAAGCCACTGGTGGAGGTTCATATCTCTGATGTATCTAAGCGAGAGGATTTTAGACAGGTCAGCTATATTTCGCTGGCTGCATCAAAGAGAATTATGGGCCATGGTTTTAATGGCTATATTGAGGCGATAGATTATTTAGCAGAAAGTGGAGAATAAGATAAATGTTAGTAATGTTAAAAAAAGATGCGCCAGTTTCAGAAATTGAGCGTATTAAGTCATTTGCGGGAAGCAAGGGTTTAAGAGTAGATGAGTCTTATGGTGAGGATTTTATAGTTCTGGGATTTCTGGGCAATACAGCTTCTGTTGACCCCAATGACCTTAAGGCTTCACCGTGGGTGGAAAATGTTCAGCGTATATCTGCGCCATACAAGCTGGCCAATCGTCAGTTTCACCCTGAGGACAGTATTATTGATGTAGCCGGAATTAAAATAGGCGGCAATGAGAAGGTTGCCATAATGGCTGGTCCCTGCTCGATTGAGTCACGTGAGCATACGCTTATGATGGCTGAGTATGTGAAAAAGGCTGGTGCAGATATGTTAAGAGGCGGAGCTTATAAGCCACGTACTTCTCCATATGCTTTCCAGGGACTTGGTACCAGGGGCATTGAATATATGTGTGAAGCCAGAGAAAAGTATAATCTTCCGATAGTATCGGAATTAATGGATGCTGATCAGATAGATGAGTTTGAGAATAATGTTGATCTTATTCAGATTGGTGCCCGCAATATGCAGAATTTTACTCTGCTTAAGAAGATTGGTCAGCGTACTACAAAGCCTGTCCTGCTTAAAAGAGGCATGTCAGCTACAATTGAGGAATGGCTGATGTCAGCTGAATATATCATGGCAAACGGCAATAAGAATGTTATTCTGTGTGAAAGAGGTGTGCGCAGTTTTGAAAAGTATACCCGTAATATGATGGATCTGGCTGTAGTTCCTATTATTAAGCAGCGTTCTCATCTGCCTATTGTGATAGACCCATCGCACGCAACTGGCGACTGGCGTCTGGTTGAATCGGTATCGCTGGCAGCTATTGCCGCTGGCGCCGATGGATTGATTATCGAGACTCATAATGATCCAAAACATGCCATGAGTGATGGTGCTCAGTGTCTGTATCCTGAACAGCTAAAATCACTCATTGAAAAGGGATCAAAAATTGCCGAGGTAATAGGAAGGAAGACTAAGTGATCAGAATATATCCCGGGAAGGTAAAGGGGAGTATCACTCCTCCTTCTTCTAAGTCGTTAAGTCACAGAGCTTTAATCTGTGCGGCTTTAAGCGATGGTGTTTCTACCATTTTAAATACCGGTTCATCTAAGGACATAGAGGCAACTGTAAACTGTTTAAGGAAGGCAGGAGTGCAGATTGAATATGATGGCTTCAGGGCGGAAGTAAGAGGCGGAAATTTTAAATTCGGTGATGAAGTTATCGACTGTAATGAGTCTGGTTCAACACTGCGTTTTCTGATTCCTCTGTTTACGCTTGATGACAGTGAGAAGATATTTACCGGTCATGGAAAGCTGATGAGCCGGCCTATGTCGGTATATGAAAAGTTCTATAAGGAATCAGGCGGACAGTTTTATCTGGATGATGACCGGCTTCATGTTAGAGGTCCTTTAAAAAGCGGTACCTATGAGCTTGATGGCTCTGTTTCTTCACAGTTTTTTACCGGTCTTCTTCTGGTTCTGCCACTATTGAAGGGTGACAGTGAGCTTGTGGTCAAGGGAAAACTTGAATCAAAGAGCTATATTGATCTTACAATTTCGGTAATGGCTGATTTTGGAGTTGATGTTTCTTTTGATGGCTCTGTATTCAAAATCAGGGGAGGTCAAAGCTATCACTGTCAGAACTATGAGGTAGAAAGCGATTATTCTTCAGCAGCTTTTCTGAAGCTTTTAAGTGAGATTAATGCACCTGTATGTATTAATGGTCTAAAAAAGGATTCTCTTCAGGGAGACAGGGTTTTCTTTGATTTCTGTGAGGAAATCAAAAAGGATGGAGATATCTGTTTTGATATAGCTGACTGTCCAGACCTTGGTCCAGCTTTGATGGTTCTTGGCTGTTTAAGCGGCAGGGAAACAGTTATCACTAATATCGCCAGACTGCGTTACAAGGAATCAGACAGAGTTGACTGCATGATTGAAGAATTATCTAAGTTTGGCTTTAAGATTGATGCTCAGTCAGACAGCATGTTTATTCATAAGGGCAGGATGAATAATCGGGAAGATATTGTGGTTAATGCACATAATGATCATCGTATTGCCATGGCTTTAAGCTGTCTGGCTACGGTTTATTCTGGGCCTGTTATTATTTCAGGAGAGGAATCGGTTGCCAAGTCCTACCCTGCGTTTTATGATGATCTGAGGAAGCTTGGTATCAGGGTGGAAAATTTATGAGAAAGGATCTGCGTTTTCTGATTGTTGGTCTTGGACTGATAGGCGGCAGTTTTGCGAAGGTATTCAAGGCAAATGGTTTTGAAGTCGGAGCAATTGATCTGAATGAGGAATCGATTGACTACGCAATTAATAAGGGCCTTATTGATGAGGGCATGACATGTGCTGATAAGAATTTTATTCAGAGTTATGATGTTGTGGCGATTGGTCTTTATCCAAAGGCTGAATATGAATGGATTTTGAATTATCAGCAGTATTTTAAGCCTGGTACTGTAGTATTTGATGTTGCCGGCGTCAAGGGTGAAAATGCCTTTAAAATAAGAGATATTGTTCGTAAAGATATAGAGATGGTTTTTACTCATCCAATGGCTGGAAGAGAGGTTTCCGGGGTCAAAAACTGCGATGAGACAATTTTTGCGAAGGCTAATTTTATTATTGTTCCCGATGAAAGAAACAGTAAAGAATGTCTGGCTTTTATTGAAGAAATAGGTAAAATGGCGGGCTTCAAGAAGATTTCTTATCTGAGCATTGAGGAGCACGATGAGATGATTGGCTTTGTTTCGCAGCTTACGCATGTAATCGCGATTGCGCTGATGACCTGCAACAATGACGAAAATCTTCAAAACTATACTGGTGACAGTTTCCGTGATCTGACCAGAATTGCCCGTATTAACGAGAATATGTGGTCTGAGCTTTTTATTGAGAACAAGAAGCAGCTGGTTAATAAAATCGATGAGTTTGTCAATCAGATGGAGTATCTGAAAGAGCTTGTAAACAATGAGGACTGCGAAAAGCTTAAGGAAGTAATGGTATATTCAACAAAGCGAAGAGCGCTGTTTGATAAGGAGCGAAATGATTAAAACAGGTATTCTGTCAACAGCTTCAATTGTTCCAAGAGTTATCGAGGGCATCAGAAGCTGTGAGGACTTTGAAATCTGTGCTCTGGCATCAAGGGATAAAGAAAAAGCGGATGTTTACTGCAGTGAGTATGGGATTTTAAAAAGCTATGGCAGCTATGATGAACTTATTGAAGATGAGGATATTGATTTTGTCTATATTCCGCTTATTAATTCTCTGCATTACGAATATGCCAGAAAGGCAATTGAAAATAATAAGCATGTTCTTCTGGAGAAGCCTTTTACTTTAAAGGCCTTTCAGGCAAGAGAGCTTTTTACTCTTGCCAGAGAACACAATGTTTTTCTGATGGAATCGATGAAGACACTTTTTATGGAATCGACAGTCAGGCTTAAGGAAACAGCTGGCAGTGGCGTAATAGGCAAGATACATCATGTTCGTTTTGAAAAGGGCACTATCGGGGCTTTTGATAAAGGGCACTGGATGCTTGATAAAAACAAAGGTGGCGGTGCATTTATGGGCAATGCATCATACGTGCTGGCTTTGTGTTATTTCCTTTTTGGCGGCATAGATATGAAAGCCACAGGCAAGAAAACAGTAAATGAAAGCGGCTGTGATCTGCTGTACAGTTTTTTAATGAAGGTGAATGATATAAGCATAGATACAGTGCTTTCACTTAATGTGAAGCTGGCAAATGAAATGGTTATCTATGGCGAAAAAGGGAGGATTGAGGTGAAGGACTACTGGCGTCCATGGGCTTTTACTGTTGTGAGTGATGATGGGCACAGGGAATATTCTTTTGAAAAAGGCAGCGAGTTTAAATTTATGTTCAGACATATTGGCGAATGTATTGAAAACGGGAAGATTGTCTCTGATATAATGACACCATTTATGAGCTGCGAAATGAGCGAGTTTATGGAACATATGGTTTTTGGACAGAACTCATCAGCTGTGCAGCCGTTACGGTATTGTAAAAAGGAAATGAATTAGTTAAAATTATTAGCGTTATGAGGGAGTAGCAAACGC
This sequence comes from Solobacterium sp. UBA636, assembly GCA_002299675.1. GTDB lineage: Bacteria > Bacillota_I > Bacilli_A > Erysipelotrichales > Erysipelotrichaceae > Colivicinus. The sequence continues at coordinate 5,698 of DBOW01000131.1, forward strand.
TATTTAGTGGTGCAAGTCAACACATCGGCTTAATGCCTGGCTTGCTGTAGAATGTGAGACTCATGCAGGGCATGGGTGGATTCTGTATTTTGTTTTGAAGCCTGTGCTTAACGAATAGGAAAGTGCAGGTTTTTTGATGTATTTTGTAGTGAAAGCAGTTTTGTTTGGAATTGGACTGGCGATGGATGCTTTTTCGGTTTCAGTGGCAAACGGGCTTGGTGAACCTGAGATGTCGTTTAAAAAGGAGAGCGTTATCGCTTTTACTTTTGGAACTTTTCAGTTTATCATGCCGATGATTGGCTGGTTCTGTGTTTCGTTTCTTCTGGAGACTTTTGAACATATAGAGCCCTTTATTCCCTATGTTTCGCTTATACTTCTGGTATATATAGGGGGTAAAATGATTTATGAGGCTGCAAGGGGTCAGGAGCACAGTGACGCCTGTGTTGGAACAAAGGAACTGATTCTTCAGGGCATTGCGACATCAATAGATGCTCTCTCTGTCGGCTTTACTATCGCAACTTTAAGTGCTCCGATGGCTCTTGTGGAATCGTTTATAATTGGCGTGGTGACTGTTATAATCTGTTATGCCGGAGTGGAAATCGGAAAGCGTTTTGGTACCAGGTTTTCGAAGAATGCTACTATTGCCGGAGGTCTGATTCTGATATTTATTGGTATAGAAATTTTTGTGAAGGGGGTTCTATAAGATGTTAAAAGCGGTTATTTTGTTTACTGTTGGTCTACTGTGTCTTATTTTTGGTGGAGACTGGTTTGTTGATGGTTCTACTGGAATTGCGAAAAAGTTTCATATTCCAGAAATACTTATTGGCGCAACTATTGTATCGATCGGCACAACTTTGCCAGAGGTGATGGTGTCAGCTACCGGTGCCTTACAGGGTCATTCACAGATTGCCTATGGAAATGCGATAGGTTCATGTATCTGTAATGTTGCGCTGATTGCGGCAATTACTCTCTCTGTTGCGCCAAGTAACAGTGTGGATACAAAAGCTTTAAGGATACCGGCTGTTTTCTTTTTTGCGGCAGCCTTGATTTATGCGATTGTCTCATATACAACTGGCTACTTTTCAAGGTTGCTGGGTATTGTACTACTTTGTATCTTTGCGATTTATATTTCTCTGCAGATAAAGGATGCGCTGTCAATCAAGAAAAGTGATTCTGATCTTGCCAATGAAGGTGACGAAGAGGAAAAGCCTTTAGGAAGAAATATTATTTCGCTGGTTGTGGGTGCTGTACTGATTGCGGCAGGTGCTAATCTGCTTGTAGATAATGGAACAATTATTGCGCAGGGCCTGGGTGTTCCTGAGTCGGTTATTGCGCTTACATTTGTGGCACTGGGTACTTCTTTGCCTGAATTTGTTACAGCTATTACATCACTTATCAAGGGACATGGTCTTCTTTCTCTGGGAAATATAATCGGTGCAAATCTGTTCAATCTGGTTCTGGTTTCTGGACTTTCTATAGCTTTGTCGCCATTTAACGTTCCTGCAGACAAGCTTATTTTCGGTATGAATGCTGCGCTGGTTGTTGATATTCCTCTGATGCTGACGGTGATGCTGATTATGCTGCTTCCAGCCTTTATCAAGAAGCGTTTATACAGATGGCAGGGTATTGTACTTCTTTGCCTTTATGCGGCCTATACGGTCTTCCAGTTCGCATTTTAAGGCGATTTAAAATTTTTTAAAAATCAGTTTCGAAGCTCAAATTTGGCCAAAATCAGGCTAAAAATGCAGTTTTTCGAAACTTTTTTAATG
>DBOW01000131.1:7536-9422 GCA_002299675.1 Solobacterium sp. UBA636
CAATAACAATAATAGGGGAGAAAAAATCTCTTCAAAAAATATGGTACGAAAAAGAGGAAATAAGCATGGAAGTTACAAGATCTTATAGGTATCTGATTATGCCAGATGCTGCTCAGAAACAAAAAATCAGAGATATTATCAGGCTGTCAAATAAGGCGTTCAACATGTATATGGAGGAAGTAAAAAACGGCAGCAGACAGACCAGAGTGACCGATATTGTGAAAAGGTATAAGAATATTTGCCCAGAGTTTAAGTCGACCGACACATCAGCATTGTATAATGCATTGTTTCAGGCTACTGATAAAATAGAACACCCATACTTCAGGCGTAATAATGTCGAGGTTGCCTCCTATACTACTGCGGTACTGGAAAGGGCAAATAATGCTGCAAGACTATATGAGGATAAGGAGATTCTTTATCTGCCCTATGTTGGCGATGTCAAAATTAAAATGCATCGTCCTTTGCCAGAAAACATAAGAATCAAAACCTTTACTGTAAAAAAGGATAATGACACCTATTATGGAATAGTGACGTTTGTAAAGAATGTGCTTAATGCATTTGACAGTAATCTTGATCTGAAAAACAGTATTGGTCTTGATTATAGTTCAAGCTGTTTCGCGGTTGATAATCATGGTTTGAGATATGATGTACCGCATTTTCTAAGATCAAATCTGGACAGCATAAAGAAAATGATGATCTGTCTTGAGAAGTATGAAAAGGGAAGTGATGATTACAATGCAATCATCAGAAAATTAAGGAAACTGCATCGAAAAATAGCTAATCGCCGAAAAGATTTTCTGCATAAGCTGTCATGTGAAATCGCCGAAAACTACGATTATGTATTTGTGGAAGACCTCGATATGAATCAGTATACAGGCAAGAGCAATTTATCCAGAGCTACATATGACAACAGCTATGCAAAGTTTGTTAATATGCTTCAATATAAACTCGAAGATAAGGGCAAAAAACTGGTAAAAGTGAACAGATATTTTGCCTCCTCAAAAATATGCAGCGAATGCGGGTGTTTAAATGAGAATCTGAAGCTTAATGAGAAAAACTGGACCTGTCCGCATTGTGGATCATATCTGGACAGAGATGTTAATGCGGCAGTTAACATTCGTAAAGAAGGAATGAGGAAGGTGAAAGAAGAAAGCTGGAACCAGTAAGCTTAAAAAAATATTTTTAAAATAATTAAACGCAGGGGCCCTGCGTCCAAGGTCAAAAGCCAGGTCACATGTTAGCTCAAGGGGTGAATGGCTGTTTCGCAAAAACCCAAACGGTTTGTGGAATACGTATATGTCCGCATTCACGCTCTACCTGTGAAGCAGTATTCACCCCACTTTTTTAAAAAATGAAAACACACGATATAAAAAGCCTGAATTTAACATTATATTATGGTAAATATCGTATATTTAGTCGTTGAAAATGAAAAAAATGAAGAATTTTGAAGAAATTTTTAAAAAAGTATTTGCAAAAGTATTTTCCTGTGTTAATATTATTAAGCGCGATACGAAACGGTGTGCGCTGAGTTTATTGGGCCTGTAGCTCAGGTGGTTAGAGCGCACCCCTGATAAGGGTGAGGTCGTTGGTTCAAGTCCATTCAGGCCCACCAAACACACTGCCGTTGCGTGTCAAAACAGCGCATTTATTTGGGGCATTAGCTCAGCTGGGAGAGCGCCTGCTTTGCACGCAGGAGGTCAGCGGTTCGATCCCGCTATGCTCCACCAAACAACTGTTACTTCGGTAACAGTTTTTTTCTGCGTGCAGGCTCTCTCCCTGCTGAACATCAATAACGGCAGTCTGTTTGTGGTGGGCAGGTATTATACAAACGACCTCACCCATCTTCGCATCACGCAGTTAATGCCAGGGCTGAAGCCTCAGACGTC
>DBOW01000122.1 GCA_002299675.1 Solobacterium sp. UBA636
TGCCCGAAAGGGATTAAGGAGAAATAAAATGAAAAAAATACTTATTTGCCTGCTGACATTACTGGTATTAGTAGGTTGTGGACAAAAAGATGACAACAATACATCTAACGTCGAACGTCCATCAAGCGACACACTGGGCGGAAAGCTCGCTAACGCTTTCTTAGATGAAGCAGCCAACTCAGATGATCCTGTTACAATTGCCGAAGCTATTGCCGGCAAGAACTATACCGAATATAACCTGGTTGTAGCTGAAGTAGAACCAGGCTGGTTAAATGGCTTCTCTAACGACATTACTGAATTTACTTCAGGTGTCTGCTTCCAGCCTATGATTGGCACCATTCCATTTGTTGCCTATATCTTAAAGACTGACAACGTCGAAGCCTTAACAAAACAGCTTGAAGACAATCATGATATGAGATGGAACATCTGTACTGAGGCAGAAGAAAAAGTCTGCTACACAAGCGGTTCCCTTGTATTCTTTGCGATGGTACCAGGAGAACAGTAATGACAGTCAATAAAAAGTTTCTGCAGCTTACAGGAGCTTTATTGATTATTATCTTTCACTTATGGATAAAGCTTTCCTCATCTTTTGTGGAGAGCTTTTTAGTATCCATAGCCTATATAGGTGTAGATATCTTCTTTCTGGTTTCTGTAACATCGCTTGTAAACAGGGAAATAAACTACAGAGAATTTATAATAAACAGATTCAGATCTATTTATCCAAAGTTTATAGCCTTTATCTTAATCATGGCTTTATTCAATATGTCTGTAAAGAACATGTTTAACAGGCTCTTCTTTATTGAATTCTTCAACAAAGGAGGTGGAGCCTTCCTCTGGTTTATTCCAGCCATTCTTATTTTCTATCTGATCTTTCCTTTATTTATTAAATGGAACAACAAATATAAAACAGTATATGGCTTTATCATTTATCTATTGTTAAGCATTATTTGCACGTTAACTAAACAGAACCAGCTCATGATTGTAATACAGAGAATACCACTTATCCTTATTGCCTATGAACTGTGTACCAGAAAGATTAATAATCAAAAACTTACTGGATCTATATTACTGATAATCGGAATACTCCTGCTGTATAAATATGGATACAGCCCCAAGCTTAACAAACCTTTCTATAACCTGTTCTACGTAATGGCCATACCATCAGTGACAGGTATATCAATGATTATTCCTAAATTTAAGCTGCCAAAAATTCTGGAGCTGATATCTAACTCAACCCTTGAAATATATGCCTTCCAGATGATATTTGGTTTTAAACTGGCATCAATTATCTATAAGTTTGTTGACGTAGCATTTATTTCTAATCTATTAACCATATCCATAATAGTCTTCATTTCTGTACTGTTTAATCTATTCTGGAAGAAATATATTACCCCTTTAATCAGTATGTAATCGCTTACTATATGAAACATTTTCACTTTATGAAAATTTTACTCATTTAACTGAGTAAATTTTCATATTTCTATGTATAATAAAAAAAGATCGTTGAGCCCACTAGCTTATCGAGGACATTGTACTCCTTTTTACACGTTAGTTATTCCTTATGTTTTTTCTTCAACGGTCAAAAAAGCTTCTTCCACCAAAGAAGCTTTTCTTTTATCAAGAATTATGTTCAGGATTACACACAGGCGAAGATGAATTCACCTTCACCAGAAATATTAACTTTACCGCTTCCAGCATCAATAAAGGCTGTATCGCCCTTATTCAGACTAAGGCTTTCATCCTTACAGCTGAGTGAAAGATTTCCATCCAGCACAACAATTGAACCGAAACTTTTATCATCAACATTCCAGAATGTTTCATCATTATCGGTCTTATGCTAAATTCGGGTTAATGAAGATAATAGTGTGCCATTTGAATACTCTTTTTCCAGACCCAGATATGATAGTTTGAATTTACTATGTTTGCTCTGAGAAGACGAAAGGGGCATTACTGCCCCCTAATCTATTGATTATTTAGTTGAATCGCTTACCAGTGTATCTGATGCCAGCTTACCAAAGACTACTGTATCAACAACCGCATTGCCGCCCAGTCTGTTAGCGCCATGAATACCGCCAGTTATCTCGCCAGCAGCATATAAGCCTGGAATTACATTCCCGCTTTCATCAAGTACATGACCAAGAGTATCAATAGTTAAACCACCCATTGTATGGTGTACACAAGCCTGTCTGGCTGTGGCAATCCATGGTCCATTTTCAAGCTTAGTAGAATATAAAGTTCTGCCAAATTTGTCTTCTCCAGTATCAACCGATTCATTAAAGGCAGCTACTGTAGCTTTCAGAGTATCGGCATCGCAGCCAATCTGTTCAGCAATATCATCAAGTGTATCTCCAACCAGAATATAGCCATTATCCTTCAAATAATCAAATGTAAATCCATCAGCTGAACGCCAGTCAGGATCATTTATATCTTTATATCCGGCTCCATCACCAGATTCCAGCATATAGAACATCGCATCAGGCTGAGCAAGTACGCCAAGACAGATTTCATCACGACGTCCATCTTCTCTGACAAATCTTTCACCATTCTTGTTGATAAATATAATCTGATCAGTGCCATTTACATCTCTTGGAGGATATTTTGTCAGCTGTCCATCCTTAGTGTTGCCTAAATATAATAACTGAATCTGATCCATATCAGTCAAAGAAGCACCGACTTCAGTTGCCATCTTTATGCCATCACCCTGTGAACAGCTATAACGGTTAGTAGTGGCAACCTTAGACAAATCATTCCACTTGCCAGAAGTATTGTTTTCCTGAACCATTGAAGGGTTAGCGGCAAAACCACCGGTTGCCATAATTACACCATCGTTAGCTTTAACATTGTATGTCTTGCCAGAATGATTATCGCTTACAGTAACAGTGTTAACCTTATCACCTTCCTTAACCAGCTTAACAGCACTTGTTTCGGTCAGCAAAGTAATTTTATCAGCATATTTATCAAGCATCTTTGCATAGACAGACATAAAGCCTGTGCCCATGGCCATTGTTGAAGTATGAGTTCTCTGCCATAAAGATCCAGCACCCTGACCAATCTTATCAGAGAATTCCATGCCCATATCTTCTATCCACTCTAATCCATCATAAGCGTTGTAACATAGAGTCTTAACCAGATCAAGATTTGCGACCTTATCGCCGTTAATCCAGGTCTGTAAAGCATACCACTCTTTGCTGTCAAACAAATCGGTTCTTCCTTCAGCCTTATACTCATCCCACTGTTTCTGTACTTCGGCCTGCAGAGCCTTATGCTCCTCACTTACCGGTTCTTCGGCCAAAGCCTTTTCGATAGTTGTTTTGACCGCATCAGACATTGCTACTTCTTTCTGCAAGTCTTCATCAGGCGTATTATAGATGGCTCCACATACCAGGGTATCACCACCAATTTCGCCATTCTTTTCAATAACTATTACCGATTTGCCCTGTTGAGCCGCACTGATAGCTGCGGCTAAACCAGCACCACCGCCACCAACTACTACAACATCACCAGTCAAATCGCTGAATGTTTCATTATGCTCAACAGCCTTACTGAAATCATCAATATTGGCACCCGCCTGATTTAAACAGTCCTTAACCGCGTTTTTGATGGCTCTTGAAGTAATCGTTGCACCCGTTACATCATCAACTTCGACCGACTGATACTTAACAATATCAGCCGGAATCTTTTCTACTGGTGCCAGGCCTCCGCTTTTAAGCACATTTCCTTCGCTATCTTTAAGTTCGCCACCTATGCCTGGTGTTTCATTATGAGAATCAACCGTTACTTTTTCAATCTTTCCATTGGCAAGGGTAAGCGTAACATTAATCTTATCATTCATGCCACTTACACTTGAACTGTAAGTTCCATCTTTTAAAGCTGCTGTATCTTCTTCAGTTTTGGAAGCACACCCGCTGAATGACAGCAGCATCATCAAACTAACTAAACAGCTTAACAACTTTTTCATTTCATTCATCTCCTTCCTTACTCAATGAAAATCTTGTTGTTTTCAGCCTTGTTAATTACATCCTTCTTAGGAACCGAAACAGTCAGTACACCATTTTCATATCTGGCTTTAATATCACTGTTCTCAATACCTTCACCAACATAGAAACTTCTGGACAGTGTACCATAAGTCTTTTCCTGTCTGATTAAAGTACCAGAAGATGTAGTATCGTTTTCATCAATTGACTTATGAGCACTTACTGTCAGATAACCATTTTCAAGCGCAAGATTAATCTGGTCCTTATGGAAACCTGGCAGATCCACTTCAATATCATAGTGGTCATCATGCTCCTTGATATCAGTAAGCATCTC
>DBOW01000023.1:0-457 GCA_002299675.1 Solobacterium sp. UBA636
GGACATCTTTTTTATATTGTACAGAGATTTATACAATTTAATTGAATGCGCTTTCATTTTTATAAAAATGAGGTAAAATTAGAGTAACGATGAGGTGAAAAATGGAAACCTCAAAAGGAGATAAAATGAAAAAAATATTAACTGTTTTATTGGCGCTGCTGATGGTTTTATCTCTTTCTGCCTGTGGCAAGAAGGATGAACCAGTAGTGGATGGTGGCGATGATGTCACCGTTGGTGGAGGCGATCTGATCATTTATTCGCCTAATTCTGATGCGCTTATTGAAGTATGCGATACATTCGCTGCCAAGTATGGTATCAATGTACAGGTAGTATCTGCCGGTACTGGTGAATGTCTGGAAAGAATTTCAGCTGAAAAGGATAATCCACAGGCTGATATTATGTATGGTGGTATGAACTATGCTAATTCATTCAACCCTGACTATGTTCCTCTGTTTGA
>DBOW01000023.1:482-1316 GCA_002299675.1 Solobacterium sp. UBA636
GATGAAAATCTTCCAGAAGCATACCAGAATTTCAATGGAATAACTACTCACTATTGTCTGGATGGTTCAGCTGCTTTATTGATCAATACTGAAGAATATGAAAAATTAGGTCTGAAGGTTGATGAATTCAAGGGTTATGCTGATCTGTTAAGACCTGAACTGGCTGGAAAGATTGCGATGGGTGACCCTGCCAACTCTTCAAGTGCATGGGCTGAACTTACTAATATGCTGTTAGTTATGGGTAATGAACCATATGATGATGCTGCCTGGGAATGGGTTGGCAAGTTCATTGATAATCTGAATGGTATTATGCTTTCTTCTTCTTCAGCTATCTATAAAGGTGTAGTTGCCGGTGAATATGTAGTTGGTGTTTCTTATGAAGACCCATGTGTATCATTATTAGTTGATGGTGCTACAAATGTTAAGCTGGTATATCCTGAAGAGGGTGCTGTATGGCTTCCTGCAGGTGTAGCTATTATTAAGAATGCTCCTAATATGGAGAATGCCAAACTGTTTGTTGACTGGATTATTTCTGATGAAGGTCAGGCTGAAATTGCCAAGACTACTGCAAGACCTGTAAATCCTAATATTTCTAATACTGCCAAGGAAATGACTCCATTTGCTGATATCAATGTTAAGTATGAGGATATGGAACTTTGCGGTACCAACAAGAAGGCATGGCAGGATAAGTGGACAGAAATGTTCAATAATGCTCAATAATCTCTAAGCAATAATTTATTTGTGAGGTTAGAATATGAGCAAGTATATCAAAATCAGAAATGCTGTGAAGAAATATGATCAGCAGACAATCATTTCTAACTTATCACTGGATAT
>DBOW01000023.1:1380-15831 GCA_002299675.1 Solobacterium sp. UBA636
TGCTGAGAATGATTGCCGGCTTCAACAGCATCGAAGGAGGCGATTTTTATTTTGGTGAAACCAGAATAAATGATATTGATCCTTCCAAGCGTAATATTGGTATGGTTTTCCAGAACTATGCCATTTTCCCAAACATGAATGTTGAGAAAAACGTGGCTTTTGGTTTAAAGAATCGTAAGCTGCCTAAGGAAGAAATAGCTGAAAAAACCGATAAGTTTTTAAAGCTTATGAAAATTGATGAGTATCGTGACAGAATGCCTGAAAGACTCTCTGGTGGTCAGCAGCAGCGTGTAGCTTTAGCCAGAGCTTTGGCTATTACTCCTGATGTTCTTCTGATGGATGAGCCTTTAAGTAATCTGGATGCCAAGCTTAGAATTGAGATGCGTACAGTAATTAAGGGAATTCAGAACGACGTAGGTATTACTACTGTCTATGTAACTCACGACCAGGAAGAGGCCATGGCGGTAAGCGACAGGATTGCGGTTATGAACCATGGTGATATTCAGCAGATTGGTACACCAAAAGTGTTATATCAAAGACCAGCCAATCTTTTTGTCGCCACCTTTATCGGTCACACCAATGTACTTGATGGAAAGCTGAAGATTAAAAACGGAAAAGCCTATCTGTCTTTGGCTGGTGACTATGAGGTTGAGGTAGATACTATCAAAGATGATGAAAAGAAAGATCAGCCTGTCAAGGCTTCTATTCGTCCAGAGGAGCTGGTTGTGGATGCCAAGGGAAATGAAGGGCTTAAGGCAACTGTTGATGATGCGGTATTCTTAGGTTTAAATACTCATTATTTTGTTCATCTTGTTGATGGCGAAAAACTGGAGATCATTCAGGAGTCACAGATTGATTCGATGATTGAAAAGGGAACAGATATTCGTCTGAAGATTAAAACTGAGAAGATTAATATTTTTGATGAAGCTGGAGATCACAATCTGGTTAAAGGCGTAATCAATGACTATGATGTCTATAAGGAATAGTTTATGAATAAGACGGCAAATAAGTATTTCGATATCTGGAAACTGGTATCGATATTCATTTTGTGTTTATATGGTCTGTTTCTGATCTATCCTTTATTTAAGCTTCTGTATAATGCGTTTTTTGCGGGTGGTGAGTTTACTTTAGAATATTTTCAGTCCTTCTTTTCGCAAAAGTATTATGTTAAGTCTATTTTTAATTCACTGAAGGTTTCTATCTGTGCTACAGCTTTAAGCCTGGCTATTGGCGTACCTCTGGCCTATTTTTATCAGATGTATGAGATTAAGGGCAAGACAATATTACAGGTACTTATAATTCTCTGTTCAATGTCTGCGCCTTTTATCGGAGCCTATTCCTGGATTATGCTGCTTGGAAGAAGTGGGGTAATCACAAAGTTTATTGAGAGTATCATTCCAATAAGGATGCCTAATATTTATGGATTTAACGGTATTCTGCTGGTACTTTCTCTGCAGCTTTATCCGCTTGTGTTCCTCTATGTTTCGGGAGCTTTAAAGAATATAGATAATTCTTTGCTGGAAGCAGCAGAGAATATGGGCTGCAGTGGTTTTAAGCGTTTCTTTAAGATAGTAATACCTCTTTGTATGCCTACAATTATTGCAGCAGCATTAATGGTATTTATGCGTGCGTTTGCGGATTTTGGTACTCCGTTATTAATTGGTGAAGGCTATCAGACTTTCCCGGTTATTATTTATAACTCATATTTTGCGGAAACTGGTGGTGATCATAATTTTGGTGCGGCTATATCGGTAATTGCGATTGTAATTACGGCAATCATATTCCTGATACAGAAGTATATAAATGGAAAATTTACGTTTACTATGAACGCTCTTCATCCAATCGAGAGAAAAGAAATTCATGGTATTCATTATGTTCTGGTTAATATTTACAGCTGGTTTGTTGTTGCGATAGCATTTCTGCCACAGATATATGTAATCTATACTTCATTCTTAAAGACGTCCGGCAAGATATTCCTGAAGGGTTTCTCTCTGGATTCTTACCGTTATGCCTTTACACATCTGACCAAGGCTATACCAAATACTTTTATAATCGGCGGACTGGCACTGATTGTTGTCATTGTGCTGGCGATACTCATTGCCTATCTGGTAGTTAGACGTAATAATCTGATGAACAAGGTTATTGATACTGTTTCCATGGTTCCATATATTATTCCGGGTTCGGTTGTTGGTATTGCGCTGGTTATGGCTTTCAACAAGAAACCGCTGGTTTTGACAGGTACCATGATTATTATGATAGTGGCTCTGGTTATAAGGCGTATTCCTTATACTATCAGGTCTTCAACAGCTACTCTGCAGCAGATTTCAATGTCGATTGAGGAAGCAGCTATTTCTTTAGGTTCCAGTAAGCTGAAGGCTTTCTTCAGAATAACTGTTCCTATGATGGCTAATGGTATTCTGTCAGGTGCTATAATGTCCTGGGTAACTATTATAACTGAGCTGTCCACAGCCATAATTCTGTATAATCTCAATACTATTACATTAACTCTGGCAACCTATACTTATGTTTCCAGAGGAAATTATGGTATTGCGGCTGCCTATGCCACAATCCTTACGGTATCAACGATTATATCTTTGCTGATATATATGAAGGTTACTGGAAACAAGGAAATTTCATTCTGATTAATCAAAGGTCGGTGCTTAAAAGGCATCGGCTTTTTGATAATGAAAAAGTTTAAAAAAATGAAATGTAAGCGTTTTTAAGAAAAGAAGTTTAAGATATAATAATAATGTTGTTGAGTAATTTATGAATAAAATTGCATTGATATATGATTTTGATAAAACACTCTCTCCCAGAGATATGCAGGAGTTTCATTTGATTCCTTCTCTTGGTTATGATGATCCTAAGGAATTCTGGGATAAGTGTAAAAATGAGACTGATAAATATAATATGGATTCTATTCTTTCTTATATGCTGATGATTAAGAAAGATAATCCAGATCTTACTTATGATGATCTGAAAAGGGAAGGAAAATATCTTGAGCTTTTTAAGGGTGTTGATACCTGGTTTGAGCGTATTAACCGTTATGGTAAAAGAAGAGGAATAGAGGTTGAACACTACATTATTTCATCTGGTTTAAAGGAAATGATTGAGGGTTCCAAGATTGCGAAGTATTTTAAGCGTATTTATGCCTGTTCCTATGCCTTTGATGATAATGGAAAGATTCTGTGGCCTGCAAGGGTTGTAAACTATACTACCAAGACACAGTATCTGTTTAGAATCAATAAGAATGTTCTTGATGAAACTAATGACAGGGATTTAAACAGATCTACACCTGAGGAGGAGAAATATATTCCTTTTAATAACATGGTTTATTTTGGTGATGGTCTTACCGATGTTCCAAGCATGAAGGTTGTAAGAGGCAATGGCGGCTATACAATTGCGGTCTATAATTCAGCGTTAAATAAGCAGGCTCTGGCAATGGAGCTTAAAAACGATAAGAGAGCTAATTTTGCCCTGGAGGCAAATTATTCTAAGGGGAGTGATATTGAGAAGGTCGTTAAAATGATTATTGATACGGCCGCTTCAATGCACAGGATGGAAGAGTTGTAATGCGAAGAAAGTTTTATCTGGATGATTTTGGTCTGATAAGGACAGACTATGAGGATGGCTATCTTCATCATGGTCTTATGTTATATCGTAACGATGATGAAATTGATGTTACTTTAAGCAGGGAAGATGATAAGCTGGCTATTAGATTTAATGGGGAAATTGATCAGCACGATGAATATTCAATTATATATAATGGACTGACATATCCTGTTTTTATGCGTTTTATTACTCATAGTCCTGAATTTGACGAAATGTTCTATCCGGATTTAGATAAGCTAGGTTCTTTCTATCGCCGCAACACCTGTAATTTCAGAGTATGGGCACCGCTTAGTAAAGCTGCCTATGTAGTTGTGGATAATAAGCGTTACCAGATGAATTATACTGATAAAGGTGTATATGAGCTTAAGCTTAAGGGAAGATATGAGGGAAGTATTTATCATTTTGAGGTATTAAGAAATGACAGACTGGTTAAGTTCAAGGATCCTTTTTCTTATTCCTGTGTTAAGGACAGAGAGGAGTCTTATGTTGTTGATACAAGGAAACTTAATTTTAAGAATATTAAGGTTTCAATAACTTCAGATCCGATTATTTATGAGCTTTCAGTGAGGGATTTTTCTTCAGATGAAAATGCTCCTTTTAAACATAAGGGCAAGTTCCTTTCATTTACAGAGGAGGGTTTGAAGATAGATGGCTATCCGGTTGGAATTGATTATCTTAGAACTCTGGGTGTTTCACATGTTCAGCTGATGCCGGTTCAGACTTTTGATCTGGATAATGGGGTTTATAACTGGGGCTATAATCCGATGGAATTTAATACTTTTCATTATGATTATGTAGTTGGAAGGGGGCCATATGCTCAGATTAATGAATTCAGGGCAATGGTTGATTCTCTGCATAAAAATGGACTGAAAGTAACTCTGGATGTAGTATACAATCATGTCTACAATAAAGACAGATATGCACTGGAAAAAGCGGTTCCTTATTATTTCTTCCGTTATAGGGGTGAGATAATGGGCAATGCTTCGTGGTGCGGCAATGAGCTAAGGAGTGAGAGTCCTTTCTTTAGAGAATATCTTAAAGTAATTAATCAGCGTCTTGTCCAGATTTATGATATTGATGGTTTAAGATTTGATCTGATGGGCATTCTTGATATAGATACTATTAATTATCTCAATGATGAGATGAAATCTATTAAGCGTGATTTCTTAATGTATGGTGAGGGCTGGAATATGGGCGATATTCTGCCTGATGATGACAAGGCCAGCATGTATAATGCCTACAAGATGCCTGAGGTATTCTTTTTTAATCCATACTATCGAGATGCCTTAAGGGGAAATCTGAATGAGAGATATACTAAGGGATATCTTTGCGGCAATCGTTATTTCGAGGAAACAATAAAGAACTGTCTGATGGGTTCATATTATTATGGTCTGAATATGGATCAGTCGCTTAATTATCTTGACTGTCATGATAATATGACTTTCTATGATAAAATCTGCGGTTTTGATTATGATGATTATACTAAGGCCAATATAATCAAGTTTGCTCTGGCAATGCTTATATTTGCCAAGGGTATTCCTTTTATTCACGCCGGTTTTGAGTTTGAAAGAAGTAAGAAGGGTGTGGAAAATTCTTATAACAGCGATGACTCAATCAATAAGCTTGACTGGCGTGATATGGTCAAAAATATAGATATTGTTAATTATCTGAAAAAGATAATTGCGGTAAGAAAACAGAAGCCTGTGTTCAGAATCGATATTTCTGCAGGCATTGACTACAATTATAACCTAATGATATTTTCAATAGGCAGCTTTGATATTATTATTAATCCAACGGAATATGTTAACCGTTTAAACAATGGTATAACATATAAATCCATTCTCTTCCCAAATGGAGATTTCGGTTATGGCTTATGTAATGTTGAAGTGGATAAATATTCTTTAATTGTCGCTGAAAAATATGAAAATTAGGGTATAATAAATTTACGAGGTGCAATATGAAAAAGAATAATATGGTAGCAATGATTCTTGCCGGTGGTAGAGGTTCTCGTCTATATGACTTAACCAAAAACATCGCAAAGCCAGCTGTGCACTATGGAGGTAAATACAGGATAATCGATTTCCCTCTTTCAAACTGTGCAAATTCTAATATTTCTACAGTTGGCGTCTTACTTCAGTATGAATCAGTAGTTCTTGGTTCATACGTAACACGTGAATATACGTGGGGTCTTGATATGGAAGGCGGTGGCGTATTTGCCCTGTCACCTAGAGAGAAGGATGAGTCTGATTTAAGTGTTTATCGTGGTACTGCAGATGCCATTACTCAGAACATCGATTTCCTTGATCAGGAAGAAGCTGATTATGTATTAATCCTGTCTGGTGACCATATCTATAAGATGAATTATGATAAGATGCTTAAGGCTCATATTGATTCTGGTGCTGATGCGACTATTGCAGTTATGGAAGTTCCAATGAAGGAAGCAAGCCGTTTCGGTATTATGAATACTGATGAGACCGATCGCATTGTTGAATTTGAAGAGAAACCAAAGGAGCCTAAGTCAAATCTGGCTTCAATGGGTATTTATATTTTCTCTTATAAGACTTTAAGAAAATATCTGAAGGAAGATGAGAAGAAGGATTCTAATCATGACTTCGGTAAGGATATTATCCCAGCTTACTTAAATGACGGCTTAAAGCTCCAGGCTTACCGCTTCAAGGGATACTGGAAGGATGTAGGTACTATTGATTCATTGTGGGAAGCAAATATGGATTTATTAGATCCTTCTAATACTTTAAATTTATTTGATCCTGACTGGAAGATTTATACTGCTGATGGAAATCCTGTTCCTCAGTCAATTGGCGACAATGCCAAGATTTCATCAGCTTATATCACTCAGGGTGCCAGAGTTGAAGGTGAAGTTAAGCATTCTGTTGTATTCACTAACTGTCTGGTTAAAGAAGATGCCAAGGTCATCGATACAGTATTGATGAATGGTGTAACAGTTGGCAAAGGTGCTGTCTTAAACAGATGTCTGGTAGCTGAGAATACCAAGATTCCTGATGGAATGAAGATTGGCAAAAAGGATTCCAAGGAAATCCTGCTGGTAACTAATAAGCTTGTAGCAGAGCTTGGAGGTAAGAAACGTGGCAAATAAGATTTTAGGTATCGTTAATTTTGAACCAAACTATGTACATGTAGAGGGACTTGAGGAACACCGCCCAGTTTCTGCTGTTTCTATTCTGGGAAGATATCGTGTTATTGATTTTGCGATGAGCAATTTCGCTAACTCAGGTATTCAGAATATTCAGGTTTATATTAAATCACGTCCTCGTTCTTTAATTGAACACATTCAGGGTACAAACTATAATATCAACTCAAAAAGAGGAAGCATCAAGATTCTTCCTTCTGAAAGAGCTTATTCAAGTGAGATTTATAACACTGATATCCGTGCAATGATGGACAATATTCAGCAGATTGAGGAAGCTAATGCAGCATATGTTGTAATAGCTCCATGTCATTTCATATATACACAGGATTTTAATGAGCTGGTTGAAGAGCACATTAAGTCTGGAAATGATATTACAATGCTTTATCAGATTGTAAATAACGCTGATAAGAACTTTGTAAACTGTGATACTCTGGATATTGATGAAAATAAGGTTGTTAAGGCTATTGGTACAAACCGTGGCAATAAGAAGAAAGCTTCAATTTCTTTAGAGACATACGTTATGTCTAAGAAGCTTTTAATCGATCTTCTGCATGCTGGTCTTAATATTTCGTCTGTATATTCTTTAAGAGATACAATCGTTGATACATTTGAGGATTTCAAGGTTGGTGCTTATTGTCATGCAGCCAGCGCCTACTGTATTTCTTCTTTGATGGCATACTTCAATTCAACTATGCACATTAGAAAAGAGAACAAGGTTAAGGCTTTAATTACTGATGAATGGCCAATCCACACCAATACTAATGATTCATGTCCAACTCTATATTCTGAGGATGCAGATGTTAAGGGTTCAATTATCGGTAATGGCTGTATAATTGAAGGAACTGTAATCAATTCAGTTATTGGCAGAAATGTAGTAATTAAGAAGGGCACTGTTGTTAAGGATTCGATTGTATTACCAAACGCCTTAATCAACAAAAATGTTACTTTGGAAAACTGTGTTGTTGACAAATACGCAATTGTTACACACGCAAAGAATTTAAAGGGTGAAGAAAACGCTCCTTTATATGTCGCAAGAAGGGATAGAATTTAAAATATGAAAAAGAAAGTACTATTTGTAGCCTTTGAGGGTCTTCCATTTATCAAAACAGGTGGTCTGGCAGATGTTGTATACGCTTTGCCTAAGGCTCTGGATAAAGAAAAATATGAGGTTCAGGTAGTACTTCCGCTTCACAAAAAGATTAAAGAAAAGTGGCAGGATAAGTTTACTTATCTTGACCACTTTTCTATTATTTCCGGCTACATTAATGAGGAAGCTAATGTTTTAAGTCTGATAAATGAAGGAATAGAGTATCTTTTTATTGAAAATGACACTTTCTTTAATCGAGACAATGTTTATGGTTATGGTGATGATGCGTGTCGTTATTCGTTTTTCAATGTTGCCGTACTGGAAATGATGATTAAACTGGAACTGTATCCAGATATAATCCACACACATGATTATCATACAGCTGTTTTACCGGCTTTATGTAAATATCGTTTTAATCTCAATGAGAAGATAGCCCGTATTAAGCATATATTTACCATTCATAATCTGGCATACCAGGGCTGGTTTTCTAAGCAGGTTCTGTTTGATTTCCTGGCTTTTGACTACAAGTATTTTGATAATGGATTATTGAGATATGATAATGCCTGCAACTTTATGAAAATAGGTATTGAATGTGCTGATATTGTTACAACAGTATCTGAAACATATGCTCAGGAAATTAAGACCTGGGAAGGCGGCAACGGACTGGATTCAATACTGAGTCAGAGAGCTGAAAAGCTTTATGGAATTGTCAATGGCATAGATACTGCAGCCTGGAATCCTGAAACCGATACAAAGCTTGCAGTAAATTATAATGCAGACAGTGTTTTTGAACTTAAAGTGCAAAACAAGCTGGCCCTGCAGAAGAAACTTGGATTGAAGGAAGACAAGGATGCACTTCTTATTGGCATGGTTTCCCGTCTGACATTTCAGAAGGGAGCTGAGCTTCTTTTAAATACTTATTCAAAGATTCTGGAAAAGAATGTGCAGATCGCAATTCTTGGAACCGGGGAGGAAAGATTTGAAAGTGGCTTCAGATATATGGAAGAGCACAATAAAGGCAAGGCTGTTTACTATAATGGCTATAATGATGCTCTGGCTCATGAATTCTATGGCGGGCTGGATATTCTGATGATGCCTTCTTTATTTGAGCCATGCGGAATATCACAGCTCATTGCGATGCGTTATGGAACTTTACCGCTGGTAAGGGAAACAGGTGGTCTTAAGGATACGGTAGAACCATACAATGAATTTGATCAGACAGGAAGAGGATTCTCTTTTGGTCCATATAATGCGGATGATATGCTTAAGGTGCTGGATATTGCGCTTGATGTTTATGAAAACAGGTATAAAGATTTTGAAATGCTGATAACCAATGCGATGAAATATGATGTATCTTTTGATACTTCAGCCAGGAAATATGAGGATCTGTATAAGAAATTGACAGACTGATTTTTATGAAAAAATATGATAAGTTTTTTGCGGGAATAGAAGCAAATGCCTATAATCTGTTTGGGGCACATAAACTGAATGATGGAGTTGAATTCTGTGTTTTTGCGCCGAATGCACGGCAGGCAGAGGTTTATATGTCAAATAACTGGGGCAATTCTTACAAAATGAACAAGATTGATTCCCGTGGCATCTGGCATCTTTTTATCGATAATCTGGAATTATGTTATATATATAAATATCGTTTCTGGATTAATGACCGTGAGTATGTCGAAAAGAATGATCCTTTTGCCTATTTTCATGAAACAGCACCCAAGGATGCCTCAATAATGTACGATCTGAACTGTTACACTTTTTCTAAGGCCAGACCAAGAAAAAGAAAAACTGAAAAGATATATAGATTCGACAGGAAAACTTTCAGATACCAGGATCTGGAAACGGAACTCATTCCTTTTATGAAGAAGAACAGATACAGCTGTATAAGTTTTAAAACGCTGTTTGAATATTTTGAGGAACAGGATAAATCAACAGCTTTCTTTGCGCCTACTTCCAGGGCGGGAACACCATATGATTTTATGAAACTTATTGATGAGCTTCATAAGAACAATATTAAGGTGGTTGTTGATACTAACTTATTTAATTTTGGAAAGAGCAAAAATCTTCTTACAAAGCTCGATGGGTCTTATTTATACGAAAAAGATGAAAAAGATACTTTTGATTTGTCGAAGAGCTATGTTCTTTCTTTCCTGATATCCAGTGGTTTTTTTCTGATAGAAAAATATCATGTAGATGGTTTGAGGCTGATCAATGTAGACAGGCTGCTTAAAAATGGCAGTGATGAAAATGAGGATGGAGTTAAATTTCTGAAATTGTTTATTTCGACCATTAAGCATTTTTATCCTGATGTTGAGTTAATAAGTGATTACAGTGATGAAAGAGTTCTTAGGGATATATCTAAGGGCGGTATAGGTTTTGACAGGGTGATAGACAGTTACTGATCTGTCACTTTTTGTTTACATTCATGTATATAAAAATGCATATGGTTTTGGTGTAAAATATATAAGGCTAGATAGGAATTATCTTAAGGAGGATTTATTAAAATGATTAATGTATATATTATTTCTGGCTTCCTGGGAGCTGGTAAAACAACTTTTATTCAGAAACTTCTGAAGGAACATAAGTTTGATAAAGTAATGCTTCTGGAAAATGAATTTGGCGAGGTGGGAGTTGATTCAGCTTTCTTTGATTCTTCTTTGAAAATGAAGGAAATCAATAATGGCTGTATCTGCTGCAGTCTGCAGGGTGATTTTGAAAAGGCTCTTGAAGAAATTGAGGAGATGGGCATCACAGACCTGCTTATTGAGCCTTCTGGAGTAGGAAAGCTTTCAGATATTATTGATGTGGTTAAAAAGGACAGCGACTTCAGAATTATTTCCCATATCTGTATTGTCGATGTAAAGACTGCCAGCAAGTATCATAATAACTTTAAGGAGTATTTTGATGATCAGGTAAAGGCAGCCAATGCACTGGTTCTTTCGCATCTGGATGTGGCTGATGAAGATAAAGTAAATTCGGTTAAAGAGATGCTGAGGGAAGTTAATCCGGATGTTGATATTCTGGATACTTCAATTGAGGAAATGAATATTTCTGATCTTCTGAATGTTATTGTATCAGGTGGTGAAATTATGCCGGAATTTGATGAGCATCATCATCACCATGATGAAGATGAGGAGTGTGATTGCTGCTGCGGGCATCATCATGAACATCATCACCATCACCATGATGAAGGTGAATGCTGCTGCCATGATGAGGATGAATGTCATCATGAACATCATCATCACCACCATCATCACGACGCAGATGAGGATTTTGTCAATATAGCTTTAAGACCTGAATATGTTTTTGACAAGGAAGAGCTGGAGAGCATTCTTTCAAAGATGGATGAGGATGTAATCCGTGTCAAAGGCTATGTAAATGGTAAAGAGGGTACTTTATATCTTAACTATGTTTTGAATGAATATCATGTATTCTATGGTGAAAAGAAAGATGAAAGCCTGGTAGTTGCGATTGGTTCCAAGCTGGATGAACAGAAGATAAGAGAGGCATTCCATGATTAAACCTGTCTATTTCTTTTCAGGAATGCTGGATTCAGGTAAAACCAGGGCAATTAAGACTACTTTATATGATGAGCGTTTTAATGAACCGGGGGAGTTTAATCTGATTATTTCGATGGAGCAGGGTGATGAGGAATATGATAAAAAGTTCCTAAAATATACTAACAGCGCTGTTGAATATATCGACTATAAGGATTTAACCAGAGAAAAGATGCAGCAGCTGGAAGATGAATATGATCCAAGCCGCATCATTATTGAATTTAATGGTATGCAGAATGATGAGGAATTCTTCAGAAATGGTTTTATTCCTGAATGGGAGATGGCTCAGACTTTAACTACTATTGATGGTTCAAGTTTCAGGCTGATGGTGGCCAATCTGAGGCAGTTTATGTTCTATCACATTAAATATGCCGAGGTTGTCATAATTAATCGTTTTAGCAGTGAGGATCTGGTATATCTCAGAAACAACATAAAGGGAATGAATCAGAGAGTAGAGATTATTTTTGAAGATGAAAACGGCAATGTGACCAACAAGATAAATCAGTCGCTGTTTGATACATCTAAGCCACTGGATATTTCCGATATTGATTATGGTTTATGGTATATGGATGCAGTAGATAATCCTGATAAATATGAAGGATGTCAGATTGAACTTAATTCCTACTATATTGAGAAAGTAAAGGAATATGAAAATGTGGGCATCTTTGGTCGAAGAGCCATGGTCTGCTGTGCTGAAGATGTTCAGCCTATTGCCTTTACAGTAATTGATATAGATCCTGATAAGCTTGAAAAGAATAAGTATTATCACATTAAGGGAACTGTTAAATGTCTTGACGATGAAAGAGGCTATAAGACCTGCGTAGTATATGCCAGCGAGATTGCACCACAAGAAGAGCCGGCAGATCCAATGGTTTATTTTAATTAAATATGAAAAGTATACGTACAATCTATAAATATGGCTGCGGGCCAAGTTCATCTCATACTGTAGGCCCAACTATTGCCGCTAAGGTTATTAAGAAATACTACCCCGAGGCAGATCGCTTCGAGGCAGTTTTATATGGTTCACTGGCTTTAACTGGCAGGGGACATATGACCGACAGGGCGATTATGTCGATTCTGGATAACTGTTCAATAATTTTCGATTATAAAAAAACTGATCTTCCCCATCCCAATACTATGGTGTTCAGAGTTTTTAAGGATGATGAACTTGTTGCGGAGAGAACAGTTCTTTCTGTGGGTGGAGGCGAGATAAAGATTCTGGATGATGATTATTGTGAGGAAGAAGTATATGAATTCAATCATCTGAGCGATATTATCCATGAATGTGAAAACAGAAATATTTCTTTAGCTGATTATATCTATGAAAAAGAAAAAGGTGATATAAAAGAGGAACTAAGGAATACCTGGCATAGGATGGAAGACTGTATACAGAGAGGCTTAAATACGGTTGGACTGCTCCCTGGTGATTTGATGCTGGAAAGAAAAGCCAACAAACTGTATAACATGGTGGTTAAGGAAGAATCACCTACAGCCAGAGAAAACAGGCTTGTCAGCGCCTATGCCTATGCCGTTGCGGAAGAAAACGCAGCTGGTAAAATGGTTGTCATTGCGCCAACCTGTGGTGCCAGCGGTGTACTTCCGGCAGTACTTTATTATCTAAGACATGATAGAGGCTACAGCGAAGAAGAGATAATTGATGGCCTGGCTGTGGCCGGAATGATTGGCAATGTAATCAGAACCAATGCCTCAATATCTGGTGCGGAGTGTGGCTGTCAGGCAGAAATTGGTTCGGCATGTTCAATGACTTCCGCAGCTAAAGCTCAGATATCCAATATGAATCTGAAACAGATAGAATATGCTGCCGAGGTAGCAATGGAACATCATCTTGGTTTAACCTGCGATCCAGTGCATGGCTATGTGCAGATACCCTGCATTGAAAGAAATGCGGTTGCGGCTATGAGGGCAATCAATTCTGTTACCCTGGCTTCTTTCCTTTTTGAGACCAGGAAGATATCTTTTGATGCGGTAGTTGAAACTATGTACCATACCGGTAAAGATCTGCTCGATAAATATCGCGAGACTTCCAATGGCGGTCTTGCGGCTCTATATAAATAAGCAGTTTTATTAAAAAACCGTTTGACAAAATGTAAGCCGTTTCATAAAATGAAGATGGTTAAATATTAACGACGTGTTACTGTTAAGTCAGGCATGAGTCTTACCACATTTTTTGTGGAAGAATTCATACCTGACTTTTTTCGGTGATACGAAAGAAAGGAGGTAAAATGTTAGGGTTCTTTAAAAAAAGACAACTTCCAGAACTTGCGGCTGTAATAAGTGGAAATTGTATTCCGCTTGAAGAGGTAAAAGATGAAGTCTTTGCCTCTAAGGCCATGGGCGATGGCGTTGCGATAGTTCCAGAAAACAATGAAGTTGTTGCACCCTGCGATGGAAATCTGAGCCTTGTGGCAAATACCGGACACGCCTTTGGCATGGTGAGCAGTGATGGTACGGAAATACTTATTCATATAGGTATTGATACTGTCAATCTTAATGGCAAAGGCTTCACCGTACTAGCCAAGCAGGGTGAAGAAGTCAAAAAAGGACAGGCAATTATCAGATTTGATCCTGGCATCATGAAAGAAAATAATTTAGACATGACAACCATGATGATTATTTTAAGCAAGGATGTTATGATTGAAACATACAACACTGGTTCAAAACTTAAAAAAGGCCAGGATGCAGCGATTGTTTATCGTAAAGGCTGAAATGGAGAGAAGTAATGAAGGCTGTCAAAATTTTTAGTAATAATGCGGTTTCGGCCATTGTGAATCATAAGGAAGCAGTTTTGATTGGCGCGGGCATTGGTTTTCATAAGCATCAGGGAGATGAGATTGATCCAAAAAAGATTGAAAAAACTTACTATATTCAGGACAATCTGCAGACAAGATTTCTTCAGCTTCTGGATGAAGCAAGGCCTGAGGCACTGGAAATATCAGAGGATATATTAAAGTATGCCCTAAAAAAGGGACTTAAACTAAAAAATCAGCTGATACTTTCTTTGA
>DBOW01000058.1:0-422 GCA_002299675.1 Solobacterium sp. UBA636
ACCATATATTCCTTTTTGGCTTTTTTGTCTCCGACAAAATCAGTTTTCAGAATGCCAAAAGTAGCATTCATTGGTGTTAGTTTAGTTATATGGGAATCACTGATATATTCGCTCATTGCGCCCATCATTGACTGATTGGAAAGCCTGTATTTAATTTCGCCATTTAGATACTGATAAATATTAATGGCAGCATATAATCCAGAGGCGGCTGATTCAACATAGCCCTCAACACCTGAAATCTGACCTGCAATAAAAATATTTGGATGATTGATAAACTGATAAGAACTGTTTAAGACATTTGGTGAGTTAATATAGGTGTTTCTATGCATTACGCCATGTCTTACTATTTCGGCATTTCTTAGGGCTGGAATAAGCTTTAAAACCCTGTCCTGTTCAGGATAGGTCAGATGGGTCTGGAAACC
>DBOW01000058.1:470-3568 GCA_002299675.1 Solobacterium sp. UBA636
GCATAGGGTTTTAGACCATTATGCTCAAGTCCTACAGGCTTCATTGGTCCAAACAGCAGGGTCTTTTTACCCCTTCTAGCCATTTCTTCAAAAGGCATACAGCCTTCAAAGACAATCATTTTGTCCATATCATGAACTTTGGCTGTTTTAGCATTAATTACAGCATCATAAAAGATATCAAATTCTTCCTTAGTTAGTGGACAGTTAATATAGTCTTCACCCTGATCATATCTTGATTTATAGTATGCATGGTTAAAGTCAATCGAATCCTTCTTGACAATTGGCGCAATGGCATCATAGAAGTAAAGATATTCTTTGCCACACAAGGAAGAAATGCTTTCTGATAAAGCTCCTTCGGTTAAAGGACCGGAGGCGATAAGCGTAAGCTCATCGGTATTAAGCTGTTTCACTTCTTCATGTATTACTTCGATATTGGGATTGGAGTTTATTTTATCGGTAATATATTTAGAGAAGCCTTCTCTATCTACTGCCAAAGAAGATCCAGAATCCACCTTATTAGCCTGTGCTGCTTCCATAATTAAGGAATCAAGGATGCGCATCTCTTCTTTTAAAAGACCTACACCATTATAGATATCATTAGAGCGTAAAGAGTTAGAACAGATTAGTTCGGCATAATTGTCAGTATTAAAAGCCGCATGTTTTTTATACGGCTTCTGTTCATAGAGTTTTACTTTAATATTTCTTTTAGCCAGCTGCCAGGCAGCTTCTGAGCCTGCCAGACCGGCACCGATTATTTTTACTTCTTTCATTTTTTCTTCCTGGCTGTTTTCTTTCTGGTTTTTGGAGTTATTTCTTCACCGTCCAGTGTTTCCATATAGTTACATTTCGGATAGCCTGAGCAGCCGGCAAAATAGGTTCCGTATCTGGATTTGCGTTTAAGCAGTGGCTTGCCGCACCTTGGACAGTCCCTGCCTAATGGTTCTGATGGTTCTTTTTTCTTTTCGACCAGCGGTCTTGAGTATTTGCACTCTGGATAGTTTGAACAGGCAATAAATCTGCCAAAGCGGCTGGTGCGGTAAATCAGATCACCACCACATTCTGGACATGTCTCCCCAACTTTTTCCGGTTCTATTTTTTCCATTTTGTCATAGGCATTTAAGACCAGTGGTTCAAATTCATCATAGAACTTTCTTAAATAGGCAATATTGTCGGCATTTCCATCAGCTATTTCATCAAGTTTTGATTCCATAGAGGCAGTGTATTTTACATTGATGATAGAAGAGAAGTATTCTCTTAGTTTTTCATCAGTGATAATACCCTGCTCGGTTGGGAAGAAATATTTGACTTTAGACTTTGGAGATTCTTTCTTCAGTTCAACATATCCTCTTTCAACAATAGTATCAAGTATGGTGGCATAGGTTGATGGTCTTCCCACTCCCTCTTCTTCCAGGGCCTTGATAAGTTTGGCTTCAGTATATCTTCCTGGTCCCTCAGTGAAGTGCTGTTCACTGGTTTTTGAATGGCATTTGAGGATATCTCCTTCATTCAGTTCAGGAAGCTTTACTTCCTTGGAGAAATCATAGTCTTTGTAGATTTTTAAAAAGCCATCAAATTTTGTAACTGAACCGGCAGCTGTAAACTCCATGCCTTCGTTTTCAAAAATATAGCTTGTGGTATCTACTTTGGCATCTGCCATTAGCGATGCCAGAGCTCTGGCATAAATAAGTTTATAGAGTTTATACTGATCATTAGTCAGATATTCTTTTATCTTTTCTGGTTCATTATCTAAAGATGTGGGACGGATGGCTTCATGGGCATCCTGTGAGTTTTCATCGTTTTTTACTCTGTATCTGCCCTTATATTCACTTCCATAGTCATTTTCAATCTTCGAGAACGCAGCATTTAAAAAATCATTGGAGAAGCGGGTTGAATCACTTCGCATATAGGTAATTAAACCCTGAGTAACACCGCCCACATTTACACCTTCATAAAGTCCCTGAGCTATGGACATTGTCTTTTTGGCACCAAAACCCAGTTTAGATGAGGCTTCCTGCTGCAGAGTTGAGGTAATAAACGGCATATATGATGCACGGTTTTTACTCTTTCTGACAATTGAGTTAAGCTTAAAGTCCTCAGTAATTCTGTCCAGTATTCTGTTAGCTTCTTCTTCGTTTTTAATTTCAGCCTTATTGCCGTCAATTTTGTTTAATGTACATTCAATCTTTGAATCCAGGCCTGCACTGATGGTCCAGTATTCCTCAGGCACAAAGGCTTTAACTTCTTTTTCGCGGTCACAGATCATTCTCAGAGCTACTGACTGCACTCTTCCGGCTGACTTGGATTTAATCTTTTTCTGTAAAAGTTTTGACAGCTTAAAGCCAATAATTCTGTCCAGTATTCTTCTGGTTTCCTGGGATTTGACCAGATTCATATCGATGGTTCTTGGGTTTTCCAGAGCTTTGGTGACAGCTGTTTTGGTTATTTCGTTAAAGACAATACGGTTAGTATTCTCAACCGGCAGATCAAGCACCTGAGCCAGATGCCACGAGATAGCTTCTCCTTCTCTATCCGGGTCGGTTGCCAGATAGACAGTCTGAGCTTTGGCAACATCTTTTTTAAGTGATGTAACTACATCTTTCTTTTCTTTAGATATGACATATGTTGGTTCAAAATTGTGTTCAACATCTACACCCAGTCCTTCTTTACCTCTGGTTGCCAGGTCACGGATGTGACCAACAGAGGATACAACTTTGTAGTCTTTGCCCAGATATTTTTCAATGGTCTTGGATTTAGCTGGGGATTCTACAATTACTAAATTTTTCATCTATTTATATACCTTCTATTCTTTTTCATTTTTCACTAATACTTAAATATTAATACTAGATATCACCTGTTTTGTCAAACGGTTTCTTCTTTTTCAATCATCAGAGCACCCTCATTAATCAGATGATTATTATGTTCTCCTTCCAGAGAATAAATATCATAGGGCAGCACTTTTACATCCCTGCCAAGTTCAAGGGCTTCATTAATGGTGGACATGGTACCGGATTTCTGACTTGACTGCATGATATATACCGTATTGCTGAGAGCGGCAATTATTCTGTTTCTGAAAGGAAAGTGATAAGCCAGAGGCTTAG
>DBOW01000058.1:3664-7411 GCA_002299675.1 Solobacterium sp. UBA636
ACCCCTATGGTCCTTGTGGCATAACGATGAGCTGCAGCATCTATCCCTTTGGCAAGACCCGACACTATAACTTTATCTTTATAATGAAGACACAGGTCTTTTGTGGCTTTTAAGGCGTAGTCACAGGGCTTTCTTGAGCCAACTACCGAAATGCTGTTTTCTTTGAGCAGTTCAAGGTTTCCTTTATAGAAAAGAACCAGAGGCGGATATTTCAGATCACGAAGAGTTTGTGGATAATCTTCATCAAAAATCGTGAGACATTTCTGATACTGATACTCTAAAACTTCTTCATTTTCAGCAATAGCCTTAATAATTCTGTTGTAGTCGCCATGGTATTTAACCGACAGCGAGATAAGTCTTTTTCTTTTGTCCATATTATATTATTGTAAGTTTTTAAGAAAAATCCTCACTTTTTCGTATAAAAAAACGAAAAAACTTTAGTTTTCTCGCTTTTTAGGACAGTTTTTTACTGGAGAATAAGAAAATCTGTAGATATCAAACACCCCGTATTCATTCATGAGTTCAATATGCCTTTTGGTTGGATAGCCCTTGTGTTTTTTAAATTCATATTCTGGATACTTTTTATCAAGTTCCTCCATAATATTATCTCTTGTCACCTTGGCAAGTATTGAGGCAGCAGCAATTGAGATTGATTTGGCATCACCCTTAATTATGGGAATATTTAACTGGTTTGGTATCTTTACCGCATCAGTGAGTACTTTTGATACTTTATATTCGCCCGAGAGTTCCTGCATGGCACTTCTGGTAGCTTCCAGAATATTCATTTCATCGATAATTCCGGGTTCTACTATTTTGACATTCCAGTACAGGGCATCTTTTTTAATGACATCAAACAGCTGTTTCCTTTTCTTCTCACTGAGTTTTTTGGAATCATTAATCAGCTCGTTTTCATAACCTGCAGGAAGTACACAGGATCCTACAACCAGCGGGCCACATAGAGGGCCTCTTCCCGCTTCATCAATGCCCATGACAAGTTCATTGCTGTTCCAGGCAATTTTCTCATATTCGTTTTCTAGAGGCATTTTTCAAAGGTCATCCTTCCGATGCTGTTTAGTCTTATGTCTTTCAGGATAAGCTGATATGACTTGTTGCGGTCAACAGTATTCCCGCTGCTTAGCCAGCCCATAGCCTTGCCTATAGCCTCAACAAGATCTTGACCTGTTTCATCTATGCCGTATCTTTTGTTCAGATTGCCGGGATATTCTTTTGAAATATAGTTTAAACCAAAGTTTACCAGATCTTCTTTATCCAGAATATCATCGTTAATTGAACCAAGAAGCGCCAGTATTCTGGCCTGTTCCTGGTTTTCAAACTTAGGCCATAAGACACCCGGTGTATCTAACAGCATCAGGTCTTCATTGATATTGATCCAGCTTAAAGCCTTGGTTACACCCGGTCTGTTTTCTACCTTGGCTACTTTCTTTTTGACAATGTTGTTGATGAAAGTGGATTTGCCGACATTTGGAATACCGATAACCATGGCTCTCAGGACTTTTTTGCGTATTCCTTTAGCCCTGGCTTTTTCAATTTTTTCTTTGAGTATTTCTTTAACCTTATTTACCACAATTACTTTAAGGTTGTCGTGGGTAGAATTTATCATCAGAGTATTTTCGTCTTTGAAATACTTAAGCCATTTTCTGTTTTCTTCTTCATCAGAAAGATCAGCTTTGTTCAAGATAATCAGTCTTGGTTTATTGTTTATTAATTTATCAAATGTCGGATTAAAGCTGGCTAAAGGTGCCCTGGCATCTCTTAGTTCTATTACAATATCAGCCAGTTTTATCTGTTCCTCCATCTGGCGGTTAGCCTTGGCCATATGGCCAGGGAACCAGTTTATCTGTTTAACGTTTTCGCTCATTTTTCCTCCCTGTACTGATATATTTTCAAATCAACAGTATTATTAATTACCTTAATGCCTTCTTTCTGCAGTTTTTCTTTCTGGGCTTCAATACCGCCAAAGGCATAGTTATCACTTAATCTTCCTTCAAAATTAACTACCCTGTAGCATGGGTATCTGTTTCCATCAGGGTTATTGTGCAGAATATTGCCTATTGCCCGGCACAGATGCCTGTTACCAAGATATTCGCCTATCTGGGCATAAGTCACTACCTTGCCGCAAGGGATGTTTTCAAGATACTTCAGCACTTTTTCTTTAATCATAGATACCCTTCTTTAATCAGCAGTTCCAGTACTTTGGCTTCTCTTTCAATCATATCTCTGGACTTTGGTCCATGGTCTTTATACCGGTTGGTATTTATAGCCTTTTCAGCTTCTGTGAACTCCAGAGTAAAGTTTTCACGAGCTTCATATTCATCAAGTTTCTGCTGAACTTTTTCTTGAAGTATATCGCAGAGATAATAGTAGTTATCCTGAATAAAGGTACCACCCTCTTTCAGTTTATCGATTCTGTGAACCAGACCATATTCTTTAATGGCTGAAGGGTTTATTAACAGCCCAGCTTCTTCTCTGGTTTCCCGAATCAAAGCCTCTATAGCTGATTCATCCGCTTCAATTCCACCGCCTGGAAACTTATAGTAGTCATACTTAAGGGAATGAACCATGGCAACTCTGCCATCTTTAATGATGATAGCTCTTGATGAGTCTCTTTGATATACCTTATCTTTTATTTCACAGTTTCCAATGTTGAATAATAAGCGCATAATCTATCCGTAAATTCCTTTAAATATTCAAAATCACAGGCATATCTTTCTTCAATAATATCCAGTACATCATAGGCCAGTTTCAGTTCCCTGTCACCTATTTCCTTACTGTTGTAGGCTTCAAGAAGTTCATCTTCATCAAGCACAATTTCTTCACCTTCAGGTGTAATTACCATATCCAGATAAAGGTCATCTTCATAGGGAATATTGTCTATGGTACCAGTATTTAACGCTACATCAAAGTACCATTCTACTATTTCTTTCTTATCATCATAGACAACAGTCATGACATAATTTTCCTTATAGGGATAGGCTATAAGCCATCTATAACCCCTGGCTAAATAACAGACCTCATGGATACCATTAGTAACATACTGGGCTTTTCTTTCATCTTCTATATCAATGAAACATAATTCACCCTTAAAAAATTCTTCATCAAGATGAAGAATCTGCATATTTCCATTTATATAATTGGCAAAACGTCTTTTCATTTATCGAATCCAAAATCAGAAAAAGGAAACAGAACCAGTACATGGCTTGATACTATTTTATCTTTAGTAAAAGGACCATAATATCTGGAATCCCTGGAGTTTTCACGATTATCCCCCAGCACAAAATATTCATTTTTATCTAATGTTACTCTAAGATTCTGTGTAGTACCCAGATATTCAAAGTCCTGTTCAATAAGCATTCCATCAATATAGAGTTCATTATCGATATATTCAACCGTTTCACCTGGTAAACCAATGACTCTTTTTACAATCTTTTTATCTTCAGAGGCATTGATTACCACTGTATCAAAACGCTTAATAGAAATATTTCTGGTAATCACAAAAGAAAAACCAAAGTCCCCATTATGCAGGTTAGGCAGCATAGAGGTACCATCTACTACAACCGACATCATAACAAATTTAATCAGGAAGAAGCAGATAAGCAGGGCTATCAGAAAGCTTTTTATAAGTTCAATGGCTTCTTTTTTTATTTTTTCTTTAATCATACTTAATTTATTATATAAGAAAAGTCGCATATATGCGACTTGATTCTTATCTAACTTCCTTGATACGAG
>DBOW01000034.1:0-1501 GCA_002299675.1 Solobacterium sp. UBA636
TGCGTTTTTACTTATGTCTAAATCCGAAATCTGTGACCTTCTTCCCGATGTCAGCCCAGATACTGTAAGTCTAGTTCTTACCTCTATGGTAAAAAGGACACATCAAAAAACAGGTAATTCTGTCTGAATTACTGCAGCTACTGTTAATATACTTAACAGCAGACATATCAGCAGTATAATCATCAATTCCTTCATAATACGCTTTATCAGTTCTCTGTCTGACCAGCCAAAGGCTTTATAAATGCTAAGTTCCCTTTCCTTGTTGATTATCCAGTAATCAGTTGAAACAAGACAGTTCACAATAGAAAACAGATAAATCTCAAAAGATAGTGTTACCCCATTATTTTTCATCGCATCAAATATCGGCATACCACTGTTTTCAATAATATCCAGCCGCTTAAGAATCATGTCAATTGAACTTATGCCAATAGTTAGCGACATAAAAGAAACAAAAAAGCCCACTATCATCAGAATAAATGTAGGATGACATATTTCTCTTAACTTGAACATATCATTATCCTCCTCCATTTATTAGAGTGGGCTTTAGTTATTTCGTTACATATTTTTTTATTATTCAACCATATATCTTTACCAGCTTATCATATGTCGTAAAAGAAACAACATAGTGGTAGCCAAACTTAAGTTCTTCATGCGATACATAAGTGTTATCATCATTGACATAGTTTCCATCAACAAGGCTTTGAGTTGGTACAGAGGCAATATTATATAAACCTTCTTCTGTTAATATTAAATTTGTTATATTACCTTTAATCAAATCATCTTCATTCAGTTTTCCTAGATTAGGAACCACAAATTCATCTTTACTGATATAAACATAATAATCATCTTCTTTAGGGTAGATATCAATAATTATTTCATCAGACATTACATTTTTATCTTCAATCACAAAACAGCTTAACACTACATCATCACTGCCAAATTTTGATGTCATATTCTCTTTGAATTCTGAATAATTTAAAACATTATTTTCTACTGGTTTTGAACAGCTCATCAGGATTAAACATAAAATTAAAATAAATATTTTTTCATATCACAGTTTCCTTTTAACAAAATTATATCATTCATAGTTTCTTCATTATTTTGTTAAATTTGTAATATTTTACATTTTCTGAAAAATACCTGCCACTTAACATGACAGGTATATAATTTCTTATAGATTATTTTCAAGTATTGCCAGAGCACCATACAAGCCAGCCTTATTTCCAAGTGAGGCCTGCTTAAGCTTTACATTTTTGTAGCTAGGCATTATTTCTTCAAATACCAGTTCATTGACCTTGTCAAATACCAGTTTCTGCTCCATAATACCACCACCCAGTACTACCAGTTCTGGATTAAAGATATGAATAAGGCTTGTTAGACCAAGCGCTATGTCTAAGCACCAGTCACTTATTATTTTCTTAACCACTGGATCATCAAGATGTTCAAAAATTACTCGTCCATTAATCAAACTTTCATCATATTCCTTAGCCTTATTTACTAA
>DBOW01000034.1:1598-3468 GCA_002299675.1 Solobacterium sp. UBA636
GCACCAAACTCACCAGCTGAGCCGCCTGCTCCATGATAAACCTTATGATCAATCACAATGGCACCACCAACGCCTGTTCCATAGGTTAGACACAGATAGTCTTTTACATCTTTGGCAGCACCTTTATAGCCCTCGCCCATGGCCGCTGAATTTACATCGTTTTCGACATATACCGGTACATTAAATTTAGAACTAAGTATTTCTCTCCATTTAGTACCTGTATAGCCTGGCATATTTTCGTTGGCATAGATAATAGAACCATTTTCAAAATCAACCTGACCAGCAGTCGAAATACCAATAGCTTCAAAACTGTCATAGCTACTTATTATTTCAATTACCTTTTCAATCAGTTTATCAGCGCCCTTCTTGGCATCAGTAGGATACTCCTTTACTTCGCCCATTTCCTTATCAAACAGGGCTGTCTTAATTGAAGTACCGCCAATATCTAATAAAACATAACGGCTCATCTGTTATCTACCGCTTTAATAAATCTGGTCGCAATCTCTAAAGGTCTGGTTATTGCGCCACCTACCACAACCGCAAACGCACCTCTGTCTAGTGCTTCAACAGCCTGTTCAGGTGTATGTACTCTTCCCTCACATACTACTGGTATATCGAGATTCTTAACACATTCCTCCAATAGTTCAAAATCAGGAACTGTCTTATCTTTATCGGCAGTATGCTTAGAATAGCCGCTCATTGTAGTAGAAACTATATCAAAACCCAAATCCTGAGCATTCTTGGCTTCATCAAAGGTAGAAATATCAGCCATTAATATCTGTTCTGGATACTTGGCTCTTACCTCTTTCATAAAGTCACGGATATCCTTGCCATCACCTCTTTTAGAGAAGCAGCAGTCAATCGCAATACAGTCACTCTTGGCTTCAACCAGTTCATCTACTTCCTTCATGGTGGTAGTAATATAGGTATCAAAACCCTCATACTGGCGCTTGATTAAGCCAATTACAGGAAGTCCTGTTTCCTCTTTGATCGCAACAACATCTCTTACCGAGCTTGTACGGATGGCTGGTGTTCCTGCCTGTTTGGCAGCTCTGGCCATCAGATACATAATGGATTTCTCCTCTACATATAAAG
The DNA here is from genome assembly GCA_002299675.1 of Solobacterium sp. UBA636. Lineage (GTDB taxonomy): Bacteria > Bacillota_I > Bacilli_A > Erysipelotrichales > Erysipelotrichaceae > Colivicinus. The sequence goes on from DBOW01000034.1 coordinate 2,694, forward strand.
GTTCGCCCTTTACAGCCTGACATGAAACAATTACATGTCCTTTAATAGTGTTTAAAAATTCCTCTTTGTTCATATTAGTCTTTCCTTTGTTTAAATCTATTTTATAATAAATTTAAACATAAGGAGTAATAATTTATGATATACGGAAACATCAGGGACCTGACTCAGTACAGCTTCCTCAAAACAAATCCCAAACTAAAAACAGCTCTGGACTACCTAATGAAAGGAGAATTCCCAGAACCAGACAAAAGAGTAGACCTTGAAGAAGGCATCTTCCTCTCCCTGGCCAGCTTTGATACCAAAGAATTTGATATCAACTGTTTCGAAGCCCACTACCATCATCTGGATATCCACTATGTTGTAGATGGAGTAGAAGAAATGTATGTCGCTCCATTTGATACCATGATTAATAAATCAGACTACAAAGAAGACATCCTCTTTGGAAGATGCGAAGACTATCAGAAAATTATCATGAAAAAAGGAGACTACTGCATAACCTTCCCAGAAGATGCTCATAAACCATCATGCGGTCATGGAAATCATCTGACCAAAATCTGTGTAAAGATTCCATCATAATATTAGAGCCACCAGTATTAAACTGATGGCTCTTTTATTAATTAACTCGTGAATAACCAGTTTCCTTTACAATTCTCTGTCCCTGGTCAGATAAAATAAATTCCTTCATTTTTTCAACATATGGATTACTATCATCTTTTCTGGTAATCAGACAGACATTAGTAACCAGTGGATATGTACCATTCTCAATATTCTCAAT
>DBOW01000034.1:3575-4434 GCA_002299675.1 Solobacterium sp. UBA636
AACTGCGCTACCTTGGTTATTACACCTTCCATTGCCCCTACCACTTCATAGGTTTGAGGTTCCTTCAGACTTACATCACCCATAAAATATTCCATCATCGTCTGCGAACCAGAATTCTTTGGGCGCTGGAAAGACAGTATTTCTTCATCTTTTCCTCCCAACTGTTTCCAGTTTGTAATATCGCCATGATAGATAGCCTTAATATCTTCACTGCTTATATCATCAACAGGATTATCTTCAGTCACAAAGAAGACAAAGGCTTCTTTGCCAATCGGCGTAATATCAAGCTCTATATTCATTCTTTGCGCATCCTCAAGCTGTGAAGCACTAGGTTTTGCCCCAAAGAACATATCTACTCGATCATTATCTGTTTCACCATAAATAAGTCTGTCAAAGGCATTTATGGAATTGGTAAAACTTACAATCTTACCATTCTTCCAGATGTTCTCGCCTTTATCAAGCCATTCCCTTTCAATAATATCTATATCCTTATAAACAGCCTTGGCAAAAGCGGCATATAAAGGATAACAGGCTTCCGCTCCATCCAGTATTGGCATATCCTCTTCATTCTCAATAATAAGATTAGATCCTTCTTTCAATACTGCCAGTTTTGAATTATCGCTGTAAACAGTATAATCGCTAAAATCTGTGCTGGAATAGCCATGCATATACTTAAAACCGTGCCCGCCATATTTAACCGAAGGACGATTCATATATAAATATGTATCAAAACAGCCACCCAGAAGAATAACCATCAATACAATTAATACTTTTTTAACAGCTGCCTTATTAATAACTGCCGATGCAGCAAACATTACGATATATGTTAAAAATACAATGATATATAGCTGTATATTCC
>DBOW01000101.1:0-656 GCA_002299675.1 Solobacterium sp. UBA636
TATGCATTTAAAGAAAGCCGACATATCAGGCATAACCTTAAGAAAGAAGCCCATCACAAATGGTACGGCAATAAACATGATTAAACAGATAATCGAACTGATACGGCCTATAAGATGGGTCTTATCATTATATTTCTTAAAATATTCTTCTTTTTTCATCATAGCACCATCCCAAATAATACAGCACTCGCCATTGCCACCAGCATCGATCCCGCAATAGAGAAGGAATCAACCCATTTCTGATTCTTCTTTTCCTTTAAATAGATAAATATAGCCATAATGATTGCCGAAACAATTGCCACCAGAATCGGAATCAGATCTCCCTTAAAAGTAAATAAACCCTCAGATGAAACAAAGTCACCAATATAGGAACCGATGTAGCAGGATACAAGTCCCACAAACATCGCCGTCATAGCCTTGTCACCAAAGCCATCAAAGACACTTTTCTTTTTATCCTTCTTCTCTTTCTTAGATCCGCCAGTATACTTTTTGGTAAAAAAGATTGAGAAAACCATGCCCCAGATGATGCAGACGCTCATAACAAGCGCAATGGTCACAAAAGCTTCCTTGGTCATATAAGTAGCTGATAAACCAGGAAGTCCGACAGCTTCAGCTGCTGCCTCAGCTACCTGCGTCTCATAGTGCAGGGCACCAAT
>DBOW01000101.1:725-4206 GCA_002299675.1 Solobacterium sp. UBA636
AGTATGCCAACCGATGGCAGTATCGCAAAGGTTGCACTGGAAGTTATGGTCTGTTTAAGCTTATATTTATCCATGCCGATATCAATACCGGCTTTATAGGCTCTCACCATAAAGACAACGCAAACCAGGGCAACAAAAGCCACAACCACCCCAACTATCAGATACATGACAGGTGAATTGAGTTCATTAATAATCCCCATAAATATATTCCTCTTTTCTTAGAATCTATTATATTTTATTTAAACAGCTTAAAATCCTGATTAACTGCTTATCTCCAGAAAACAGCCAATTATTCTGTAAATTTTTACAAAAAACAACCTATAATATAACAGCGAGGTGAATTATGATACTACTATGCAGCGATTATGATGGAACTCTACATTTCAAAAATGAAAATGATTCAGGCTACTTCAAGCCAGAAGATTTAAAAGAAATAAAAATATTCCAGGAAAAAGGAAACCTGTTCTCCCTTTGTACTGGGCGTATTATAGATACTATTCAGGATGATTTAATCAAAAATATGAATATTGATTATGCCATTGCCTCAACAGGCGGTGCCATATTTGATGAAAATTTCAAAGACTTCTTTCATCAGAAAATTGACTTTGACTCATTAAAATCAATTTATCAAAACTATCATCACTTATTATCATTCTATTACCACATTGAAGGACATCCTTATTCAGTAATAAACAACGGTGATTTCTATGAAAACAGAACAGAAATCAATTCAATTGATGAATTAGAAAACAAAGATATAACCGGTGTGTCTGTCTATGCAGACACTGATGAAAAGGCAAAGGCAATCTGTGCAGAACTCAATGAAAAATACCCTCTTGTCAATGTCTTCCAGAACAACAGCTGGCTGGATATAGTCGATAAAAATATTTCCAAGGGAATCTCAGCTTTAAAACTTAAAGAGCTAACTAAAGCCGATATAATGTGTGGCATAGGCGATTCTTATAATGATATTGAACTATTAAAAGCTGCCGATATTTCTTTCTGTTTTGACTACTCACCAATAGAAGTTAAAAACGAAGCTGACTATATTGTCGACTCCGTTTGTGAAGCGATTAAAATAATTCTTCAGGCAGAACAGGGCCTTTAACACCAATAACCTTTGAGGCTACTTCGTTAGCCTTTTTTAGTGCTTCCTCAAGACTAATGCCCTGCATCATGCTGGCTATCACAGTACCTATATGACTGTCACCAGCTCCTGTTCCATCAATCTGTTTAACATTTAAAGCCGGAACAAATATCTTCTCCCTGCCATCATAGGCATATGTACCATTAGCTCCATCAGTAATAATAACGATATTATGGTTGAGTTTATATAAACCATCTAGTAAATCATTGTCATCGGTTAAACACATTGCCTCTTTTTTATTAAGATGCAGTATGGGATTAAGTTTCAATAATCTATTCAGTCTTTCCTTTTCAAGATATTTAATCCTAGGTCCACACGCAAAGACAAAAGGTAGCTTAGATTCCTCAAGAAAATCAATAATACAGTCATTTACTTCTTCTTCAATATCTATGCCACTTACATAAGCCAGTTCATATTCAGATACATCTAAACAATCAAACCATTCCTTCTTAAAATGGTATTCAGCCCCATGATAGGCCAGAAAAGTTCGGTTTCCATCTTTAGTAATCAGACAGATACAGGAACCATTTACTTCTTTACTTTCCTTCCAGACAGATATATTTCTTTTATTTAATTCATTTCTGACAAAATCACCATACAGCCCTTTTCCTACTGGTGAGGCAAGAGTGAAAGGAACACCAAAATGATTCAGCACCCAGGCAACATTGCAGGCACATCCGCCAAGCGATAATATCTGGCTCTTTGGATTAATATCATCCTCAATACCTGGCAGATGATCTATTTCCATTGTGACATCTGTTGTAGCAGATCCAATAAGCAGTACTTTTTTCATAAACCCATTTTATAATAAAAACGTATGATAAAAATTGCCTTTTCAAAAACTGATATAACACCTAATATCCCATGTCATCTCTCCGGTTTCCTCAAGGAAAGAATTGCCACAAAAGTACACGATCCTCTTTCTGCGAGGTCCATTCTTTTCTATGATGATATAAATAATGAATATTATCTTTTAATTCAGCTTGATCTTATTGCGACAGATCATCTTTTAAAAGACAGATTATCTGAATTATTAAATAACCTGATAAAACCAGAACATATTATCTTATGTGCAACCCATACCCATGCCGGGCCTATGGGTGTTGTCGAAAACTATGGCATGGATGATGTCTTTGGACCGATAGATGATGATTATCTTGATATTACTGCTGACAGGATTTATGAAAACATAATGTCAGTTAAAGATGACGTTCTTCCATGTACCATTTCATATGCACATTCAAAAGTAAATAATGTCGGTACCGAAAGACATAATCCTGAACTTCCTGGTGATGATTCTCTTTTCTATATGGAACTTATAAGACAGGACAACAGAAAAGCCTTTATCTATAACTATGCCTGCCATCCTACAGTAACCGGTCCAGACAATACAGAAATTACCAAGGATCTTCCATATCTCACTGAGGAACATTATAAGGATGAATTATGTATTTTCATTAATTCAAATGCCGGCAACATTTCTACCAGATTCACAAGAAAATCAGCAAATTTTAAACAGCTCGAAATATATACTGAAGAACTGATTAAGGCAATTGAATATGCAAGGCTTAACAGATCAGAACCAGAAATACTGAATACAGTTAATTTCAGCATAATTAATAAAACTTATAAACTTAAACAGTTCAAAACCTTAACAGAGGCTCAAGAAGCTCTGATAAATGCCGACAGTAAAGTAAAAGAAGCATTAAACAATAACATTGATGGATCAAAACTTAGACTGATCGAATCCCTTAAAGAAGGCGCAGCTGTCGAGCTGCAGCTGGTCAGATATTTCGGAAATCAGTCTACAATAAATGCTGATTTAACATTTATACAATTAAATAATCTGAAGATAGCCGGTATACCAGGAGAACTTTTTTCAACTCTTGGAACAATATTAAAACAGAACAATATTGAAATCTTCGGCTATACAAACGGCTATCTTATGTATCTGGCTGACAAAGAATCCTACGACAATAATGTCTATGAAGCCACCAGTTCACCTTTAACAAGAGGAACTGCAGAAGAAATGGTTCAGGATATTCTGGACCACTTTAAAGATATAGAATGATTATCTGACTTAAATATTCTATTTAGATAAGTATTTTATTAAACCTCTTTATAAATCCCTATCAGGTTCCATCAGCAGCTTATCAATCGCAGGATGAAACAGTCTGGTTACTTCAATCTCATTAATTGCACATAGCTTCTTCCCGGCATCCTTACTTGAAGCACCACAATGGTATACCTTCTCTGTTGGTAAGTTATAATCCAGTACTATCAGTCTGTCATGCCAGTCAGGATTGGACTTTATTCTTAATGGCGGATACTGTT
>DBOW01000031.1 GCA_002299675.1 Solobacterium sp. UBA636
CCACTTTCGTATTTTACATTCCAGCCACTATTAAAATATGAGATTTCTCCCACACCAAGAGTCATATCATCAACCTTAAATAAACTTAAAACCAGCGTAAGTACAACAAACTGCAGCGCCACCAGGCAAAAAGCTGTTCTTTTAAAAACCTTCATTTCTTTCTATATCATATCAAAAAAGACCGCTGCTTTTGCGCAACGGCCAGAAAATTAACTATTTAATCTCTTTTAAGAACACTTTGTAGCCAAGATATGTCTCATATACATCAACCTTGCTGGAAGTCTCGTAGCAGGAATGCATATTGCCTACAGGCACACCAACATCGATTACATCCATATCAAGATTAGCCATAATATAGGCGATAGTACCGCCTCCGCCTACATCAACCTTGCCAAGCTCGGCAGTCTGATAAGCTACATTGTTGTCATCCCAGATTCTTCTCAATGTGGCAATAAACTCTGGATTGGCATCATTTGATCCACTCTTGCCTCTTGAGCCGGTATATTTGGTCAAACCAAGACCCCTGCAGAAATAAGCTGTATTTTTGGTTTCAGATACATCAGGGAAATTTGGATCAAAGGCAGCCGTAACATCGGAAGACAGACAGTACGAATTTCTTAAAGCTCTTCTTAAATTAAGTTCCGAATAATTGCCACGCTTCTCCATATATTCAGCCAGAATATTGCAGAAATTGGCGGACTGCATACCGGTATTGCCCTGAGAACCCACTTCTTCCTTATCCACCAGCAGGCAGCAGGCAGTTCTCACTGGATTATCAATATCAAGGATTGCCTTTAAAGAAGTATAGGCACATACTCTGTCATCCTGTCCATAAGCCATAATCAGTCCTCTGTCTAAGCCCAGATCTCTGGCCTTGCCGGCAGGTACCAGCTCAATTTCGGCAGAAATGAAGTCGTCTTCCTCAATATTGTATTTTTCTTTTAGAATACTAAGAATATTCTTCTTAACCAGCTCCTTCTCGTCTTTCTCGCCAGATGCAGGAATAGAACCGGCAAGTGCGTTAAGCTGTTCACCTTCCACAACCTTGGCAGCTTCCTTTGTCATATAATTCTGAGCCAGGTGAATAAGCACATCAGAACATTCTACAACCGGATCATTTTCATCTTCACCGATAGAAAGTTCAATTACACTTCCATCCTTCTTGCAGACAACGCCATGCATCGCCAGAGGCTGGGTTACCCACTGATACTTTTTAATACCACCATAATAATGGGTATCAAGAAGCACGAGCCCTCCATCTTCATAAACGGTATGAGCTTTCAGATCGAGTCTAGGTGAATCAATATGAGCACCGAGAATATTAATACCTTCTACTTCGCTTTTTTCGCCAGCTACAAACAGAATTAAAGACTTGCCACGATTATTGTAGTAAACCCTGTCACCTGTTTTAATTTCATTCACTGTATTGAAATCTCTGAAGCCTGCAGCCTCTGCCAGTTTAATAGATTCCTTTACTGATTCTCTTTCTGTCTTGGCTACATTCAGAAAATGCTTGTAGTCCTCAGAAAAATCCATGACAGCTTTTTTGTCATCATACTTTGTCCATGCGTTTTCCATTTGCAAAATTCTCCTTCAAACAATAAAGTTATGGCGCGCTTAACAGGAATCGAACCTGCAACCCTTTGAATCGGAATCAAATACTCTATCCATTGAGCTATAAGCGCATATTAATTTGTTGAACCAAATCCTCCGGTTCTTTTTGAAACAACATCCTCTTCTTCAGCAAGAAAATATTGTTTAAACAGACCCTGGGCAAAGCGTTCACCCGCTTTAATAACAAGCTCCCTGTCTCCCATATTCATTAAGGCAATGATAATATGCCCCTCATTATCAGCATAATAATAATCGCTGTCTATAATGCCTACCGTATTTGCCAGCATGGTCTGATATTTAAAACCAATAGAAGAACGGGGATATATTTCCAGCACATAGCCCTCATTAATTCTGCACCTGATACCGGTAGGTATCTTAATCATTTCTCCTGGTCTGAGCACAAAGTCAACCGGGCTGGTAAAATCATAGCCGGCAGAACCGGATGTTGCCCTTCTGGGAATAATAATGTTGGCATATTTGTCATCAGAAACATTCAAAAGCTTAATCAGATCCTGATTAAACTGCTTTTCTGATACCTTTTCAAAGCCTGCCACTATCACAAAGTCTATTCTACCACAAGGAACTTTAAAACCACCACTTTAGCCTTTCAAATAAATATCTAAATAGGATAAAATCTTAGCTGTATGATTAAACAGCTGGATATAAGTTTGTTAAAAGATATTTATTTTAATCAGATGATTAAAGATTTTCCTGAAGATGAACTTAAGACATATGACATGATTGAAGAAGCAATACGCTCAGACCATTCAATAGCGCTAGGCTATTATGAAAACGATTCCCTTAAAGGCTATGCGACTGTAATATATGCTGGAAACAATATATTGCTGGACTATTTCGCGATAATTAAAAATTATCGGGGCAGCGGCTATGGTACACGCTTTCTTTTAGAACTAAAGACTTATTTTAGGGATTATGGTTTTCTGCTGATTGAATCTGAATATAATGAGTCTGAGACGGCTAAAAAGAGAATAGAATTCTATAAACACTGTGGCTGTAAAGATTCTATGCTAAGAGGCAGGCTTTATTTTGTCGAGTATGCTTTCCTCTATCTGGAACTTTCCACAGGCTACAGTCAGGAAAAGATTAAAGAAGAGATATATAAAATATATGAAACAGTATATCCAGATTATCTTGGCACTGAATTGCTGGTTTTTCATTAAAAAATGTATTTTTTTCACTTTGGGGCTTGCGTAACCCATTTTTCCATGGTAATATTATTAAGCGTCAAAGGAAAGACCTAAAGACTTGGCATGAAGAAGTACTCAAGAGGCCGAAGAGGAGCCCCTGCTAAGGGCTTAGGTCGGGTAACTCCGGCGCGAGGGTTCAAATCCCTCCTTCTTCGCCAAACATATATGCAGATGTAGTTCAATGGTAGAACGCGACCTTGCCAAGGTCGACACGAGGGTTCGATTCCCTTCATCTGCTCCATCTGGTGCGTTGGTGTAGCGGTTAACATGCCTCCCTGTCACGGAGGAGATCACGGGTTCGATTCCCGTACGCACCGCCAAAAGATGTCCTTCGGGACCTTTTTTTATTCCTGAAACACTGCGCAAGCAATTTGTTTACCTGACATTATTT
>DBOW01000076.1:0-585 GCA_002299675.1 Solobacterium sp. UBA636
CTGAGACTGAGGAAGGTCATGCTGATACTGACCAACACCAATTGACTTAGGATCAATCTTGATTAACTCAGGAAGTGGATCTAAAAGCCTTCTGGCAATTGATACTGCCGATCTCTCTTCTACCTGCAGATCCGGGAACTCCTTACGGGCAGCTTCCTGTGCTGACCAGACAGAAGCACCAGCTTCTGAAACAATCGCATAGGAAGTATTTAAACCATTTTCCTTAATAACTTCAGCCACGAGCTTCTCAGATTCTCTTGAAGCTGTACCATTACCGATTGCGATTAATTCAACCTTATAGTCCTTAATCAGCTTCAATAACTTAGACTTGGAAACCGAAATATCCTCCTTCTTATTGCCTGAGGCAAAAGGATAAATCTTGGCTACTGTCAGCATCTTTCCTGTTTCATCAAGAACTGCCAGTTTACAGCCATTATAGAAACCAGGGTCAAAACCCAGTACTGTTCTGCCCTTTAGTGGAGGCTGTGATAACAGCTGTTCCAGATTCTTGGCAAAAATTTCAATTGAGGCATCATGAGCTCTCTTAGAGAAATCAGAACGGATTTCATTTTCAATTGATGGTAA
>DBOW01000076.1:738-1044 GCA_002299675.1 Solobacterium sp. UBA636
TTTCTTTTCCTTCTCAGCTCTATCAATAGCCATTACTCTATGATTTGCCAGAGTACTTAACTTTTCAGTATAGTCATAGTACATCTCATAGACCTTGTTAGGATCTTCAATATCCTTCTTGGCCTTGGTCACAATGGAAGCTGACTTCAGTATTTCATCCTTAAAGGCCCATCTGAGCTTGGCATTGTCTGATACCATTTCCGCAATAATATCCTTGGCACCATTAACCGCTTCCTCAACATTCTTAACATTCTCATTAAGATACTTAGATGCTTCAGCTGTTAAATCACCCTCTTTTGGTAAAGA
>DBOW01000076.1:1124-1881 GCA_002299675.1 Solobacterium sp. UBA636
TTATAAGGACGGTATAAATCCTCAACTTCTGATAATTTAGTACAGGCATTAATACTGTTAACCAGCTCATCAGTTAACTTGCCCTGCTGCTCAATCAGATTTAATACAGCCTCTTTTCTTTCCTTCAGATTAACCTCATACTGATATGACTTCTCAATTGAGAGTAACTGTTCCTCATCCAGAGAACCAGTCTGTTCCTTACGGTAACGCGCAATAAATGGCACTGTATCGCCATTTTCGAGCATTTCCAGTGCTGCCTTAACCTGAGATACCTTGACCTTCAGTTCCTTGGCAATACTTAAGATAATCTCTTCATTCATTTTTGTTCCTCCTTGTGATACTCAATATATCTTCAAATCCTATTTTCAGACCTTTATCCGAAACAAGGATCATATTGTCTCTATCTACTTTTCTGACCTTTATTCTTTCATTTCTGTAGCTTCCACCACTTTTAAGTATATCTTCCACAAAATATACAATATCTACAGTTTCACCCTTATGTTCACTAAGATAAACAAGCTCACTGTTAACCCTATTTAAACTATCCTCATCTATTTCAAACTTATCAAGAGTTTCCCTGCCAGTTTCATCAATCATTGAATCATAGCCGGTAAGAGCCGCAAAAGGTGAAAACTGGGCAGCTCTCTGACTTCTTGACATAGGTGGATGCTTCTTTGAAACAGGACGCGCAAGCCCTATTATATCATCATATCTGCTCATGCCCTATGTCCTCCTATTGATTCATTGCGTTCAATGG
>DBOW01000076.1:1951-2100 GCA_002299675.1 Solobacterium sp. UBA636
CCCTTAATCTTGATTAAAGCCTCCTGCAGATTCTTCTCCTTCTTCAGATCGTTTTCATCAATTACGCTTACTTCCTCATCGGAAAACAGATCAATCTGACTCCCTGCCTTTTTTGGATGATCGTTATAAGGATAAATATGATTGGCTGT
>DBOW01000076.1:2135-2662 GCA_002299675.1 Solobacterium sp. UBA636
CCAAGACTTTTATCAGCTATTCTGTCAAACAGCTTCAGTGTTGCTTCTCTGATTAGTTTAGAACTGGAAGTAAATAAGTCAAGATTGATTGAACCATGAGCACTCTTGGGAACATTTCTTCCATATCTGTCCTTTTCAACAGTTCCCCTGTAATCCTTTAAGGAATCAATATCATAGCCAACATTCAGGACAATCTGATCACAGACCACATTCTTCTTAACCAGATCAAGACTTAATAATTCAGCCATTTCCTTAATAATCAGTCTGGTCTTCTCATAACTGTAGCTTTCCTTTAACACCTGTCCCGAACAGATAGACTGGTTCTCTGGAACATAGGACTTAATATCCTTAATCTCCACATTCTCATAGCCCCAGGCATGATCAATAATAAGCTCCGCATTAACACCAAACAGCTTATAAAGAAAATCCTCATTAATCAAAGACATCCTGGCTACATCACCCATAGTATGCATACCATTGTCATTAAGCTTAGCTGCTATACCTTTACCAATACGCCAGAAATCAGT
>DBOW01000076.1:2729-3594 GCA_002299675.1 Solobacterium sp. UBA636
TTTTCATCAGCTTCCATATGCTTGGCCTTAATATCCATCGCAATCTTGGCCAGATACATATTACTTCCAATGCCACAGGTAGCTGTAATTCCTGTCTTATCATAGACCTCTTTAATCATCGTCATTGCCAGTTCTCTGGCACTCATTTTATAAGTGTTGAGATAATTGCTTACATCAATAAAAACCTCATCAATACTATAAACATGAATATCCTCCTTAGAAACATACTTCAGATAGATAGAATAAATCTTCGAAGAATAACGCATATAGTAGGCCATACGTGGTGGCGCTATATAAAAACTGAGTGCCGTTCTTATATCTTTCTTAACCTCTTCATTAAAGAAAGACTCCCTCACAAACCTCTTGGCCTCTTTCAGTCTCTCCCGGTTGACCTCTTTAACCCTCTGATTAACCTCAAAAAGACGGGCTCTGCCACTTATCCCGTATGACTTAAGAGATGGCGATACCGCCAGACAGATAGTCTTCTCAGTTCTTGACTCATCAGCCACTACCAAATTAGTGGTCAAAGGATCAAAACCACGCTCAACACACTCCACTGAGGCATAAAAAGACTTTAAATCAATCGCAATAAAGGTCGACACCCCTTAATTATAGACTTTAGCTCCCTAAAATAAGAGACTTGACATTTACTGTTTAAAACTATGTCAGAATATGTGAAGAACAGAATTCATCATGTATCGTATTAAAAGCCACGTCAAAATCGATATCAGGACCAGGAAACAGCAGACCGGTACGGTTTCAGCCTTTTATGGAGCCATATCGCAGGTTATGAAAAACCTACAATACGAATAGATTTAAAATTGAAAGATAACACTCAGAATCATAAAAGACTTTTTTAACATTC
>DBOW01000104.1 GCA_002299675.1 Solobacterium sp. UBA636
AAGAAGATACTCATATCTCTTCCACTTATCAAACTGCACAAGATTATCAGCTCCCATAACAAGAAACAGCTCAGCATCCGGATAATCCTTCCTTAATACATCGACAAGCTCGTAAGTATAACTGTAGACTGTATACTTCTTAAAAGTCACAATATTATCATCACCAATATCCTCAATCATCCTTATTCTTTCATCAATACTGTGATGCATACTTTTATCCCAATAAGAACCCGTCGGTATCATAAATACCCTGTCCACAAAATCAAGCGACTTCTTGGCGATCAGCTTATGACCCTCATGCAGCGGATCAAAAGACCCCATATATAAACCAATTCTCATCACTTATTTATATAGACATCAATATCATTAGTACAGCTTGGCATCAGTTCCAGCTTAAACTTATTCATCTTATACTTATAATCAATAAGCTTCTGGTGTTCCTTATCTTCAATATGACCGGTGCGGATATATTCATCAAGCTCAGCGTAAGTAAAGCCCAGATTATCTTCATCGCTTTTGCCACATAAGCCATCACTTGGAACCTTCTCTGTAAACATAGAAGGAAGACCCAGGTATCGGCCTATAGCCTTAACCTCCTGCACTGTATAATGTGATAAAGGTGAAAAATCACCTACCGAATCACCATATCTGGTTGAATAACCGATATAGTCCTCAGAAAGGTTACAGGTATTAACCACTCGGCCATTCATTGACTGCGACAAGGCATAGACGGTTGTCATACGGATACGTGGCGCAATATTGATCATTGTCTGACGTGAAGGATTATCAAGCTGCCTGATTAAAGCCTCCTTAGCCTCGCCAATATCAATGACCTTATAGTCAATATCCAGGAATTTACATAGAGCGTGTGATACATCAATATCATCCTGTTTACGGTCTGGCATCAGTACTCCAAAGACTCTGTCTTTTCCTAGGGCTTTGACGCAAAGAGCGGCTGCGACTGATGAATCCTTGCCACCTGAGATGCCAAGTACGGCCTTGCAGTCTTTGCCGTTTGCCTCAAAGAAGGCTCTTATCCATTCAACAATATGATTAGTTTCCTTTTCTACATCAAATACATACTTATTCATGTTTCATTCTCCAATCGATACATCTTTGTAAATAGTCTACATACTCGGGATTCTTACACATACCCTTACCCTCTACATCAGAAAGCTTTGCCACATCACAGCCATTGCACCTGGTAATTTTCATAACGATATTAAGTGAAGGAACACTTGTATCATTGGTAATATAGGTACCAATGCCAAAGGCTACCCTTGTCTTGCCTTTAAAATACTCATATATCGCACTGGCTCTTTCAAAATCCAGGGAATCCGAAAATAACAGTGTCTTAGTCTTTGGATCAATACCCAGCGAATCATAATGGGCAATCATCTTATCACCCCATACATATGGATCACCTGAATCATGCCTTACACCTGAGAATAATGTAGCATAAGTCAGCTGGAAGTCCTTCAGGAAGCAGTCGGTAGTGATGGTATCAGTTAATGCGATACCATTTAAAATACCATATTCCTTCACCCAGGCATCCATCATATACCAGTTAGAATAGGCCGGATTAAGTTTACGGTTTCCCTGACCTACTGCCTGTACCCATTCATGAGCCATGGTACCTACTGGTGTGAGATGATACTTCTTGGCTAAGTAGACATTGGAAGTACCGGCAAAGAAGGTTTCTGGTAAGTCTTCTTCGCTTAATCTTCTTATTGCCAGATCCTGACTGTAGCCACTCAGTCTTCTTCTTAGTCCAAATTCTGAAAAGGCGCCGATATTCCATTTACCATTCTTGAGTAAATCAATCTTCTCTTCAAGCTTTTCTTCAAACTCCTTTTGAAGAACACTCATATCATATTTCATACGGAAATATGTCTCATTGATAATTGCCAGAGTAGGTACCTCATACATAGAGGTATTAAGCCAGGTTCCCTTAGTCTCAACAGTTAAACCCCATTCACCCTCGTGTTTAATTTCATAGTCCTCAAATCTTGGATGCCAGAGCCTTAAGAAATCAACATAGGAACCCTTAAGCCATCTGATTGAATTAAGATACTCCAGTTCATCTTCCTTAAATCTAAGGTCACAATAAAGCTTAATCTGTCTTTTGATCTCTTCAACCATTTCCTCATCGAAATAAACACCCTCATTACGACATTTAAAAGACCAGGTAGTTTTATAATCAGAAAACTGATGATAGATAGCCTGTCCCATTGAAAACTTATATAAATCATTCTCCAATAGAGAATTAATTATCTGTTCCATCTTACTTAACCTCTATCTGACACATCTGCATGGTCTTAAGCGCTGCGTTATGACTCTCTACTGTCACGCCAGCACAGCAGGCAGAATCAACACTTACTTCAGCTTCATAGAAATTAGCCTTAATCAGTAACGCATTAGATACTACACAGATATCTGTACATAAGCCACAGAGTTCAAAGCTGTCATAATTCTTAGTTTTAAGATAATCAATAAGCTCAGTAGAACCAAAAGTTGGCTTATCTATAACTTTATTTACATAAGGCTTAAGTTCATCGATAATTTCCCAGCCATAACTGCCCTTAATGCAGTGTTCAACCGGAAGATGTTTTCCCTCATTAGACTTTAGATAATTCTCATTGTGAGTATCTCTTGTAAAGATTACATCACCATCAAAGCTTTCAAGCTTTGCCCTGACATTATCCACAATAGACTTTGCCTCAGCTGTACCTAAAGAACCTGATACAAAATCATTCTGCATATCTACTACTATTAGTATTCTGTTCATGAATTTCCCTCTTGTTTCTTTTTTTAATGGTACTTTATTTTAACCAATGGTTCAATATCGTTTTATATATTAACGGAAAATATAAAAACTTCATACTTCTAGAGCTTCGATACCGGAGTATCTTGGAACATTTGAGTCATTTACAAGTTTTCTTCCCTTTTCTACAGCTTTTACAGTTGTTTCGTTAGGTACCTCGAGCTTTAATTCAAAAGGAATACCATGTTCACGAATCGCAGTTCTTAAAAATATATTAATGGCGGTAGTAAGATTAAGACCAAGCTCATTGAAAATAGCTTCCGCCTGTTCTATGACATCCTTATCGGTTCGAATATTTAAATTTTCAATGCATCGTCATTATAATAATTGAATTATTGGACAGTATTAATTTAAAGTATACATTTTATATCTATATGTTAAAGACTCTGATAATGTAAGATTATTAAAAAATCAAGCAGAAAAAAAGACTATACACCAGTGTTAATGATGTATAGCCTTTAATTAAATCTTATTCGCCTTTTTCTAAAGCCAGAGTTCTGGTTGTCAGATCACAAACCTCACTTGGTCCATAGTACTGGATAGCGCCAGGATAAGTATAAGCAGTTTCTACAGCCCACTCAGCTCTGTGTGCTTCGAAGTACTTGAATGGCTTGCCATCAAGTTCAACAAGAGCTTTCTTGATAACTGGCTTATCTTCACCATGTCTTCTTTCCATGTTCATCATCTTAGTGATTGGCATACCACCGGCAACCCATTCATCAGCTGGTTTAGAAAGATTAGAAATCTTTGACAGATAGCCATTGTAGCCATACTGAATCAGCATGAAGGCATTATAGCCTAATGAGTAACAGTAGTCAGCATCGAAGTTAGATGGGAATGCACATCTTCCTTCATAGCCGAAGAAGTGGTGCAGTGCATTGAACTTGCCCTTATATGTACCGGCAGCCTTTCTTTCATCAAGCTTAGCCTTAACCAGTGCAGAGAACAGCTTTTCAGATTCAATCAGTGAAACCTGAACGTTACCGTGAGGGTCTCTTTCTAAGAAGAGCTGCTGCTGAATTGTTTCAGGAAGGATGGCAAATACAGCCATAGATTCAGCTGTTAAACCCTTTTCAATGAAGGCATACTTATCTTTCCATGTAGGTAAAGCGTTGAATTCATCAGCCTTAGAACCAGCTAATAATTCATTGATTTCCTTGATTAATACAGAGAATTCAGGAACAAATTCAACTACGCCTTCTGGGATAATGGCAACACCGAAGTTCATGCCCTTTTCACTTCTTGCGCATACTGAATCAGCGATATAGTCAGCAATTGAAGATAA
>DBOW01000051.1:0-302 GCA_002299675.1 Solobacterium sp. UBA636
TTGTACATAAACTTCTTGAAAATAAGGTTTTGAATAAAGTTGGCTGGAACATTAGGATCTAAGGGCCTTGGGTCAGCTGTGAATTTTTGTTTAGACATTACCCCAGCATCAATCAGGGTGTTCATCAGTTCATAGACGGGATCTAGTACTCCCAGTCCAAAGGAAGTTACCAGGTGATTGTAGTCACTTGATACTTCCACCATTTTTTCGGCATTGAAGGCTTCGCCATACATTACTAAGGTTTTGGCAACCTTAGCCATTACTTCGCCCTGTTTGCCATCAAGCATTTCCTGTTGTGTTTT
>DBOW01000051.1:406-3132 GCA_002299675.1 Solobacterium sp. UBA636
CCAACCTTGTCACAATCACCTATCAGATAGACGTTCTTTTTCTTTGGGCTTAGTGGATCTGGAATGTAGCCGGCAGAAGAGATTACGGAGTCACATTTTATTTCAATTTCCTTATTGTTGTTTATGCAGATAATTGAATCATCTTTGACTTCTTTTAATGCAGTATTTAAATATACTGGTACTTTATGAAGTTCAAACCATTCTCTTAGATATGAGCTGTTGGCTAAACATACGCCAGTCTGGGCAATGAGGTCATCTTTCATTTCGACAATTGAGACCTTTTTGCCCTGCAGAGCCAGTTCATAAGCAATTTCACAACCGGTTAATCCCCCGCCAATTACCGCAACATTGTCACCTACTGCTTTGCCATTCAGGTATTCACAGGCTTCGATAGTTTTATCAAATCCAGGGATATTGAGTTTTCTTGGTTTAGAACCAGTAGCTACAATTACAGGCATATCACCAAATTCGCTGATATTTTCAATTTTGGAATTGAGATTGATTTCAATCTTCAAATCTTTCATCTGTTTACGGTACCACTCTAGGAGTTCTCTTAGTTTTCCCTTATAGCTTTCACTGGAAGCTGGGATAAAGGTACCGCCAAGCTTATCACTTGCTTCATAGATTACGGGATTATGGCCTCTGAGTTTAAGTACTCTGGCTGCCTCCATGCCAGCTATGCCACCACCAATAATGACGACCTTCTTAGGCTTATCTGTTTTTTTGATATAGTGTTTACTGGTCTGCATGGTTTCGGCATTTACAGCACATCTTGCCAGATGCAGAGAATCTAATAAAGACTGATCATTTGGTACACCCTTGTAGTGGCACATATTGAAACAGCCATTATGACAGAGTATACATGGGCGAATATCGTCTTTGCGATCATTCATTAATTTAGTAACCCACTCAGGATCGGCCAGGAAGCTTCTGGCAAAGCCAGCACCATCAAGTCTTCCCTCTTTTATTTCTTCGGCAGCTGTATCTGGATTAAGGCGTCCAGCACAGACTACAGGCAGGTCAGTATGTTTTCTTAATTCTTCAACGTCCTGAAGGTTGCAGTTTTCAGGCATATAGATAGGCGGATGTGCCCAATACCAGGCATCATAGGTGCCATTATCGCAGTTTAACATGTCATAGCCAGCTTCTTTTAGAAGTTTTACAGCTTCAATAGATTCAGCCATATCTCTGCCGGCTTCAACATATTCCTCACCTGGCAGCGCACCTTTTCTAAAGCCCTTGGTCTTTGATTCGACTGAGTATCTAAGGGATACTGGGAAGTCATCGCCGCATTCTTTTTTGATAGCCTTAACGATTTCACAGGCAAAGCGGTAGCGGTTTTCAAGACTTCCACCATACTCATCAGTTCTTTTGTTGACATATTTTAAAGTAAACTGATCTAGAAGATAGCCTTCATGGACGGCATGGATTTCTACGCCATCAACATCAGCTTCCTTTAGTTTCTTAGCCGTCAAGGCAAAGGCTTTAATGAATTCCTCAATTTCAGCAACAGTCATTTCTCTTGAAGGAACCTTATCTGACCAGCGGTTAGGGCTAGGCGATGGGGCAGCGGTAATTTTATCCAGATTCATAAATGGTTTAGAGACAGCATTTAATACAGGATTGGTATAGAGCATCTCCATCATTGAAGAAATAGTAAATGATCTGCCAAAGCCGGCTGTGAGCTGAATAAATAGCTTGGCGCCTGTCTTATGGAACTCTTTCATGAATTCTTTAAGTTCCTTATACATGCCATCTTTCTTGTATAGCCACTGGCCAAACATTGGATTATAGACAGGCTGACAGCCAGGCAGTATTAAGCCGACATTATTCTTGGCAACCTGCATAATAAGTTCAGCTCCAGCTTTATCGAAATGGTTTATTTCCATCCAGCCTAAGAGGTTGGTTCCACCCATGGAAGTCATCACAATTCGATTTTTGATTTCGAGATTATTGATTTTCCAGGAGGTAAACAGGGGTTTGTATTTGTTGTCCATATGTATTCCTCCAAATTACATCTTAATTGTACTATTTATGGTTCTTGGTTTTAATGACACTGTTCAAATATGTTAAAAATTTAATTATTTTTACATGATTAAGATATGTCAAAAGAATGTTTAGATGAACTACCATTTCTTCGACGGCTGATTAAGATATGTTAGGTATACTGGCTAATCTTTCAGCCATCTGCAGATATCGATTATTTCTATTCCCGATTTTTAAAATTATTTTGATTTCTGGTAATAGTATTCACATTTATTTGAAAAACAAAATACCAATTAATGAACCAAAATTGTCGCTTATTATGCAAATTACTTGTAACGTAAGATTGTGGAAACAAGATATATAAATGAAGATGTGCTTCTGTTCTTTGATGAGCATTCAAAAGCTCTCGCTTTATATGAGATGTTAATGGAGAGCCTTTAAGCTGTTTCCTGATACAGCTATCAGGGTTTCTAAGACACAGATTAGACTTAGAAATAAACATATTTATGGATGTATATCGTTCTTAAGAATTAAAAAGAAGAAAGAACTGTCCGATGACTATTTTATATTGACGCTAGGACTACCCTTTCCGCTTGAAACTCAAAGAACTGTCATCATAACCGAGCTATATCCTGGTCGCTATACTAATCATATTTTAATCAGCGAGACTGCAGATATTGATGATGAGCTTTTTAGCTGGCTGGCACTGGCCTATGATTTTTCTAACAGTAAATAAGAAT
>DBOW01000005.1:0-394 GCA_002299675.1 Solobacterium sp. UBA636
ACTAAATGGAGGTTATCATGTTTATAGGCAGAGAAGAAGAAATAAAGGCAATAGAGAGAATAATTAATCAGAAAGGTTACAGAGGTTCAGTTATTTATGGCCGCCGAAGGCTTGGAAAAACAGAACTTCTTAAACACTGCCTGTTAAACAGAAGTATTCCCTGCATCTTCTATCAGTGCGTTCAGGAAAACGAAAAAGAGAATGTCGCAAGATTAACCAGGCAGGCAGAAAAAGTCTTCGGCTTATCCCATCTGTCTTTTGACGGTTTTACTGACGTAGTGGAGTTTATTTTTGAACAGAGCATTAATAAGGAAATTTATCTGGTAATAGATGAGTATCCTTATATCAGAAAAATGATATCAGGACTGGACTCTAAACTTCAGAACATTATTGA
>DBOW01000005.1:413-4302 GCA_002299675.1 Solobacterium sp. UBA636
ACTATAATGCTTCTACCAATGTCAAACTGTTTTTGTGTGGCAGTTCTATTTCGACGATGGAAGATATTTTAAGTGAAAGTAATCCACTTTACAGAAGATTTCAATTAAAGATTCTGCTTAAAGAAATGGATTATTATGACAGTGCCAGGTTTTATCCTGAATTCTCAAACGAAGACAAAGTCAGATTATATGCAGCTTTTGGTGGTGTTCCGTACTATAACTGTCAGATAGATAACAGTAAGAGTGTAAGAGAAAATATCATCAACCTTCTAAGTGGCAGATACTCAAGTCTCAGTGAGGAAATCAGAGTTAATCTGTATGAAGAATTAAAGAAAATCACAAATGTTAATTCAGCCTTTAGTGCCATAGCTTCCGGTGCCTTTCATTTCAGTGACATTCAGTCTAAATCACATATAGAGTCAAGCCCAATTCTTTCCGATACACTGGATAAGCTTTTAAAGATGGATCTGGTTGAATATGTTACCCCAATCAATAAAAAGGGCAACAAGATGAAGTCTGGCTATGTCATTTCTGATAGTTCTACAAAATTTTATTATCACTACATACATCGTAACAGTAACGAAAAAGAAATAATGAGTGATGACATATTCTACGATGCATTTATCAAAGATGACTTTGAAAAAAGTTATGTACCAAAGGCTTTTGAAAAAATTGCCAGAGAATATCTCATCAGAAAAAATAAAGAAGGGAAGATTAATCCAGTACTGGAAGATATTGGCACATACTGGTATGATGATCCAAAAAATAAAATTAATGGTCAGTTTGATGTAGTTGCCAGAAATAGAGAAGGCTATCTTTTCTACGAAGTTAAATTTACTTCTAAACCATTAACTGACAGTCTGATTAAGGAAGAAGTTGAACAGGTAAACAGCACTTCATTGAAGGCAGTGAAGTATGGTTTTATCTCAAGGTCGGGGTTTGATCTGAAAGAAGAATATCCGTATGAGTTTTTAGGTTTAACTGACATTTACTATTGAGCATATTGCTGGTCAAAAAGATTTAAATGTGTTGTTGACAATTAAGTTAGCATAGAGTAACATAATTACGTTAGCAATAGCTAACTGAGGTAATTTGTATGACATTAAATGAAGCAGAATTAGGCGTAAGCTACAAGATCAAAGACATAGAAACAGATGATGAAGAACTCAATTCTTTTCTGTTTTCGCTTGGCTGCTACTCTGGTGAAGAAATTACCGTAGTCAGCGCAAAGCCCAGGTCACTGGTTGTGTCATTGAAAGATGCCCGATATAACATTGATAAGAATCTGGCGTTCGCAATTAAGATTTAGGTTTTATTTTGGCTTATAAGTTAGCAATAGCTAACCAGGAGGGAATATGAGAATAGCTTTAAGTGGGAATCCAAATTCCGGTAAAACAACTATGTATAATGCCCTGACCGGCAGAAACGAAAGAGTCGGTAACTGGGCTGGTGTTACCGTTGATAAGAAGGAATATCTGATTAAGAGGAATTATACAGACAAAGAGGTAATAGCGGTCGATCTGCCAGGTGCCTACTCTATGTCACCTTTTACATCAGAGGAATCAATTACTTCTTCTTATGTAAAGAATGAGCATCCAGATGTAATTATCAATATTGTTGATGCGACTAATCTTTCAAGAAGTCTTTTCTTTACAACACAGCTGCTGGAACTGGGGATTCCGGTAGTCCTTGCCCTGAATAAAAGCGATATTAACGAAAAGAAAGAAACTCTTATTGATAAAGAAAAACTGGAAAAAGAACTTAAGTGTAAAGCAGTAAATACCTGCTCAACAAATGGCGAAGGCTTAAAGGAACTTGTAGAGACAGCTATCTCGGTGGCTGGATCTAAGCAGGAAATGCCATATGTGCAGGGAGATATTGATTTAAGTAACAGGGAAGCTGTAAGTGTTGCCGACAGAAAAAGATTCGACTATGTAAATGAAGTAGTTAAAAAGGTCGAAACCAGAAAGGTAGTTACAGCTGAAATAAATAAAGATGACAGGATTGATGAAATCTTAACCAATAAATGGCTGGGCATTCCGATCTTTGCGGTTGTGATGTTCCTGGTATTCCAGATCTCTCAGGTCTGGGTAGGTGCACCGATTGCCGACTGGCTCACGGGCTATCTCGACAAGTTCCAGGAATGGGCTGGAATGATGTTAGAGAATGCTAATCCGCTTTTAAGCGCATTATTAGTAGATGGCATCATCGGTGGTGTTAGTGCAGTTGTAGGTTTTTTGCCATTAGTTATGGTAATGTATTTCCTGATTGCGCTACTGGAGGATTCAGGCTATATGGCCAGAGTGGCTGTAATACTTGATCCTATATTTAAGAAGGTCGGACTTTCTGGTAAATCAGTAATTCCTTTTGTAATAGGCATTGGCTGTGCGGTACCTGGTGTTATGGCCAGCCGTACTATCAAGAACGAAAGAGAAAGAAGGGCAACCGCCATGCTTACTCCCTTTATGCCCTGTGGGGCCAAGATACCTGTAATTTCCTTATTTGCGGGTGCCTTCTTTGAAAATGCCGGCTGGGTAAGTGCATTAATGTATTTCACTGGCATCGTTCTTATCTTCCTTTGTGCTTTACTGATTAATAAAATAACAGGCTATAAAGCCAGAAAGTCTTTCTTCATAATCGAGCTTCCTGAATATAAACTTCCTTCACTCAAGATTGCGTTTATGTCTATGCTTGATAGAGGCAAGGCTTATATCGTAAAGGCAGCTACTATTATTCTTTTATGTAATACTGCTGTGCAGATTATGCAGACTTTCGCATGGAATTTCCAGATAGCTGAAGCAGCTGATGCATCAATACTGGCATCTATTGCCCGTCCATTTGCCTATCTGTTATTACCGATTACTGGTGTGCTTTCATGGCAGCTGGCGGCAGCGGCTATAACCGGCTTTATTGCCAAGGAAAATGTTGTCGGTACTCTGGCTGTGTGCTTCGTTGGTCTTGAGAATCTGATTGATACAGAAGAACTGGCGATGATGGAGGGTGCAGGTACTGAGGTAGCTGGCATTATTGCCATCACTAAAGTTGCGGCTTTAGCCTATCTGATGTTTAATCTCTATACTCCACCATGCTTCGCGGCTATTGGTGCCATGAACTCGGAAATGAAGTCTTCTAAGTGGCTATGGGGTGGAATTGGTTTACAGTTTGCGGTTGGCTATACAGCTGGCTATCTTGTATATACTATAGGTACTTTAATTACAGCTCCAGAATTATTAAATATGCAGGCAGCATTAATTGGTGGACTGGTACTTGTCTTAATTATCGTAATAATTAGTTCAATGATTATAAATACCCGCAAAAAGATTAAGGAGGAATATAAACTGGCTTAATGGAAAACTTAATTATTATTATCTTGTTATTGATTATTGTATTCTTTGCAGGCAGATATATTTATTCACAGAAGAAAAGCGGTGCAAAGTGTATTGGCTGTCCAAACGCTTCGTGTCCGCATTGTAAGAAGAGATAAGTTGTGTTAAAACATAAATATGAACACAAAAGAAAACATATTAAACAGAAGAAGTATCCGTAAATTCAAAAATGAAGCAGTAGATCAGTCATTAATTGATCAGATTATTGAGGCTGGATTATATGCGCCAAGTGCCAGAGGCTCACAGTCTTCGATTATTATTCAGATTAAGGATGAAAAGGTAAAAGAAGAATTAAAGAAGCTTAATGCCTCGATCATGTCGGCAGATATCGATCCTTTCTATGGTGCACCAGTTATTCTGATTGTTTTGTCTAAAAAAGACTGGCCACCTAGGGTATATGATGGATCATGTACTATGGAAAATATGATGCTGATGGCAAATGACTTAGGCTTAGGTTCAGTCTGGATCCATCGGGCAAAAGAAGAATTTGAAACTGACTGGGG
>DBOW01000005.1:4449-4838 GCA_002299675.1 Solobacterium sp. UBA636
TCCATCTATATTGAACTGGATGACAAAAAACTGTTAGTAGATATGGGCATCGGCTTTAAGAAAGTA
This sequence comes from Solobacterium sp. UBA636, assembly GCA_002299675.1. GTDB lineage: Bacteria > Bacillota_I > Bacilli_A > Erysipelotrichales > Erysipelotrichaceae > Colivicinus. The sequence goes on from DBOW01000005.1 coordinate 4,516, forward strand.
AGAGATGCCCTTTTAAAACATAATCGAAATATTAAAGATATAGAAGCTATCTTTGTAACCCATGGACATAGTGATCATATTAAAGCCAGACAGGCTATAACCAATAATACCAGCTGTGATCTTTATACCAATGATACTGTCTATTATTATCTTGCTGATCTCAAGGCTCATACCAATATCCTGGAATTCGATGTTCCATATTTTATTGATGATTTAAAAATAACTATGTTCAAGGTAGGACATGACTATCGAAATACCGGTGGCTTTATTTTTGAGTATCATGATCAGAAAGTTGGCTATGTTACAGACTGTGGAAAACTGAC
>DBOW01000005.1:4913-5512 GCA_002299675.1 Solobacterium sp. UBA636
GATATGTTAAAGAATGGTCCATATCCTTATGATCTTCAAAAGAGAATATTATCTACTGTTGGCCATCTCTCTAATGAAGAGTGCGCAATGAATATTAATAAGCTCTATGAGGATGGTACAAATAACTTTCTTTTAGCTCACCTTTCAAGGGAAAACAACAGACCGGATATTGCCCTTAAAGAAACACTGAAAGCTTTAAACGGTAAAGAGGCAAATGTCTATATATGTCCGGTTGAAGGTGATGATCTCTTATCTTTTTAGTTTACCTTCCTGATTATTATTACGTATAATTTAATAAAGGAAGAGGATGATCATTATGAAAGAACTAATTGAAAAACTAAACTCAATGACTGAAGAAGAGGCAAAAGCCTATATTGAAAGTTTAAGCGAAGAAGAAAAGAAAGCACTTAAAGAATACCTGAACAATAATGAACTCGATGATGAAACACTGGATAAAGTTTCCGGTGGTGGCTTAACATTCAGCTCAGGAATTGCCCAGATGTTATAGAGGAAGAGGATATGAAAGAAAACGAACAGAAAATTGAACAGAGTGAAAATGAACTGAATGAAGAAAATCTGGAACAGGTCCAGGGTGGTTT
>DBOW01000121.1:0-723 GCA_002299675.1 Solobacterium sp. UBA636
TATGGCTATGAAAAATCCGATGAGAAATCAAATGTCGTTACCAAATCAGTAGATGCATCTTCTGTTCAGGAAATCAGATTCACAAGCGATAATCTTGATAATGTTAAATCTATACTGAATAACTACGGTATTTCCTATAATGTTGTAGATGGTGATGCCAGTGCCATTAATTATGGCAAGGTACAGAATGTCACAATTAAAGCCAATGGTCAGGAAAAGACCTTAAGCATAAATGGTGATGGCTGGACAACCAATTTCCAGGGAGCCAGCGCAACTATCTGCACCTATAAAGACGCAACACTGTCAATCACTCCTAGCACCGACAACCCGGTAACTAAACTGGTAAGGGCTCAGGCCAACTTCAGTGGTGGTGATGGAAGCGAAAGCTATGAATGGTTTGATTCAGATGGTTCTTCATTAGGTACTGGAAAAGAATATGTTCCAGCAGCTGATGAGACACGCACATATATCAAACTGGTAGTAAAGATTAACGGTAAAGAATATAGCGATGAATGGAATAAATAAATTACAGAAAAAAGCTCATATCTAAACAATATGAGCTTTTCTTATATCCAAAATAAAAGTCATTATCTATACGACAATGACTTCATAAGCTTATTTCTTTTCGGTTTTAAACCCCTGAATATCAATATTGATATTCTTGCAGTCAATTCCTGTCATGCCTTCAATAGCTTCATGAACTGTTGACTGAAGTTTTGAACA
>DBOW01000121.1:781-1104 GCA_002299675.1 Solobacterium sp. UBA636
CCATCTTTGATATTTACATCAACGAATGAATTATCATTTTTTACCGGATAAATGTTCTCTACCTTGGCTGCGGCAGTATAGGCAATATCCTTAAATACTTTATTGCTTAAAGTTACTTTACCATTTGTATTCTGATTTTCCATAATATTCTCTACCTCGAAACAATTATACCATCTCTCTTAGACCCTTTGGATATTTATTTTTCATTATGCCTTTCTTTACTCTGCCATAGGCAAATGAATGGCCCTTATAAGTCAGAAGATAATAGTTATCTGGCAAATCCAGATTAAGTTCCAGTCCTTTTATGTAGTTTCTATATTCAC
>DBOW01000121.1:1281-1872 GCA_002299675.1 Solobacterium sp. UBA636
CTTAAATAGTAGTTTGACTCCTTAGAGTAAAGGTAATAGTCTTTTATGTTCAGGTTATCTTTAATAAATTTTTCGACTGTACTGTTTTTAACCGTTTTTAGATATTTAATTTTTGATGAAGAAGTATTTGAATTCTTTTTTAATATAGAAATGAACTGTCCTTCTGTGCCATTGAGTGGTGAAAGTTTGACAGTACCCTTCAGTTTTGAACTGCTGGCTTTAAAATCTGCCGGAATCAGTTCCATATCTTTATATCGCTCCAGAAAATTCAACAGCTGCAGCTCATCTTCACCGGGATTATAAGTACAGGTAGAATATACCAGAATGCCATCTTCTTTAAGCAGGCTGTACGCTTCATCAAGCAGGCTCATCTGAATATCTTCGAGTTTTCGATATTCTTCTTCTTTCAGATTTTCAATTATTTCTGGATATTTTCTGATCATGCCTTCACCAGAACAGGGCGCATCAAGTATTACCAGATCAGCATTTCCTTTAAGCGAAGATGTTAAATTTGAAACATCTGTCGAAGTAATGAGTGTATCTGTATAGCCCAGTCTTTCGAAGTTGGAAGAAATTATTGAGGCTCTGGCA
>DBOW01000121.1:1955-8345 GCA_002299675.1 Solobacterium sp. UBA636
GGTGCGGCACAAAGGTCTACTATAAGCTTAAAATCTCTGCCTTTAAGAAACTCACAGAAATATGAAGATTCAACATCCTGAGGATAAATAAGGCCCAGATTATAGGCTAAAGTTTTACCGATATTTTCTGAGTCAGTGTAATAAGAATTGCTGTTCAGACCTGATGAATGATAGTTAAAATCAATCAGTGAAAGAATGTCTTCTTTATTTGACTTGCAGGTATTCAGAAAGAATCCGTGCGTAGCCTTTTCATTAAGCAGTTCAATAAATCTCTGTGCATCATTGCCAAAATAGTTCTGACATCTTAAGTAGAAATCTTTAATGTTCATAGTGATACCCTAAGAGCCTGTCTACATATGCGTAGTTCTTTTTTTCAATTTCTTTCTTGATTCTGGTTGATGATACTTTTTCATTGTCCAGGGTTACTTCTTCTACTTCATAGACAGGACAGATATTCTTTAGTTCACTGTTAAGTGTGTGATAATCCCCTTCTCCTTTATAGCCATAGTGAAAATCAAAACCGCACACCAGTCCCTTAAGATTGAAATTATTAAGATATGTCTTTACAAAGTTTTCTTTAGATAAGGACATTACTTCTTTATTGAATTCAATTACCACAACAGCTTTAATTCCGTAATGCTCAAAAAGTTCTACTCTTCTTTCAAAGCTGTTGATGTGATTAACTTTTGATGATGAAATAATATCCGCCGGATCTGGATAAAAGGTTATCAGAATAGGTTCTACATTAAGTTTCTTAGCTTCTTTAACTGTTTTATGAATTAAAGCCTGATGTCCCAGGTGTACACCATCAAAAAAGCCAATGCAGGCTACATTGTCTGGAAGTGATGGAATCTTATTTTCACTTACATAATATATATTAATCAAAACAGACCTCTTTTAGAAACATAATAGTTATTTTCTTTTGCATATATCGCAACGCATTTTCCTTCATGAGAAATCAGCACTTCATCATAATTACAGTCAAGCTTAACTCTTTTACCGTTAATAAAGTCAAAAGTATTTTCAACTTCTATTTCCGGATATCTTTTGATGAGCAGTTCATGCAGATCATGAACATGATAAATTCCCTGCAGCACATCTTCAAACTTATCAGCCTGATCTACATTAATTTCATTTATACTGGTTCTTCTTAGTTCTTTCAGGGTACCGATAATATTCAGCTTCTTCAGAATATCCTGAAGAAGTACTCTGATATAAGTACCCGAAGATACTTTGCAGCGAAAGGAAAAAGTTCTCTCATTTACATTCAGCAGTTCAATCTCAGATACATTTACAGGTCTGGGTTCAAGCTCTACAGTTTTGCCTTCACGCTGATATTCATAAAGCTTTTTGCCGTCTACCTTGATAGCCGAAGTCATAGGGGGAAGCTGCATTGAATCACCAAGAAAAGACTTAAGCGCATTGTCTATATCATTTCTATCAGGCATGGTTTCTTCTTTTTCTTCAATAATACTGCCATCAATATCCAGTGTATCGGTAGAACAGCCAATCAGGCATTCCGCAATATATTCCTTGCTGTCGCTCACAAGAAACTGATTGGCTTTAGTATCCTTATCACTTAAAACTATCATTAAGCCAGTGGCATTGGGGTCTAAAGTTCCGGTATGACCTATTTTTCTGGTACCAAGCACTTTTCTTAATCTGAAGCAGATGTCAAAGGAAGTCATTCCTTTTGGTTTATCTATATATAAAATACTCACCTATTTATTGTAATATAAAAAGGATGATTAAAAGAATTTATTTTGAAATAACTGATGCCTGCAACCTTAACTGTCCCTTCTGTACCAATGAAAAAGGAAACACTTTTGTAGATCTCGATACCTGCACAAGAGTACTTAAACAGATAAAAGAAGTATGTGACTATGTCTATCTGCATGTACTTGGTGAACCGCTTTTGCATCCAGATATAGAAAAAATACTGGATTATTGCGATAAACTGAAACTTAATGTACAGCTTGTAACCAATGGTATTTTATTAAACAGAAACATTCTTGAACACAGTTGTTTAAGAAAGCTTTCTGTTTCCCTTCATTCTGTCAATAATCTAGATATAGATAATTCCTACTTTGACAATATTGATGAAATCATCAGGGACAATAAAGTAAATATTGAGCTTAGATTCTATGATCCTGAACATCTTGATACAAAGCTTAAAAGCTATCTGGATAAGCTTAATAAGGAATATGGCCTTGAAACAACTTCAAAAAAAGATTCCTACAGACTTAAGGACAATGTCTATATCTATTTCCAGGAACTATTCAGATGGCCAGATATTAATGATGCCTATATAGGTGATAAAGGGAAATGCCTTGGTGCAGTAAACCAGCTGGCAGTGCTGCATGATTTAAGTGTTACAATATGCTGCCTGGATCCTAAAGGTCACAACAGAATCGGTACACTTAGAGAAAACAGTTTAAAGGAAATCATTGAATCCGAGGAATATAAAAAGCTAATTTCAAAACTGAAGAATAACAGACTGTGTAAGGAATTATGTACTAAATGTTCCTATCGCCTGCGTTTTGATGGAAAAAGTAATTAAAGACAATTGCGGATAAGGAAGTTAAGGGAACTTCTTCATTTTCTCGATGTTTAATGTAGTATGATTCAATAAAGACATCATTAAGTTCATCAGCTTTATCCGGAATAATGATAGAATATCTGTCTTTTATATGAATGGTATTAAGTTCTCTGGTTCCATTTGAAGTAAAAGGAATCAGAGTGTTCTTTGTGGTTTTCAGATATTCTTCAAAACTGTTGAAGCACACAATATTGCCATGGAAGAAAGAACCCATGGAAGCTCTGATAAGTTTTGGCGAAAATATATCAATCTTTGAATTGATAAGCACAATATCCCTCAAATCAAAAGATACAGCTGAGCGGATAATAGTACCAAGTCTGCCTTCATCTTTAAAATTATATAGAACCAGATGCCTGTCTGTTTTTAGGGCTGATGAATATTTTTTTAAAATACCAATGCCATAACAGTTTTCTTTTATAGAGAGTTTTTCTATAATTCTGTCATCTTCTTTAACCGGTACTTCATGTATTCTGCATAAGCCTAAAAGAGTTTCCAGTTCTTTATTGCGGTAGGCTTTTGAAGATAAATAAACTTCTTTTACGTATTCTGGTCTTTTGATAAGAGCCTCGACAATAAGGGATATCCCCAGTATATAGCTGTTCCTTGACTGAGACGTGTATTTTTCCATGACACAGATTATATAAAAAATAGAGGGCTTTTTATACCCTCTATTCTAATTATTTAATGATATAGTCATCATTTTCAAAGTCAACTGTGATATTTTTACTGTCTGGGTTGGCAATAATATATCTTGCGAGCTTTGATTCAATCTCTCTTTGAATATGACGTTTCATTGGACGGGCACCGAAGGTTTCATCATAGCCTTCAGCTACTATTGAATCCATAGCTTTATCTGTAATAGTTAATTCAATATCGGAATCCTTAAGTCTGTTTTTCAGCTGACCCAGGAATTTGCCGGCAATGTCCTTAATTACATTTCTGTTTAATGGATTAAAGATAATTATTTCATCAATACGGTTGATAAATTCAGGTTTAAATGATTCTTTAATAACTTCATCATATTCTTTCTTCTTTAATACAGGATCTGTTTCAAAGGCGAATTTAGAACCCAGATTAGAAGTCATAATTATGATGGTATTCTTGAAATCAACAGTTACACCCTTAGAATCAGTAATACGGCCATCATCCAGTATCTGTAAAAGAATATTGAAGACATCAGGGTGAGCCTTTTCTATTTCATCCAGAAGGACTATTGAATATGGCTTACGTCTTACAGCTTCAGTAAGCTGACCACCCTCTTCGTAGCCGACATATCCTGGAGGAGCTCCGATTAAACGGGAAACTGAGAACTTTTCCATGTACTCAGACATATCAATTCTGACAATCTTTGATTCATCATCAAAAAGCTGTTCAGCAAGCGCCTTGGCAACTTCGGTTTTACCAACTCCAGTTGGACCCAGGAAGAGGAATGAACCGATTGGACGATTAATATCACCAATATTGGCCTTATTACGCAATATAGCATCCGATACAAGTTTAAGAGCTTCATCCTGACCCATTACTCTTTGTGAAAGAATATTGTCCAGATTTAAAAGCTTCTGTCTTTCGGTAGATAAGAGCTTACTTATTTCGATATGGGTCCATTTAGAGACAACCTCCGCAATAGTTTCTTCATTTACTACTTCCTTGATCATCTTGGAGTTATTAAGCTCTTGGGTCTCTTTTGATACCAGCTTTTCCAGTTCAGGAATAGTCTGATACTGCAGTCTGGCAGCTTCTTCATATCTTCCTTCATTCTGAGCCTGTGAGAAAGCCAGTTTAGCTTTTTCCAGTTTTTCTCTGGCGTCTTTGGCTTCTTCCAGTTCTTTCTTTTCAGCAGCCCATTTTTCGTAAAGAATATCTTTCTGATTCTTGAGATTTTCCAGTTCTTCAGATAAATCATTCAGACGCTGTGCTGTTTTGGCATCTTTTTCTTTCTTTAAAGATACCTGTTCAATTTCCAGCTGCCTGATTTTTCTGATGAGTTCATCCAGTTCAGCAGGCATGGAATCCATTTCGACACGAACCATTGCACAGGCTTCATCAATCAGGTCTATTGCCTTATCAGGCAGGAATCTGTCGGTAATATAACGGTTAGAAAGTGTTGCGGCAGATATAATAGCTTCATCCTTGATCTTTACGCCATGATGAGCTTCAAAACGGTCTTTCAGGCCTCTCAGTATTGAGATAGTATCTTCAACACTTGGCTCATCAACAGTAACTTTCTGGAATCTTCTCTCCAGTGCTGCGTCTTTTTCTATATACTGACGGTATTCATCAAAAGTTGTTGCGCCAATACATTTTAGTTCACCTCTTGCCAGCATTGGCTTAAGCAGATTGGCAGCATCCATGGCACCCTCGGTTTTACCGGCACCAACCAGATTATGTATTTCATCAATAAAGAGAATTATCTGTCCGTTTTTATCTTTTACTTCTTTCAAAACGGCTTTAAGTCTTTCTTCAAATTCACCACGATATTTGGCACCCGCAATCAGGGAACCCATATCCAGTTCAATCAGATCCTTATCCTTTAAAGACAAAGGAACATCGCCATTGAATATTCTCCAGGCCAGTCCTTCAACTATTGCAGTTTTACCTACACCCGGTTCACCAATGAGCACCGGATTATTCTTGGTCTTGCGGGATAAGATTTCAACTACACGTCTTATTTCTTCGTCACGGCCAATAACCGGATCTACTTTACCATTTCTAACATCTTCAACCAGATTGCGTCCATATTTTTCCAGAGGATTCAGGTTGTTTTCATCAGACTGATTATTCATAGTTTTATTACCCCTTTCTTTTTGAATCTGTTCCATTATTTCCTGTTTAGAACAGCTTAAATTTTTCTGTATCTCCTTGGCAAATGTTGATTCATTATATATAACTGATATCAGCATATCGAAGATACCGACATATTTATCACCCCTGTCTTTTGACCTAAGTTTCGCTTCATTGTAGGCGTTAAAGACATAGGCATTTACTGTAGGCTCCTGTTTACTGTCTGAAACAGGAAGTCTCGAAATATAAGTATTACAGATATCCTTCAGCTTATTTGTGTTCTGTTTCAGCTTTTTAAAGACATGTTCTATATCATCATTGTTTAAAAGCGCCTTCAGAACATGCTGCAGAGATATCTCAATATTATGATTGTCAGCGGCAATCATAAATGATTTAGAGAGTATTTCCTGAAGTTTTTCACTCATTTCATTAAAATCCATAAAACCTCCTTTAGCACTTATTAAATAAGAGTGCTAATAAACAAGCTTTTTTAAGTAGGATTTCTCCTACTTAAAAGAATTCTTGAATTTTTCAAAAGGACTCTCATGTTTCTTGCCAGCCAGCTTTTCATACAGTTCTTTTTCTGTAGGTGTAAGCTTGGTTGGAATAACTACCTTAAGTTCTACGTACTGATCACCCTTGGCGGCTGAGTTTAGATATGGAACGCCATAGCCCTTTATTCTCAGTTTTGTACCAGGCTGGGATCCGGCAGGAACTTTCAGTTCCACATCGCCATGGCAGGTAGGCACTTCAATTGTTGTACCAAGAGTGGCATCAACAGCTGAAATAGGCACCTGTATCAGGATGTCATTCCCCTGTCTTACAAAATTTGAATGTGGCTTGACCATAATTTCGATATAAAGATCGCCATTGTCACCGCCATTGCTTCCTCTTTCACCATAGCCCGCAACTCTTACCTGCTGACCAGAATTGATACCGGCTGGTATTGATACTTCAATCTGTTCTTTAACGTTGTGATAGCCTTTGCCGCCACAGTCAGGACAGACTTT
>DBOW01000121.1:8406-9885 GCA_002299675.1 Solobacterium sp. UBA636
GCTGTACGAACTGTTTTCTGTACTCTGCCTGAGCCATGACAGCTGGGGCAGGTTTCAATATCCGAAGGAGATTTGGCACCAGTACCGTTACAGCTTTTACATTTCCTGTCTACATTAATAGAAATTGTTTTCTTGACACCCTTGATAGATTCAAGGAAATCAATTGAAAGCTGCATATAGCGGTTTTCACCCTTTATCGGGCCAGTGTTACGTGATCTGCCGCTTCCAGAACTAAAGCCTGAGAAGCCACCAAATCCCGAACCGCCCATAAAGGCATCAAATATATCATTAAGATCAGAGAAGCCACCCATGTTAGAGAAACCGCCAAATCCCTGACCATCAGCTCCGGCGAAACCATACTGGTCATAGCCAGCTCTTTTCTGTGGGTCTGAGAGTACTTCATAAGCTTCATTTATTTCTTTAAATTTTTCTTCAGCGCCTGGTTCCTTATTTACATCAGGATGATATTTTTTAGCCAGTTTACGATAAGCCTTTTTTATCTCATCATCGCTGGCTCCTTTGGATAAGCCAAGCACCTCATAATAGTCTCTTTTATCTGCCATAAAGTTCCCCCTGTCTTTGAAATCCTTGGGGTATTCCCCCAAGGATAATTAATTAGTTTTTAGTTTTGAAATCTGCATCAACTACATCATCATCAGGATTTGATCCAGCTCCTGGATTAGGATTACCCTGCTGAGCCTGCTGCTGATACATAGCCTGAGCCATAGCCTGTGCAGCTTTTTCAAGCTCATCAAGCTTGTTCTTTAATGTATCATAATCGTTATTGTCGATTGCCTTCTGCAGTTCATCTCTTAAGGCCTTAACCTGGCTCTTCTGTTCCTCAGTTACATTGGCATTTTCAGTATTCAGAGTATCATCGATCTGGATAATGAACTGTTCAGCCTTGTTCTTGAGTTCAGCCTGTTCCTTACGTCTGTCATCGGCATCCTTGTTTTCTTCAGCTTCTCTTACCATTCTGTCGATTTCTTCATCAGATAAGCCAGTGTTGCCGGAAATTGTGATTTCCTGAGACTTGCCGTTAGCCTTATCAGTAGCTGATACATGAACGATACCGTTAACATCGATATCAAACTTAACTTCGATCTGTGGAACACCACGTCTGGCTGGTGCGATACCTGAAAGCTGGAAGTTGCCTAAAGTCTTGTTGTCGGCAGCCATTGGTCTTTCACCCTGTAAAACATGAATATCTACAGCTGGCTGATTATCAGCGGCAGTTGAGAATACCTGTGACTTAGATGTAGGGATAGTTGTGTTTCTTGGAATCAGAACAGTCATAACACCGCCCAGTGTTTCAATACCAAGTGACAGAGGTGTAACATCCAGCAGCAGTACATCCTTTACATCACCAGAGATAACACCGCCCTGAATGGCAGCACCCATAGATACTACTTCATCTGGGTTGACAGACTTGTTTGGTTCCTTGCCAAGTTCTGCCTTAACAGCTTCCTGTACAGCTGG
>DBOW01000121.1:9960-12580 GCA_002299675.1 Solobacterium sp. UBA636
GCCTGTCTTACTGGGCCTACAGTTCTGTCTACCAGATGCTTTGTCATCTTATCGAAGTTGGCTCTTGATAAATCAGCATCGAAATGTAATGGACCTGATTCATCAGCTGAGATAAATGGTAAAGAGATATGAGTAGAAACCATAGAAGATAAATCCTTCTTAGCCTTTTCAGCAGCTTCCTTTAATCTCTGCATAGACATTCTGTCCTTTGACAGATCAATTCCATGATGTTCATTCTTAAACTGTTCAACCATCCAGTTTACGATAACGGCATCAAAATCATCACCACCAAGGTGGTTATCACCGGCAGTAGCCAGTACTTCAAATGTACCATCGGCCAGATCAAGAATAGATACATCGAATGTACCACCACCAAGGTCGAATACCAGGACCTTCTGTTCCTTATCAGTCTTATCAATACCGAATGCCAGAGCAGCAGCAGTAGGTTCGTTGATGATTCTTTCTACTTCCAGACCGGCAATCTTGCCTGCATCCTTGGTAGCCTGACGCTGTGCATCATTGAAGTAGGCAGGTACAGTAATTACAGCCTTGGTTACTGGTTCACCCAGATAGCCTTCAGCATATTTCTTCATATACTGCAGAATCATAGCTGAAATTTCCTGTGGAGAATACTTCTTGCCGTCTACATCTACTTTCTCATCAGTACCCATCTTACGCTTGATAGAAGCGATTGTGTTCTTGTTGGTGGCAGCCTGTCTTTTTGCGGCATCACCGACAATAATTTCGCCATCCTTGAAGCTTACAACCGATGGTGTAGTTCTATTTCCTTCTGGATTGGTAATAACCTTAACGTCCTTACCTTCCATTACTGATACACATGAATTTGTTGTACCTAAATCAATACCAATAATCTTACTCATAATAATTTTTCCTCCTGAATTTATTCACTTACTTTAACCATTGCAGCTCTCAATACACGATCCTTGAGCTTATAGCCCTTCTGCAGAACTTCGATTACCATGCCTGGCTCAACACCTTCTTTTTTCTCAACCATAATGGCATGTTCGAAGTTTGGATCAAACTTTTCATTAAGACAGATGACTTCCGTTACACCTTCCTTAACCAAAGCACTTACAAGCTGTTCATATATCATCTTAACGCCTGTATAGAAACCATTGTCCTGTTTATTACTGTCCTGAGCCAGAGCTCTTTCAAGATTATCCAGAACCGGAAGTATCTCCAGGGCAAACGACTGTATTCGATACTTTTTAATCTGTTCCGCTTCCGCATTTAAACGTTTACGGGTATTCTCGCTGTCGGCATAGGCCATAGCGTACTTGTTTTTAAGGTCAGCTACCTGAGCCTCCAGAGACTTTATTTTTTCATCTCTTTCATCAACCAGATCTTCAACAACTTCTTCCTCATCAACTGTTTCTTCCTGAGGATTTTTTTCTTCTTTTACTTCTTCCTTAATTTCTTCCTGTTTCTTGTTTTCCATTTTATTCCTTTCTATTTGCACATCTCCTCGATTTCCTTAGCGATGAAGTCCATCAGGGAAACTACCCGGTTATATTCCATACGTCTTGGTCCAACGACCATAATATGCGCCTTTTCATCCGAATCCTTAGATATCTTGACTTCGGAAGTAATGATAGCCATATCGTTTTTCCACATCAGTTCAGTACCGCCAGGGGTAACTGCCAGACAGTCACTTCCATCATTTGACTTGTCAGTCAGTGATTTCATCAGATTTGGATTATCAAATACCTTTACAAGTTCCTGAAGCTTATTGAGATCGGAGAATTCCGGCTGGTACATCATGTTTGAAGTACCATATGAGTAAAGCGTCTCAGTCGCAAACTTTGAGAAAGCTCCAAGGAAAGCATTAAACAGCATTTCATGCCTCTTAATCTGCTGAACCATAATCGGCTTTATCGAAGTAAGCTTGTCCTTAAGCTCATTGATTGGAGTGCCCTTCAATCGGTCATTTAACAGATCAGAACACTTCTTGATATCCTCAGCACTCACCTCATCCCTGAAACGGAAAGTCTTGTTTTCAGTATGGCCGGTATTTGTCACAAACACACAGACAGCTGATTTTTCATCCAGCGGAAAGACACTTAAGTGCTGCAGGGTCTGTGTACTTGCATCAGGTCCCAGCATTCCGCTTGTCAGATTGGTCATGTCTGAAATCATTTTGCAGGATTCCTTTAAGGCATCTTCAACGTTCATTGATTCGTTGTTAAATATATTGGAAATAACATATTTAACCTGGTCATCAACATCCTTTTCCAGAAGATGTTCACAATAGAACTGATATCCCTTGTTGGAAGGAATACGTCCTGCTGAAGTATGGGGCTGTTCAAGATAGCCCATACTCTCAAGTGTAGCCATATCATTTCTGATAGTCGCACTTGAATAAGGAAGATGATATTTAGTAACCAGAGCCTTTGAGCTTACTGGCTCAGCTGTTTCAACAAATTCATCAACAACTGCTTTAAGTATTTTAACCATTCGACTTGTCAGCATCTCTCAAACCTCCTTAGCACTCTTTCATCTACGTTGCTAATTATAGCACATCCCTTAGCACTGTCAACTATTTAGTGCTAATTTTTGGCACTTTTCAGCATAGAGTGATAAATCACCTTTTTCTTAAAAA
>DBOW01000121.1:12644-16137 GCA_002299675.1 Solobacterium sp. UBA636
AAAGTATCAGAAATTACAGTTTTCCTTTTTCTTATAGAGTAAAACTCAATATTAAAGATAAATAAGCTAACCGCAGAACTTTAAAAGAAGTTTCCTTCTGATGGAAACTTCTTTTAAGATTCTTTATATAGTTTTTCTTTAATTTCTTTTTCAATAGCTTCTGGAATAAAACCGGTTATATCTCCGCCAAACTTGGCAATTGTTTTGGCTGCCGAAGATGAAAGAAAAGAAAGTTCAGGCTTGGCAACCAGGAAAAAAGTCTCAATTTCATTATTCAGTATCATATTTGATGTAGCCAGTGCCAGTTCAGCTTCATAGTCAGTAACCGCTCTGATACCTCTGACCATCACTTTGCAGTCTAAAGACTGTGCCAGATCTACTGTGAGTTTATGACCTGTTACCACTTTTACATTAGGCAGATCTTTTATGCATTCTTCTATAAACAGTTTTCTCTCTTCGGCAGTAAAGGTTGAGGTTTTCTCAGGATTAACCATTATCGCAACATATAATACATCAAAAATCGAACTGGCCCTTTTAATAATATCCAGATGGCCAACGGTAATGGGATCAAAAGACCCGGGATAAATAGCCTTAATCATAGTTTATGCTTCCTTTTTATAATACATAAGTTTAGTGATACCATATTTTCTTTCTTTATAAAGTTTATATGGCCCATAGCTTTCTTTTATTTTTGAATCACTTCTTACTTCAAATATAATTATACCCTTTTCTTTTAAGACATTATTGTTTTGAATTAAAGAGAAGATATTATCATAATCATCCAGTGCATATGGAGGATCAAGAAAAATATAGTCAAAATCCCGCTTTAGAGTCTTAAACAGTGCCGTATAGTCTAAATTATAAAGCTTCTTATCAGCCTTTATTTTCTTCAGATTTGAACGAATTACGAAGCAGGCATCTTTATTAAGATCATTGAATACAACATCTTCCAGACCTCTGGAAACAGCTTCAATCCCTACTGCACCCGATCCGGCAAAAACATCCAGAAAAGATTCACCCTCACTAACCCATAAGGAATCAAATAGAGCCTCTTTCACCATATCCTTGGTAGGACGGGTACTGTCCCCTTCAAGTGTATCCAGATTAAGTCTTTTATATCTTCCTGATATTATTCTCATCTTCATTTCTCCTTGTGGCAATTATTTCTGATTCCGCCAGTCCAAGACAGCACATTATAGACAGAAGCGATGTACCGCCTGAAGAAATAAACAGAAGCGGAACACCAGTTAAAGGTATAAGTCCAGCTACACCACCGACATTAAGAATAAAATGCACAATCAGATAAGTAAAAGTACCAGTAAATACTATTCTCGATCTGGTCAGATTTGACTTCAGTGTATACTGTATCAGTGTTACAAAAAGAATTCCATAGAGCACAATAATCGGAATAAAGCCAAAAACAAGCCCCAGTTCCTCAACCACAACCGGCAGAATAAAGTCAGTAGTAGGGTTTGGGAAATTCATATATTTATGAATAGATTTACCATAGCCCAGACCAAACAGCCCTCCTGTGGCAAAAGATATTAATGACATAACCAGATGATAACCGGCATCATACTGATATTCAAAAGGATTGGCTGATGATAAAAATCTTAAAATCTGATAGTGACTGTCAAACTTTTTCAGCAGGGCAGTACCCCATGGCGAAAGCAGTGCCAGCACCCCAGCTACCGCCAGAAGCATGACAATCATAAGACGGAATGACCAGTCTCTGAATCCCTTATAGTCAGGAATCATTATTATGACAAAGGAAATAATGGCAATTACTACCGCTGAACCCAGGTCTTTCTGCCATACCAGTACTATGCCAACATAAATAAGCATCGCAACGATATATCTTTGAATATTCTTTTTATTCTGTTCCTCTCCCCTGTTTTTCGCAAAAAGCGAAGCGCCATAGATAATCGCAAACAGCTTGGCAAATTCCGAAGGCTGAATTGAAGCTGCCGATCCCAGCTTAATCCAGGCGTAGGCGCCACCAGTTGCCCCAAAAAGCCTGGTAGAGAGAAGCATAAACAGTATGGCAATATAGGCAGCCCTCATCAAGCCTCTGCTTAAACGGGCAAAAGGAATTTTACACATAATAAAGAATCCAGCAGTCGAAACTGCCGCAAAGATACCCTGTTTCAGTGCTGAAAAGGCAATCGCATTAATATCCGAATCTGTTTCACCCATCGAAGCTGAAATAATCATCAGTGAACCAAAAATCATCAGTGCAAAAGTCGCAATAAGAATTTTATAGTCAATATAAGAGAACATTCCCTTTCTTTTTCTGTTTTTCATAGCTTCAATTATATCAATTTAAAGAAAATAATATGTATAATATTGTCATGCAGATAAATAACTCAAATATTATTAACGATACTGATCCCAGAATCAGAATGAAATCAAAAGACGTAAATATACCTTTATCCACCGAAGATGAAGAACTTCTTATGGCCATGCTCGAATATGTAAAAGACTCTACCGATGAACAAAAAGCCAAAGAAAGAGATCTGACTCCGGCTGTAGGTCTGGCCGCTATTCAGCTTGGCGTAGATAAAAAAATGCTGGCAATCGCCATTAGAGATGAAGAAGGAGGCTTTGAATGCGAATATGCTCTGGCCAATCCAAAAATCATTTCCTATTCAATAGAAACCGCCTATCTTAAAGGTGGTGAAGGCTGCCTTAGCGTCAAGACAGCTCATGAAGGCTATGTAAAAAGACATGAACGCATTAAAGTAAAAGGCTATGATGCCATAAAAAAGAAAGAAGTTACAATCAGAGCTTCTGATTATCTTGCCATTGTCTTTCAGCATGAACTTGATCATTTTAAGGGAATTCTCTATTATGATCACATAAACAGTGCCGATCCATTCAAAGAAGAAAAAGGTGAAATCGTGATTGAATAATCACGATTTTTTATTGTATAATCTAATTGATTTTGAACTAAATATAATAGGAGGTTATAAATGAGCCGTATTTATAATGGTGCAAATTATGATGCCAGAAGCGATACTTTAGTATATGCCCTGGGGGGTCTTGGTGAAGTCGGCAAAAATATGTACTGCATAGAACATGACGACGAAATACTGATAATCGATGCCGGTATCAAATTTCCAGATGAAGAACTTCTGGGTGTAGAATATGTAATTCCTGACTACACTCATTTAATAAAGAACAGAGACAAAATAGTAGGTCTGATTATCACCCATGGCCATGAAGACCATATTGGCGGTATTCCCTTCCTTTTAATGACCTGTCCTGTTCAGAAAATATATGCTCCGCGTTTTGCCAAAGCGCTGATTGAAAAAAAGCTTTCTGAAAGAAGACGTCTGGCAAATACCAAAATTATTGAGATTGACGATAACTCATCAATCAATTCCAAATATTTCAGAGTTGGTTTCTTTAACACCGTCCACTCTATTCCCGATTCCCTTGGTGTACTGATTAATACGCCAAATGGCAGAATTGTCGAAACCGGTGACTTTAA
>DBOW01000121.1:16218-18094 GCA_002299675.1 Solobacterium sp. UBA636
GTAACATTGCTGATGTCTGATTCAACAAACTCCGAAGTACCAGGCTTTTCCATCAGTGAGAAACAGGTAGCTTCTTCAATTATGGAAATAATGAAGAAAACACCAAAAAGACTGATAGTATCAACCTTTGCCTCAAACGTGCATCGTCTTTCACAGATTATCAAAGCTGCCAAAGAATGTGGCCGAAAAGTCTGTGTCTTTGGCCGTTCGATGGAAAATGTTGTCGAGATTGGTCTTAGAATGAAAACTATCGATGTACCTGAAGATACCTTTATCTCCCCTGATCTTGTTAATCAGACAGAAGCGGATAAATTATGTATCGTCTGTACCGGATCACAGGGTGAACAGCTGGCTGCCCTTTCAAGAATTGCGAACAACACTCACAAGTTTGTACATATCATTCCTGGCGATACTGTCCTGCTTTCATCCAATCCAATTCCCGGCAACGCATTAAATGTTTCCGGCATTGTGAATAAACTGGTCAGAAACGGTGCCAAGGTTATTCAGAATCAGACCTTCCAGTCTCTGCATACTACCGGACATGCCTCGTGTGAGGAACAGAAACTGATGCTTCAGCTGATTAAACCTAAGTACTTTATGCCGGTACATGGCGAATACAAGATGCTTAAGCTTCATGCCGCAACGGCTGTAGAGGTAGGTATTCCTAAAGAGAACATCTTTGTCTGTGCCAATGGTGATGCCCTGGTTCTGCATGAAGGAGAAGTGTATCCATCAAACATCCGTATTCAGACTGACGCCATCTATGTAGATGGAAACGATATATCCGGTCTTTCTACCTCGGTTCTCAAAGACAGAAAGATTCTGGCTGATAACGGTCTTGTAGCGGTAGTAGTCTGCATCGATTCCAGAACCAACAAAATACTCTGTAAACCAGGTATAGTTTCTAGAGGCTTTATCTATATCAAGGAAAATCAGACAATTACCAAAGAGGCCGAAACTTTAGTTTATAACGCTCTTCAGAACGCAATGAAGTCTAAAGTTACCTTCAACGATCTGAAAAACTGTATCCGTAATACTCTGGAGCCTTTCCTTTTCAAGAAATCCAACAGAAATCCACTGGTTATCCCAGTAATCCTGAATCATAAGGATGCGATGAAAAAAAGAGAATCATAATTAAAAGGCGTTTCACTTAAGAAACGCCTTTATTATTAATGAATTATATGGGTTAAACGATACAATATCACTGCCACCGAATAATCTGATTAAGTAACAGCCCATAAGCAGTACTATGCAGCATATCAGTATTCCATTAAATAAGCTATCGCTTATTCTTTTTCTGATTAGCGTTATTGCCGGTATCACAATTATCATCCAGAACAGAGGATGATAATAGAAAGCTTTACCAATGTCTCCTTTCAAAAAGGAAAGCCAGGCCCTTGTCATGCCACAGCCAGGACAGCTTAAACCGCTTAGTTTCTTGAAGATACAGCCAATATCCAGTATATAGAATATCGCTATAAGAATAAACAGTACCAGAATATTTTTAATAAATCTTTTGAGAGTTGTATTCATTTGCCAGAAGATTTGTATTCTTAATCAGAATATGAATGGCATAAAATGATGCAAGCTGACAGGTCAGATAGCCAAGTATCTGCCAAAGAAGTACAGCCGTGCCTCCTTCTGTAATACTTACATTGTATCTGTATGCATTATTCATGAGCCTGTTGGCAAGTTTATATTGCCAGTAGATATTATAGATGCCACAGCTAAGTATACATAAAAGAATATAGACAATTAGTCCAGGCGTATTTTCCCCATCATCACGGCAGATTATATTTACATCTTTTGCCAGATCATAAATAAAATAAAGTCCATATAGACCACAGCTCAATAGATTAAAAAGAATATAAAGCCA
>DBOW01000121.1:18220-35024 GCA_002299675.1 Solobacterium sp. UBA636
TTGCGATAGTCGAAACGATAGCCCAGAGCCATAGTCAGTCCAAACACAATAAGCAGATATATTACAGCTGAATAAACAAATTCATGATAGATAAAAAGCTTACATATAAGCTGCCCCAGGACATTAACAGCTGTAAATACGACAATCAGTGCCAGAAGACCACTGGTATTTCCAGAATTTCTTTTTAGGCCATAAAGAAGATACAAAAGAGCCAGCGCGCCAAATACTGCAGCCTTTAAAAGACAGCCGATAACACTTAAAGAAGTATTAAAATGAAACAGGCCATGGGTATAATTTGTAAACAGCAGTATCAGATTCAACAAAGAAAACAGAGCCGTAAGACCAAGTGTAATACCGGCAAACACAGATACAATCTTTATAATAACAGCTAAGCTGTCATGATCGCCTGACATTCTGTTTCCGCAGTTTGGACAGTATTTTGTCCCCTCTGCAACTTCATTTCCGCATCTTGAGCAGATCATTATTTCACCTTCTTTAATGTGGCAGTATATTCAAGACCTGTACCTATTTTATAGACACTCATAAAATTGGCACAGTTCAGATCAAGACACAGATACAGTGAAGATCCTCTATACAGCACCGGTTCACCAATATTTACATCGCCAAATGATTTTCCATAAAGTACTTCTTTATTGAATATTGCTTTTTCCTTATAAGAAATTACGACCTCAATCATGTCACCTGGCACAAAACCGCATTCTTCCCATTCAACGTTACTTATGTTAAACTGAATGCCACCGAAATGTTTAAGGCCTGTCATAATGAAGGCTTCGCAATATCCGTTACTTAAAAGCGGTTTTGTACTATATTCTCTGCACTCCACAACATCACTGACTGGATATTCGGGTCCAACTTCTTCAAAGTTTATCTTTCCGCTGGCTAAAAGAGCTGCACAATAGCCAAATAAGTCTCTTCCATGAAATACCGATACATTTTCTTTAGCTTCATAGCGGTTTCTTGTCTCATCTATTTCTCTGATGGCCTTAATGCCTACGCTGTATTTAAGATGAGTTAACGAACCATTGTCTGGCGTTACCACATAGGTACCGTCGTTTAAAAGCGCAACCGAAGCTTTGCGGCTTGTGCCGACACCAGGATCGACAACCGAGACAATAACTGTACCTTTTGGCCAGTATGGCTCACAGGTATTAAGCGATAAAGAAGCCTCCCAGGGATCAAAGGCCTTAATGTCATGACATAAATCATAGATTTCCAGTTCCCTGTCAACAATTTTAATTACACCCTTCATAGACGCAACAGCACTCCAGGTGTTAGAGAAATCTGTCTGTAATAAAATTAATGGTTTCATTTAAATCTCCAAAAAATTAATTAATGATCTGTAGTATATTTCAAGAGCCTGATATAAATCAGACTTCAGTATGGTTTCATCCTTCTGATGAGCCATCATGAGTGAATTTGCGCTTACACAGCCAAAAGCTACTGAGTGTTTAAATACTTTAGAATAAGATACTCCACCGGAAATCATTGAAGTACATTCTTCATGAGTTACATCTTCATAAGCCTTTTTAAGCGCTTTTACATAAGGATCTGAATCTTCTACATAAGTAGGTTCATCATCATATGGAAGTTCAACTGTAAAATCTTTAAGTTTTATTTTAAGCTTCTCAGATAAATAGTCTGAACCTGTGCCATAAGGATAGCGGCAGTCAATAAACATTTCTGTTGAGCCATCCGCAATATTTATTATGCCCAGATTAAGGGTAAGTCTGTCACCATCACTGATATCAGCACCTTTGCCATAGGCATCATAGAAAGTATCATAGATTTCTTTAAGATATCTGTCATCGACTATATCATTCAGTATTCTAAGCAGATAGATGCTGGCATTTTCCCCATGTTCCGGTCGTGAGGCATGACCAGCTTTGCCGTTAATGGAGATAAAGGTATTCTCCCCTTCCAGCCTGCAGCAGCCATCATAGTTATACTCGCTGATCTTTTCAAGTACCAGAGAAACATAATTGCCTTTTATTTCGCATTCTGCATATGGTGATATAACATTGGGCTGTACGCCTCCTTTTAAATAGATAAGGCTGCCACAGTAAGCTGATCTGCATATCCACATCAGAGCGCCCTTTTCACCAGCTGTTATGGGAAACTGGCCATCAGGTGTAAAGGCAAAAGCGGGATATCCTGCCTTTGATACATAATAGCGCATATCATCCATTGTTCTTTCTTCATCGGTTCCATAAACCAGAGTGAAAGTTTTATTCAGTTCAATATTCTGTTCCTTTAAAGTTTTTAAAGCCAGAAATGAAAGCCAGGCTCCTGATTTCATATCCTGACTGCCACGGGCTCTTATATAGCTTTGAGTATTTACTGGAGTAAATGGATCAGATGTCCAGTCATTTCCTGGCTCTACAACATCCAGATGAGATACTATGTCGATTCTTTCACCCTTTCCTATTGAAGCTGAAAAGGCATGTCCATCAAATTCCTTTATCTCAAAGCCTGCTTCCTGGCATCTTTTCTTCATAAAGCAGAGTGCATCATTAATGCCCTTGCCACATGGCATACCTTCGGTTACTGTTGTTTCATCATAGACCGAAACAACTGAAAGCAGGTCTAAAAAGCCTGCTTCATTATCTTTCCAGATTGATTTAAAGTCTATAGCCATGGATACCACACCATAAATGGAGCCTTAAAGAATATTCTTCTTACCACCACCGCTATAAAGACCAGATATACCAGAATATAGAATATTTTCATCTGAGCATCACCCTTGGTGTCTTCATGTTCAGAATAATAAGTTCTGTCCTTTCCTTTTCCAAAACCTCTTAAATCCATCGCATTGGCAATATTGCCGACTCTGTCAAAGGAAGTGATTATTAATGGTACCAGAATGATGACATTCTGTTTAAGACGGGTCCATAGACTTGTCTTCTTGGGATCAAGCTCCATTCCTCTGGCCTGCATGGATATCTTTATATTCTTGAAATCTCTTAAGATATCCGGAATATATCTGAAGGCTATGGATACAATCATACAGATTTTATACGGAACCTTGATGGCATGCAGACCGGCAGCCAGCTCAGATGGTGTAATTGACTGGATGAATGTCAGGGCAAAGAGAAATGTTGCGAACATTTTACAGAATCTGACCAGAAAGTACCACAGAGTTTCAGCTGTGACCACATAAAAATCTGTCAGTCTGAACAGCACTGTTGAACCACCGCACATATTAAGGCCGTAATCTGGTTCAATAACCCAGATCAGAAATAGATTAAGCAGATTGGTAAAAATCACAAATACAGTTATAACTTTAACAGATGTAAGTTTACTGTGAAGAGAAAATAAACCAATTGCCCCTATCACCAGACACACTGAAATGATACGCATATCCCATGTCGCAATCAGCAGCAGCACAAAGGCCAGAAAGAGTCTGACCTTGGTCTTGCCGGTTAAACGGTCAAGGTAGGTTGTACCTGGATGAAGATTTATAAATAAACGGTCATCCATTTTCTCTTTCCCTCCTTTCAAAGTCAATGAAGTAATGAATATATTCCTCAGGATCTATGCCGCATTTCTGAGCTACAGTTACAATTGAAGTCTTCTTTAAAGAGGCTTTTTCAATCACTTCATCATTCGATAAAACTCTGTATACCGTATCATCAGCTATACATTCACCATCGGCAAATACTATTGCCCTGTCTGTATATTCAATGGCCAGATGCATATCATGAGTAATAAAGACTATCGCTATATCGCTTTTTCTGTTCAGCTCATCGATAAAACTCATTATCTCTGTATAATGCTTAAGATCCTGACCGGCTGTAGGTTCATCAAGAATAATAACTTCCGGTTCAAGGACCAGAATAGAGGCGATGGTAATTCGCTTCTTCTGACCATAGCTTAATACTGATACCGGCCAGTTGCGCATAGGGTAAAGTCCGGTCATTTTCAGAACTTTTTCTACTCTTTCATCTATAACGCTCTGTTCAAAATTATTAAGAGTTAATGTCAAAGCTATCTCATCCTTAATCATATCTTTAACGAGCATCTGATTTGGATTCTGCATAACATAGCCTACAAGTCTGCCAATCTGCGATATAGACATACTGATATAGTTTTTACCCTTGATATTAATTTCGCCGCTCTGCGGCCTTATTATGCCGCAGATAAGTTTGGCAACTGTTGATTTGCCTGCACCATTCTTGCCGATAATTGATACTTTTTCACCTTTATGAATATCAAAAGATACATTTTTAAGGGCATATTTATTTCTGGATGAGTATTTAAAACTGACATCTTTGACTTCGATTACTTTTTCATCAGAATGACGGGTCTCTGAAAGCTTTACTGATTTAAAGCTTTTTTTAATATCATCTTTATATTTTGAAAAATCAATTTCATTTACATTATCCAGATGATCGCCAGGCTTAAATTTAATGCCGGCATTTTTCAGGGCGGATATATATAATGGTTCTCTTACTCCATTTTCTCTTAATGTATCTGAAGACAGGAGCTCATCTGGTGTTGTATCCAGAAGAATTCTTCCATCATTTACCATCACAATTCTGTCAATATGACGATACAGCACATCTTCCAGACGGTGTTCAATAATCACAATTGTCTTATTGTGTTCCCTGTGTATTTTATCAATCAGATCAATTGCCGTCATACCCATGGCTGGATCTAAGGCAGCCAGAGGCTCATCAAATAGAAGTGTATCAACATCATCATGCATAATTCCGGCTAAAGAAACCTTCTGTTTCTGTCCTCCGGAAAGATTGTATGGTACCTGGTCCAGGAAATCCTGCATTGAGACAATACGGGCAACCGCATCAACTTTAACAAGCATGTCTTTACGAGGTACTGCGTCATTTTCTAAAGAAAAAGCTATATCTTCACCCACAGACAAGCCTACAAACTGAGCATCAGAATCCTGAAGGACAGTGCCCACATGGTTTGAAAGAGTGAAGATATTAGCTTCTTTAGTTTCAATGCCAGATACTTTTAAAGAACCTTTGATTTCTCCCTCATAAGAGAAAGGAATAAGGCCATTGATGCAGTTACCGAGTGTAGACTTGCCGCTTCCTGATGGTCCTAAAATCAGAACCTTTTCACCTTCATAAATAGTAAGATTTATATCATGAAGAGTAGGCTCATTCTGTGACTTATAGCGGAAGCTAAAGTCTTTAAATTCAATAACTGGCTTTTTCATTTCTTTTAATTATTCTTTTGAAAGATTTGTACCGCGGGCATTACGCTTAGCTAAAGCGAATAATACAGGAACGCCTACGATAATCGCAACTGAGGCATCTGAAACGATGGCAGCCCAGGCCTGAATCCAGGTTACTGTCAGCTCAGAAGAATAGAACAGATAAGTTAATACTGGTGTTACAAGACCAAAACCGATGCCTACACCAACAACAGTAACTACTGCATAGATAATGGCATGTTTTACTGTAAATACACCATCTTCAATTTTTGCACCATATAAAGGTAAAAGACCCATGAAGAAACCGGCTACGGCATTACCGAAAGACCAGTCAAACCATAAACCCCAGCCGCCAATCAGATCGGCAATAGTATTACCGATTAAACCAGTTAAAAAAGCTGGTAAAGGTCCAAACAGCGCACCAACAATTGGTAAAACAATATAAGATGTTGTCAAAGATGTATTGGTAGTAACTCTGATACTTCCAAAGTTCATCAGAACGCCGAATAACGCAGCGCCAATAGCGATGCCGACAATAGTTTTTGTGTTCCACTTGCCTAAAAGGATGGAACCAAGTGATTGTTTCTTAGTTGTCATATATATCCCCCTTAATCACTAATCTATATTAACACATTTATTGCGCCAATATATAAATATGATAACGATTGTTCAGTTATTTGTACAATTGATTATAACTAACAGCTGTTATAAATAATTTTTATAAAGCCTTGCGGATACGAACTTCCCAGTCCTGTCCCGAACCAACATCATATCTGCCAGCAAAGGAACCCTGGTTAAGCGCAAAAGAGACATTGAGCAGTGAATTGACAAAGACAAGTTCCTCTCTGAATTTGGCATCACCAAATGATTTCTGTACTACCATGTCGTTATCATAATAGATATCGCCTTTGTGAGTTATAAGAACATTCAGCTTATCACCATAATCAACATCGATTTCCTTTAACATCTCATGTGGAATATTTGTCCATGGTGAGCCAAAACGAACATCCAGAACATCAATAATACCGACAATTGTATTATTCTCTATATATGGCTTATGTGTTGGGAAAAGAACAGTTTCAGCTATATCAAGTGAAGGTCCAACTTCCTCAAAGCTTATAATACCGGCTGCCAGTCTGGCGGCAGTATAAACATATACATCACGTCCATGGAAGGTATAGGATTCACTTGAGCCTTTAAGACGGTTAACATTTTCATCTATTTCCCGCATTTCCTCTATACCGTATTTCTCAAAAATATGTGTTAATGTACCATTATTTGGAGTAACGATATATCTTCCACCCTTTGTTTTGGCTACAACCGATTTACGCGAAGTACCTACACCTGGATCTACTACTGACACAAATACTGTACCTTCTGGCCAGTAGTTTAAAACCTGAGTCAGACGATATGAAGCATCCCAGATATCATAAGGTTTGATTTCGTGCATCAGATTATAGATTTTTAAATCTGGACATACTGAATAGGCAACGCCAAACATGGCATTTACAGCACCATCATATAATCCAAAATCAGTCTGAATAATTAAAGCGTTCATTCTAGTCGCCCAATACCTTGATGGCTGCTGAACAGCCCAGTCTGTCGCAGCCCAGTTCAATATAAGTCACAATATCTTCGTATGTACGTATGCCACCAGCTGCCTTAATCTTTACACCTGGACCAATATGCTCCCTGAACAGTTTGATATCATCAAAAGTTGCGCCTGCACTGCCAAAACCAGTAGAAGTCTTAATAAAATCTGCTCCACCATCAGTTACACAGTGACACAATTCTATTTTTTCTTCCTCAGTAAGATAACAGGTTTCAATAATTACCTTTAATATCTTATCACCACAGGCTTTTTTAAGTTCCCTGATTTCTTCGGTTACCTTATCAAAGTTTCCTTCTTTTACATCGCCCAGATTGACAACCATATCGATTTCACTGGCGCCATTGTGCAAAGCTTCCCTGGTTTCAAACAGTTTAGAAGCAGTGGTTGAATAGCCTAATGGAAAACCAACAACTGTACACAGATTCAGTTCAGGAAAGGCTTCATGTGCCCTTGAAATAAAGGAACAGGGAATACATACAGATGCTGTATGATATTTCATAGCTTCCTCACACAATGTTTTAATCTGATTCCATGTAGCTGTAGGTTTTAACAATGTATGGTCTACATAAGTAAGCATTTCTTCGTTTGTCATTTTTTATACCAGCCTTTCAAATAAACGATAGAATTTCTTGCGGTTTTCACGTGGCAGAGCCAGTGCTTCGGCAATAGGCATCGAAGAAATCTTGTTATCTTTTATGCCTACACAATGTCCACCCACTCCTTCAATGAGCAGATCAACTGCCTTTTCACCCATTCTTGATGCCAGTACTCTGTCGGTTGGTGAAGGACAGCCTCCTCGCTGAATGTGGCCTAAAATTGTAGCACGGCCTGAGAAATTAGTGTTGGCTGACACTTTGTTGGCCAGGGCATTTACATCACACAGTTTCTCAGAAACGATAACGATGGCATGATTTTTGCCTAAAGAATCAAGATATTTCAGCTTTGAAAGAATCTCTTCTTCATCGTATCCGGTTTCAGGAGTGACAATAATTTCAGCACCGCAGCTGATACCTGAATATATTGCCAGGTCACCACAGTGATTGCCCATTACTTCAACTATTGAACAGCGATGATGAGAACTTGATGTATCTCTTAATTTATCGACGCATTCCACAATTGTATTAAGAGCGGTATCAAAGCCAATAGTAAAATCTGTTCCCTGAATATCATTATCGATAGTACCAGGGAGACCAATACAGTTGATTCCAAGTTTAGTCAGTGCTGCTGCACCACGATATGAACCATCGCCGCCAATGACAATAAGCGCATCCATTCCTGCTTCCTTAAGACGATTGGCAGTTTCTGCACAGACAGCTTCTTCTTTCATCTGAGGGAATCTGGCTGTACCCAGAATTGTACCGCCACGGGTCATGATATCAGAAACTGATTCTTTTTCGAATTTTTCCATTCTTCCTTCATATAGACCCTTATAGCCATCTCTGATTCCATAAACCTCAATACCGTTGTGAATGGCAACTCTGGTAATAGCTCTGATTGCCGGATTCATTCCTGGTGAATCGCCACCAGAAGTTAAGATACCAATTTTTCTGATCATAATAAGTTTCTCCTTTTATTTGTACCAGTAAGACAAAAATCCTCACCGAGAATATCTATTCTTTCAATAAGACGTCTGGCATTCATTGATTCCTGACTTCCTGAATAATATCTCAATAAATATTTCTTATCAAAATTTGACGTGAAGATAGTACACAGCCTGTTCTCCATACGATAGTCAAGTATGCTCATTAAAAGCCTGTCTCTTGAAAAAGCCGTTACTATTTCAGATCCTATATCATCAAAAAAGACATAATCGGCACTGCTGATTCTTGAAATTATATTATCATAGAAATCGCTGTCCGATTTTATATAATTTGCCATCTTTGTCACAAAAGAATTGGTCTTGATAAAAGCCACTCTCTTGCCGCTTTCAACCAGTGAATTGGCAAGCGCGATTGACAGATAGGTTTTACCTGTTCCAAGATCTCCATAGATGAACAGACCTCTTTTGCGGCTTTGAGTAAAAATGTTGGCCAGTTCCAGAAACAGATTTGCAGAGGAATTTTCCTCAATTTTAATCTTATCAAGTCTTAGATCATAAAGCTCTTCAGGAATATCGGAATAAATATAGGACTTCTTAAAAAGCTGATACCTGTTTTCTTCAAGATATAATCTGCAGTAGGATATATCGTTATGGACAAAACTGTCGTTTGAAAGTTCCACTCTTTCACCCTTCTTGGCCTGACGACAGAGCTTTAATCCTGGACAGTTTTCACATTTAGATAGAGATTCATAACACAAATCAAAAGCTGTAAAATTATCCAGTATATCCTGAACAGATAAACCATTCTCCCTTATAAAGGAAGCTATATAGTCATTGCTCAGATATTTTTCAGCCTGATTTTTCTTATATTCATTTATTTCCATTCTTCAGCCTCTTATATATTTCGCTCAGATCAACCTGGGATTCATTGGTTGATACATATTCAGGGATTCCCACTTCTTTTCGACTGGAAGTCCTTCTGTTTTCTTTATTAAGCGACTCCCTGGCCTTATCTACAGAATCAACATGATTTCTGCGCAGATCAGAGGCTGCCGAATAAAGATATTTCTCAATCAGATGATTATCACACACCTTCAGGGCATGTTCGATCAGTACATTGATGACATCAGGTCTTAAACCATAGTCGTGCGAAAGATTATAGAGCAGTTTCTTGTCATAGCTTGAAACGCTCATTCCATCCTGTTTAGACATCAGAAACAGCTCACAAGGTACATCATAACTGTTTTCAGGTACTTTTTTATACTCTGTCTTGCTGTTTTCACAAAGATAGCGCAGATATTTGAGATCTATACCATCACTTTCACTTCTGATAACTTTTGAAATAAAAGTACGCATCTTATCTTCGTTAATGCCATACAGGTCAGCCAGTCTGGCGATTTCTTTAAGATTATCTTCACTTCGAAACCTCAAAGGAAAAAGTGTTGATGACATATCTGATAAAAAAGAACGCATATCAAAGAATGAATCAAAATTATATTCATTGCGTTTAACATTAAGATATGTTTCATTCTCGCTGGTCCAGCCAGACAGAGATTCCAGATCATAGCGGCAGGTAATATCTTTTAAAGAATAAGACATATTGGACTGAGGTATATCCACTATCAGTGAATTATAGTAGTCTCCACTGGTTTTTAAGATGAAATCTCTGACCAGGATTTCATCATGAATAAATTCATCTCTGGTCTTGGGATTTCTTAAAGAAAAAAGATACTTGCCATCTTCATCATAGGCATAGGTAAACAGAAGTTTATATTCATTCAGCTTCTTCAGACTCTTTTCAAAATCATCAAGAGGCATCATTAAGGCATTCAGCACAGCTGATATTTCTTCAAATGAAGCCGTACTTCCCTTAACCAGCAGATATTCATAAAGACTTAAGGCATCTGTAGTAATTAAAGGACAATAAAAAAGAACGAGAGACTTAAAACGTTCACTCGAGATATCTGTATTATTTTCAATTTTAAATAGATCTCTGCCCAGCATATTTGTTTATAACTTTATCCACCTGAAGATAGAGATCTTCCAGGCTCCTATTATTATATATTATTTCATCCGCTCTTTGTTTCTTTTCAGATACACTTAACTGATTCCTGATTCTCTCTTTGGCCTGTGATTCATTAAAACCCCTGTTTCTCAGTCTTTCAATTGCAGCTTGTTCATCACATACAACAAGGATTGAAACATCAAAATACTTTTCCAGGTTCTGTTCAAAAAGAAGTGGAACCTCACAGATTATAAAATCATTCTCCTGTATCTGTCTTAACATTTCTTTAATGATAAGAGGATGCATAATGTTTTCCAGTTTATTCTTTTGAGTTTCGGAATTAAAAATAATAGATGAAAGCTTCTTTTTATCAAGTTCATTATTATTAAATACTTCTGGAAAAGTTTCCCTTACTTTGAGATATCCCTCATTTCCTTCTTTTAAAAGAAAGGCATTGTATTCATCACAGGAGAATACTTTATAGCCCTTTGTTTTGAGATAATTGAGTACAGTACTTTTACCAGAACCAATAGTACCGGAAATGGCTATCTTTCTTTCTGACATAATGGACAATAATAGGTTCCTCTTCCACCTATTCTGATTTTGATAATATCGCTGCCGCATTTGGGACACTTGTCAAGTGTATGAACCCTGAGACTCAGCTGAAAACGTCCGCTTACACCAAGAGAAGATGTATATGATCTGATGGTGGTACCACCGGCTTTTATGGCTTCGTTTAAAATGTTTCTTACCGCTTCAATAAGTCTGTCTATATCTTCATCATTAAGTTTATTTACTGGTGTATCTGGCCTTATTTCTATAGCCGAACAGACCTCATCGGCATATATATTTCCACATCCTGCCACAAAGCTCTGGTCCAGCAGTACTTCTTTAAGCGGTTTTTTCATTCTGGAGAAATACTGTTTAACATATTCGTGATTAAAACTATCATCAAAAGGCTCTGGTCCCAGATTCTTGAAATGATTAAAATCATAGTCCAGAGGATAGAGTTCCATTCTGCCGAATTTTCTTACGTCATTATATCTTAACTGTTTACCATTATCTAAGCTGAAAATGACATGCATATGTCTGGATAGAGGTTCTTCAGGATCCATAAGATAATATTTCCCCTCCATGCGCAGATGCGAAACCAGTACAACATCATCCATGATGAAAAGAAGATATTTTCCCCTTCTTCTGAAATCACGGAAATGCTGACCGATTAGCTTATTAAATTCTTTTAAGTCGCAGTTTACAATCGGTTTATATATAACATTTATATCAGTTATTTTACAGTCTTTAATCTGGTACCTTAAGGTATCCAGTACTGTCTGTACCTCTGGAAGTTCTGGCATAATTATTTAGCTTCATACCAGTCCTTTCCGCTGGCATATGATGATTCAAGTTTAACTTTCAAATTATAGGCTTTAGACATTGTATCAAGTATTATTTCCTTCATCTTAGTCTCTTCATCTTTGGCAACATCAAATATCAGTTCATCATGTACCTGAAGAATCAGTCTGGATTTAAGTTTTTCTTCTTTGATACGTTTTGTTACATTCACCATGGCAATCTTGATTATATCGGCTGCAGAACCCTGAATAGTGGCATTCATTGCCGCTCTTTTGCCAAATTCTCTGACCATAAATTTAGGATCTTTAATTTCTGGAATGTAGCGTCTTCTGTTAAGTATGGTCTTTACATAGCCATTTTTGATGCAGAATTCAACCTGGGAATCCAGGTAAGTCTTTATATTTGGATAGGTTACAAAATAGTCATCTATAAATTTTTTGGCTTCCTTGAAACTAAGACCTGTCTGATTGGAAAGACCAAAATCAGAAATGCCATAGACAACTCCGAAGTTTATAGCCTTGGCCTGTCTGCGGATATTTGGGGTGACATCTTCTTTGTTCAGATGGAATATATCCATAGCTGTCTTGTCATGAATATCAATTCCCTCATTAAAAGCTTCAATCATTTTTGTCTCACCAGAAAGCGAAGCCAGTACTCTAAGTTCAATCTGCGAATAGTCACAGCTTACAAGAAGAGAATTCTCAGATGGCTTAAATACCCGGCGGATTTCTCTTCCTTCTTCATCACGAACGGAAATATTCTGAAGATTTGGTTCGGAACTGGAAAGCCGGCCGGTAGCTGCCACCATCTGCTGAAAAATCGTATGAATCTTGCCATCTTCACCAATATAGCGTTTTAATCCTTCGCCATAGGAGGAATGCAGTTTGGCAAACTTGCGGTAATTTAAAATATCACTGATTATCGGATCATAATCCAGCAGTTTCTGCAGTACTTCAGCACTGGTGGAACCTTTTTTGAGATCTGGCAGTTCCAGTTCATTATAAAGAACATCCTTCAGCTGTGCAGGCGAATTAAGATTAAATTCATGGCCTACTCTGTCAAAAATATTTTTCTCGGTATCTTTCAGCTTCTTTGCCATATTGTCTGAAATCAGCTGAAGTTCTCTGGAATCGCAGTAAATACCAGCTTCTTCCATTTCATAAAGAACAGATACCAGAGGGAGTTCTACGTCATAATATAGACCACGCATTTCTTTTTCATTAAGCTCATCAAGGGCCTTAAGATAAATACTGTATAAGAAATTGGCACACTCGCTGGCTCTGTCTATCTGTTTTGCCTTATCAGGTATTAATGGCTTCTTTTCGCTGCCGTAGATATCCTTAATGGTGGTTGACATATAGTATCCATAATTGTGAATAATCCTGCCCAGATCTGAATTATCATTATTGGCTAAAAAAGCCATCAGGAATACATCATCGCTGTTTTCACCTATCCTGATATCAAACTGATCAAGACAGTGCTTAGAAGCTTTCAGATCAAAGAATATCTTGTTTAAATCAGATGAAATAAACTGTTTAAATTCTTCATCTTTAAGCAGGTCTTCTGTTTTAATATATTCACATATCTGTCCATTGGATACAGCTAAGCCATAAAGCCTTCTGCCATAATAAGAAAACTCATCTGAATCGATATAAATCAGAGGATTATCATATAATTCCCTGCTTATTTTGTTTACTTCATTTGAAAGAAGTTTTTTCTGGCTTACAAAATCATTAGATACCAGCGACTTCATTTCGTATTCGACAAAGAAAGCATTCTTTGTGTCATTATTGATATCAAGTCTTAAATCATCAAGCTGCATATCAATGTTAACATCTGTCTTGATGGTTGCCAGGGTTTTGGAAAGAAAGGCTGAATCTTTGCCGTTAATAAGCTTTTCCTTCATTTTGCCTTTTACTTCATCAATATGTTCGTAAATTCCTTCTACTGTTTCATAGCTCTGTAAAAGCTTGATAGCGGTTTTTTCGCCAACCCCTTCTACTCCTTTGATATTGTCAGAACTGTCCCCTGCCAGGCCCTTAAAATCAATTATCTGAGCGGGTTTGAGTCCATATTCTTCATATAGAGCTCTTTCATCCATCTGAACAATATCGCTAAGACCTTTTTTCATGACATAGACAGAAGTTGTGTCATCAATCAGCTGAAGCAGATCTTTGTCGCTTGATAAAATACAGGTTTCAGTATCAGAGAATTTTTTGGAAAGAGTACCGATAATATCATCAGCCTCTATATCTTCAAATTCCAGATATGGAATGTTGTAGGCTTTTAACATCTTTCTGACTGTTTCAAACTGTTCAATCAGTTCAGCAGGAGTAGCCTTTCTGCCACCCTTATAGTCAGGATTAAGATCATGTCTGAAGGTATGTTTACCTTTATCAAAAGCCACCGCACAGTATTGAGGTTTAATCTGTTTTAAGGCTTTATTGAGCATATTCGCAAAGGCATAAACTGCGTTGGTATAGGCACCAAATGAAGTTTTCATTATGCCAGAATAACTTGTTGCATAATAAGCTCGGAAAATCAGGTTGTTTCCGTCAATTAACAGGAGTTTCATATTCATTAATCCTCTTCAGGTACATTTACCAGTTCAGTTGTGGTAGTAACCTGTACCGCAATATTTTCTAAAACACTCAGGTTTTCATACATAATAGAAAGATAATCTTTTCCGTCATTTATCTGTGTTGATGTTAAGGATGACAGATTGGAAAGATTTACTCTTGTAAGATTAAGTTCATCAGCCAGTTCATTGAAGAGTTCATTCATTTCAGCTGTCATATTAGGTTCATAGACTATATATCTTACATCATCGGCGATTATTCTCTGTTTAATAGCTTCCAGCTGCGCCTCACTTGGCAAAGCACCATATTTAGATAGACAGACAGGATAGACCTGGAAACCATAAGACTTCTGCCATGAACCAAAAGAAGGCGTCATAGAAACAAATTTAATTGTCTTGGATTCAGCCTTAAGCTTGGTAGATAAAGCCTGGTAGCGGGCGTCTACTTCAATCAGGTCAGCTTCCAGGGCTTCATAGTTCTCCTTGAAAAAGGCAGACTGTTCAACATAGTTGTTTGCCAGGGTGCTGTATACTGTCTTTGCCATCGACAGCATGCCTATTGGATCAAGCCATAGGAACAGATCGGTATCATAGACATCAATTGAATCAAAAATATCACCATCATAGTAGGGAGATTCAATATAGGTCTCTCTTCCATTGGCAGTCACAAGTGTATATCTCTGGAATTTATAGATGGCATTAAGCACTGATAAATCAACAACATTCGCTTCGCTCTGATTTATCTCATCCTCATATATTTCCAGATAAGGCTCTAAGTCACCGATATGAAAAAAATATATAGAATCATTGATGATGTCCTGAAAGCCCGGATTTTCTTCATCGGCAGTTACTGGCCTGGCCACCTGCACCAGATCGTTTGTCTGTACAGATATCGTCTTAATTCTGTTTTCGCCTATTCTGTTTAAAATATAGCCTACCGGATAAATAGTATAGGCAGTATAGGTTTTAATCTTTGCACAGCCAGAAAAAATAAATATGCAGATAAGCAGCACTAATAATTTATTTACTATTTTCTTCATAACCAGTATCCTTCTTTACAAGTCTGGCATAATGAATAGGTACACCCAAGTTTAAAAACTTTTCTTCATAGCCAGTTTTAGGTTCATCATGATGATAATCATCGCTTCTTTCCACAATCTTAAAAGGTGATTCCTTAAAATATTCTATAGAATCATTAAAAAGATCAGTGTTATCGGTTTTAAACACAATATCCCCATCATCCATCAAAAGCTTCTCATAGATACTTAAAAACGAAGGATAGGTAAGTCTTCTTTTATGTGTTTTACGTTTTGGCCAGGGATCACAGAAATGAATATAAAGACGCTTAATACTTTTTTCATCAAAAATGTCCAGCAGATTGGCTGCATCAGTTCTAATAATTCTTAAATTTGTCAGTTCAAGTTCCTGTGCCTTTTTTATAGCTCTGGCTACACAGGCATCAATTCTTTCCAAGCCAATATAAAAGATATCAGGATGTTTTAGAGCACTCTGGGTTATAAAGTCACCCATTCCCATCCCTATCTCAAGATAAATATTTTTCAGATTATGACCATCATTTATAAGATATACCTTTTCATTTTCCAGAAAGGGGTCAATCCATTTCCTTTTTCTCATTCGCATGAGCTAATTGTATCATTTTTTATAATCTTATATGGCACTAAATAAGTTGTACCGATAAACAGACCTTTTGCAAACTCACATTCCAGCACTATGCCATTTTTCTTAGCCAGCTTATTAAGATTGTAGTCAATACGGTTTAAATCTTCTATATTAATTCTGTCTACATCATATCTGGCTTCTTTTAAAAGATCAGAAGTAGAATATCTTGTTTCTTCATTAATATGACTCTTAAGAACCTCAAAAACCTCTTCAGATATTCTGTCGAGTACTTCAAAATCAGTTATTTCGACAGTTTTCTTTGCCTGTAAAACAAGATGAACAAGATATTCGCTGGTTCCATCTTCCAGTTTCTTTTCGCCATCTGGTACAAATCCATGTCTTTGATAAAAGCGTATGCCCTTTACATTTTTTTCTAATGCCCACAGTTCCTTAGAACCAAGATTTTCTTTGGCATATTCAATTAAAGAACCGCCAATTCCTTCGTTCTGGAAAAAGGTATCCACATATAGCTTTTCTATTTCAATACCATTAATCTTAATAAAACCCTTTAGTATTTCATCTTCATATACATAATATGAATAGATATCTTTCTTATACTCCAGGGCAACACTTAATACATTAAGTTCTCTAAAGGAATAATTTATATCTTTAAAGATGGGGTAGAAATTAACACGATTATTAAAAACAAATATCTCCGCCATTCTAACCACATCTTCTACTGTAGCTTTTCTTATTTTCACAACATGCCTCCATGCAACTACATTATTATAACCTCAGATTATAAAAAATGTACCCCTGTAAAGGAATACATTTTTATTTACTCTCAAATTCAGCTTTCTTTTTGTAGAACTTATCAAAAGACATATGAAGCTTTT
>DBOW01000036.1:0-1142 GCA_002299675.1 Solobacterium sp. UBA636
ATTTCACAATATGTACCATTGCCCAATACAAAACCAGAAACATCAAGACTCTTGATAAAATCATCAAGCAGACATTTGCATCTGCCGGAGCAGATAAAAACCAGATGTCCGTTTTCTTTAAGCTTCTTAATTGCCTCTCTGGTTTTTACAGTCGGTTCAAAAAGACCTCTGGGCACATCAAATAAAGTACCATCCAGATCTAAAAAGATTATTTTTCTGTTCATTTTTTATTACTTCCATATTTCATTACATTAAGATATATATTAAGACACTGATCAAGTTTTCTTTTTTCTTCAATTGAACTGAAAAGCATTCTGCTTCCCCTGCCATATTTAAATTCGAGCATCATCTTATCATCAGCTACACTAATCTTCATATCCTTAATCTTATGAAAAGGATAAAATCTTCCATTTAGAAAGATGCCATCCTCATTATAGCCAGATGGTATAACTGAATAAAGTACTCCAGACAGGAATATTAAAGCTGCACAGATTATGCCCCTGGTCCCCATATTCCTTGGCAGCACCGCAAGGGCCAGCAGTCCAAAGATAATGTAATAATACTTTTTCGTACCGTTTTCACACATCACCTTAATCTTTCGGCCATTAATCAGATAACAGATGACATATATCCAGCATACCGCAACAGCAAGATAAATAAAGTAGTTATTCATTGCCAAGTACCTTCTTAAGTGTTCTTCTGGACATAAATTCAAAAATAAGTGCCAGAATAAATAATAGACCAACAATAATCATAAACAGCTGCCAGAAAGATGTAACACCAACAATTAGCGAAATATAGTAGCCAAAAATAGTACCTACACCAATCATAACAGAATAGATAGTAATAATAAGTTTAGCCAGACGATGAATTCTATCACTGACTTTATAATCTTTACCCTTATAAGTAAATGTTTCGATTCCAACCCAGGAAATCTGATAAAAAATTGATAAAACCATAAATCTATTCTATCAAAGGGTTGTTAATAGATTCAAATATAACATGATTACCAATCATAATGTAAGTGTCGAATATGTAACAGTCTCATTATGAACTTTGTATGATTTTTGCGATTTGACTGATAAGCTCTTCAATCGAAGAAGCATTAACTAAATCTTGAATATTTTCTTTTATTATGATTT
>DBOW01000036.1:1311-2883 GCA_002299675.1 Solobacterium sp. UBA636
TTTTTAAATTCTTCCTTACTATATAATTTATTCATATGTATCGGTGAATACATAACCATTACTGTCAATTGCGGTCGTTTTAAGCAGCCTGATAGCTGAGTCATAGTTATTTTCATATGTATAAACCAGATATCTCATTGTTACGGTAATATGTCTTTAAAGGGTTATCATGTTCATCAAAGTAGTTGCTGATATAGGGAATAAATTCTTCTTCGTTATGCTGTTCCTCAGTATAGGCTGCTTCAGCTATATCATATTTATATTCATAATGATAAGTATCAGAAATCATTTTAAACAGTCTTCCCTTTTCATCATAAGAATATGATTTTGATCCTAATATTTTTTTATCTGCTGAACAGTAAGTAATTTTTGTAAGTCTAGCTTCATCTTTAATGCTGCAGCTGTTATTTTTACAGCCACGCAAAAGAATCAGTGCCAGCAAAATAACTGTATTTGCCTATTTCATATTGCAAGACTTTATCCACCATTATTTAAACAATAAGAAAAGGTCTGCATCAACAGACCTTGAATAATTATAGTTCGCCAGCTTCTTTCTTCATCTGAGCAAGTTTTACTTCATATTCAGCTTTTTCTCTATCATTCATGAATACCAGATGTCCTGGTTCGATTTCTCTAAGCTTTGGTTTTTCACCAGATAAGTCTCTCTTTGATTCATCATAAATAACAACTTCCTTGGCCTTCTCAATACGAGGATCAGGCATTGGTACAGCCTGAAGCAGAGATAAAGTATATGGATGAAGCGGATATTTGAATAAGACATCAGTTGGGGCAACTTCCACAATTCTGCCCTTATGAATTACCGCAATTCTATCAGCGAAGTATCTTACTACTGATAAGTCATGGGCGATGAAGATATAGGTTAAGCCCTTTTCTTCCTTGAACTTGTTCATCAGGTTTAATACCTGAGCACGAATAGATACATCAAGGGCAGAAATAGGCTCATCGGCAATAATCAGTTTTGGTTCCATAATCATTGCACGGGCGATACCTACACGCTGTCTTTGACCGCCGGAGAATTCATGCGGATATCTTGACTTATGTTCAGGAAGCAAACCTACAGAATTTAAAGCTTCATCAACTTTTCTTTCTCTGTCAGCTTCATTTTCATAAAGATGGAAGTTGTATAATCCTTCAGAGATACAGTAATCAATAGTAGCTCTTTCGTTAAGGGAGGCGGCTGGATCCTGGAAAATCATCTGAATGTTTCTTACAACATCTCTTCTTTCTTCTTTAGAAAGCTTGCCGTCAATACGTTTACCCTCAAACAGGATTTCTCCGTCTGAGATATTGTTTAAACGCATAATGGCACGGCCGATTGTAGTCTTTCCGGAACCAGATTCACCTACTATGCCGAAGGTTTCACCCTTATATACTTCAAAGTTACAGTCTTTTACAGCTCTGAAACGTTTACCGTTTTTATGGAAAGTAATCTCTAAGTGATTGACTTCCAGCAGCTTTTCTCTATCGTTCGCCATAGACACCACCTTTCTTTGTCATTTCCAGCATTCTTTCATGCAGTTCAGATACAACCTTTGGAGGTTCTACTTTAGG
>DBOW01000036.1:3009-3296 GCA_002299675.1 Solobacterium sp. UBA636
CCTCTTATCGCAAACAGTTTCTCACCTCTTAATCCAAGCTGAGGTAATGAAGATAATAAGCCCCAGGTATATGGATGTTTAGCATTATAGAATACATCTTCTACATTGCCGTATTCAATAATCTGACCGGCATACATAACAGCTACCTTATCCGCAACGTTGGCAACAACGCCCAAGTCGTGAGTGATATAGATAGTTGTGAAGTCGTATTCCTTGGCCAGCTCCTTAATCAGTTTGATAATCTGTGCCTGTACAGTAACATCCAGTGCGGTTGTAGGCTCATCACA
>DBOW01000036.1:3453-4582 GCA_002299675.1 Solobacterium sp. UBA636
GCCTCAGATTTGCTCATGCCACGGTGCTTAATCAGTACTTCAGAAATCTGATAGCCGATTGTACGAACCGGGTTTAAAGATGTCATTGGATCCTGGAAGACAGTGGCAATCTTTTTACCACGAATCTGTTCCCATTCAGCATCTTTTGTAATCTTGGTTAAGTCCTTGCCTTCAAACCAGATTTCACCATTAGAAATCTGTCCATTTACTTCAAGCATGCCAGTAAATGTTTTGGTAAATACTGATTTACCAGAACCAGATTCACCTACAATGGCTACAACCTTATGTTCCTCAAAATCAAGGGAAATGTTTCTTATAGCAGTTAATACTCTGTCTCTGACCTTGAATTTAACTTCCAGATCTTTAACGGATAAAATTACATTTTCTTTGTTTTCCATCTTAGACCTCCATTAAACCATATGTGTCTTAGGGTCAGATGCATCTGCCAGACACTGTCCTACAATATAAAGTGAGATTGAAATAATTGCCGAAACTGCAACTGGAATCCAGAACAGATACGAAGCGCTTGTCATATATGGCGCATAGTTCTGTACCATCTTACCTAAAGAGAATTTATCATATCCTAAACCTACACCAGCATAAGAGAGGAATACTTCATAAGAAATAAATGAAGGAACATCTCTTGATACAGCAGTAATGATTACTGAAACAAGATATGGCAGGATATTGTTGATAATAATCTTAGTGGTTGAAGTACCAAGGCACTTAGATGCAAGGTTGTATTCTCTGTCTCGGATAATCATTACCTGAACTCTTATGAAGTAGGCAGTATGAATCCATTGAGTAACAGAAAGCGCAAATATCAATTGCCAGTAACCGCCACCTATCGCAAATACCAGAACCATAGAAATCAGAATTGTAGGAATATTGGCAATAACGTTATAGATTTCAATCATAATAACATCAAGTTTCTTAGAGAAACCCCAGAACATTCCGACAATAATACCAATTACTTCTGTAATAAGAGTTGCAGCCAGAGCAATAAACAGTGACTGTCTTGTACCAGCCCACAGGGCATCAAACAGATTGTTACCCTTATCATCGGTACCAAAAATATAACCATCCATCACACCAGGTCTTACATAGTGCATAGCCTTGTTGTTGATAT
>DBOW01000036.1:4652-4949 GCA_002299675.1 Solobacterium sp. UBA636
ATAATAAGCATGGTGATGGCCAGTTTATTTGAAAAGAATCTTCTAAATACTGAACCCCAGTACGAATACTTTGGAGCAGCAATATGTTCAGAAGCAGAATCATCAGCTCTTTGCAGAGTGAAGAGACTAGGATCGTCCATGTTGATTTCTTCTTCAACAGCTGCTTCTTCAATAACATCTTTATTTTTATTGTTTAGCATCAGCTTCTCCTCTCTTTGTCTTTCCACTGTAATACTTCTTGTTTGCAAGCTGAATTCTTGGATCAACAACCGTCATCAGTACGTCACCGCAGATAAC
>DBOW01000036.1:5031-7907 GCA_002299675.1 Solobacterium sp. UBA636
CCAGGAATCGCAAATGCTGATTCAGTAATCAGTGCACCTGAGATGCAGGCAACTACCGACTGAGGAATACCATTCACAATAGGAATCAGGGCATTCTTCATAATATGACGTGAGAAAATTTCCTTCTGTGATAAACCTTTAGCCTTGGCAAACTTAACATAGTCAGAGTTAGCCTGGTCAACCATATAACGTCTGGTCCAAGTCATTAAACTAGGCATATTTAAAATTGTCAGAATCAGTATTGGTGTAATATAAGATCTTACATCATTAAAGCCCAGCAATGGGAACTTATCCGGCATACCTAAATTAGTGGCAATCTGTCTGATAAAGAAGATTAAAGCCAGTGAAGGCATGGCGATAACGATATTGATATAGGCAATACCGAGCTTATCAACAATTCCATCCTTTTTACGTGCCATAAGTATTCCAAGAGGAATAGCTGTGCAGTACGCAAGAATAATTGATATTAAACCAAAAATCAGTGAAGTCTGAATCATTGATGGCGATGAATAATAAGAATCACAGGTTGCATAGTGATCTGTAAACATCTGTTCATCAAGATGATCAAGTGTTGACTTATATTGAGCAGTATACAGATTCAAAGCACTTTCCTTTTCAAGTCCGGTTGGGAAAGTCTGAACCATCTTTTTCTGTTCTCCCTGGCCTGTACCAATTACATCAAGAGTTGGGATACCAACCTTGGTTGGATAGGAAAGGCCAAAATTCAGCTTAATTGTATTTGAATGAATGAATGGGAATGAACCATTGAAATAAACCTGATACTTATAAGTACAGCCAGAACACATAATAGCTGGCCTGTTGTTGTGATCTAAACCCACATAGTACTTTCTTTCAAGATCTGGATTATTTGCATCCTGTACTTTCCATGGATGATCAATCACCAGCAGATTTGCCCAGTAATTGCCAACAAGTTCAAAAATATTGTTGTCCCTGTATGCATAGGCAGCACCACTCTTTAAGTATTCGATGGTATATCCTTTATCCTGATAAAGAGCTATAACCCTTTCATTTTCACTTGAACCCGCAATAACACAAGCATCGTAATCCTCGGACTCATTTTTACACATTTCTGTTATTCGTTCAAATTTTAGATAACCCAGATCCTTAAAACGATTATATTTATAAACCGTCTTATTATCTCCTGTCATCTTCTTATAACCATTATCAAGATCCAAAACTTTAGTACGTGGTATAAGTGTAAATA
The DNA here is from genome assembly GCA_002299675.1 of Solobacterium sp. UBA636. GTDB lineage: Bacteria > Bacillota_I > Bacilli_A > Erysipelotrichales > Erysipelotrichaceae > Colivicinus. Next base: position 6,257 of record DBOW01000036.1, read on the forward strand.
TCATGGCGATTACGATAGATACCACGCAAAATAAAGATATTGCAGCTTTCAACAGTCTTGTCAATATATATTTTCCCATTCTAACCTCCTTTGCACATTAATATAGAAATGAAGAGGGGCAAAGAGATTGCCCCTCTAATTTAACTAATTAATGAATAACTAATTATTCACCCTTTTCCCAAGCAGCCATTGCAGCCTGATACTGTTCAGTAGTTACTACATCTTCCTGTAACTGTACTCCTCTGTACTTGTACTGTGATACACCAGAAGAATAAGGTGCAGAGAATGGAACGATGTGAGAAACTCTTGCAGATCTTGTCTGCATTGAAGTAGGGATATATAAGCCGTGAGCTAATAAGTAAGCATCAGCCTTGGCGAATGCTTTATAACGAGCATCAAGATCGTCAGTAATTGCATCAGCAGCTCTGTATAAATCTTCATACTCATAGAAACCTAACTGAGTCTTTAACTCATCATCAGCACCGAAGTCATCAGACTGAGTAGCACCCTTATCAGTTAAACCACATGAATGCATGTAGTAACCATCAACTGGTGAGTAGATTTCAACGAATGACTTAGGGTCAACATAGTCAGGACCCCAGCCAGTGAATGTAGAAATATCGTAGTCAGCTTCATCCCAAGATTCAGAATAGTAAGCGATATTCTGTACAGTATCCTGATCTCTCATGATTAAATCGACAATAATCTGACCATCTGTATTTTCTTCAATCGACTGCTTGAATGATAAGCCCTGCTTAGTTAATCTGTCGGAAGTTTCGATAACCAGCATATCAACATGAACTGGGAAGGTAATACCATCAGCCTTAGCAGCTTCGATATAAGCAAGAGCATTTTCCTTGCTTAACCATGGCCACTGACCATCAGCTAAAGAAACTCTTGTACCAGTAATTTCTTCGTATGCATCTTCAACTAAAGTACCATATAAAGTACCATCAGATGTAGATACAAGGTTAGGAACACCATTTATGTTTCTTAATGTAGCCTTAGCGATTTCAGTTGGAGCAGATACCTCTAAGTAAGCCTGTGCATCAAATGCAGACTTCATAGCTAAACGGAAGTTTTCGTTTCTGATAGCAGCCTTAGTATTTTCCTTATCAGCATCATCAGCATGAGCTGTGTTTTCATAAGTTACACGATTGAAGTTGAATACAATACCGAATGCATAGTAGTTAGATAATGTAGGATTTACATAACCATCATACTTAGCCATCATTTCGTTGAATACTTCATCACCCCACTGAGTTGATAAGCCAGCGTAAGCATAAACATTCTGTTCGAATGATCTGATCATTTCATATGGGTCAGAACCTTCATCATAGATTACAGTTACCTTTTCAAGATATACTTCATCAGCAGCATAGTATGCAGGATTCTTTACCATAACAGTCTGAGACTTAACATCGAATGAAGATAAGATGTAAGCACCGTTGTAAAGAATTGAATCTGGAGTAGCCTGACCGAAAGTACATGAGTTAGTATCTGGAGTACCTAACTTACAGCCATCACCCTTAGACTCTAAGAATGTCTTGTTTACTGGATAGAATACAGTGTATTCAACCTGAGTATAGAAATAAGGAGTTGGAGCGTTTAATGTATATTCTACAGTGTAGTCATCAACTGCCTTAACACC
>DBOW01000036.1:7969-8726 GCA_002299675.1 Solobacterium sp. UBA636
TCAACAGATGATACTACATAAGCAGTACCTGACTGGAATTCAGCAGCATGTCTTAAACCTGTAACGAAGTCTTCAGCAGTAACTTCGCCATATTCATCACCAGCAGCTGTTACCCACTTAACACCTTTCTTTAACTTGAAAGTCCATACTGTAGCATCTTCATTTGCAGTCCAAGATTCTGCAACGGCTGGCTGATAAGCACCATATCTGTCACAGATAACAAGACCATCAACAAAGTTTACATTGTACTGGTGGTCAGATGCAAGAGCTGTTACCAGGTAGTCCATAGAAGCTACTTCTCTTGAATCAGAGTAAACGTACTCTTTTGTATTAGCCAGCTTTAATGAGCTAACATCAACTGCATTAACATCGAATGTAGCCTCTTCGCCTGTTGGCTCTTCGCCACCAGTTACAGGAGCTTCATCCTTCTTGCCACATGCAGTTAAAGTTAAAACCATTAATAGTGCTAATAATGCAACTAATAATTTTTTCATTAACTTTTCCTCCATAAAAATATCCAATTAATGAATAACAAATCTATTTTACCCATTTTAGAAATTTTTTTCCATTTTATCTGAAGCTTTTGTGTAATTAATGTGAAATTAAATCAAAGTTTTGTAAATATTTTCAAGTATTTTTTTAGTTTATTAGACAAGTGACAATACTCTGGTCAATTTAAATCGATATATAAACCGTACGTTCATATTATCTTTATGCCTGAACTGGTGAAAGATTGTTTTATTGTTTCATGAAGCCT
>DBOW01000036.1:8797-8990 GCA_002299675.1 Solobacterium sp. UBA636
CAATAACAATATAGAGGGAAAAATTCCCTGTATATGAAAAAGGAGACTGACTATATGAAGAAAAAACTGAAAAACAATAATGAAGGCAAAGAAAAACTTAGACCATTTGATGAAAACTTATTCTACATTATAGGAAAACTAAGACCTGAAATAATGGAAAAGTTTCTGAAGCTTATCTTAAATAATGACAACA
>DBOW01000055.1:0-6116 GCA_002299675.1 Solobacterium sp. UBA636
CTGGTCCAGCTTATATAGAGATTTAATATTAGAATAAAGATTATCAAAGAACTCATCATCAATAGTCTTGTTTCGATTAACTGCCTTTACAGTCTCCTCTATCAGCTGACCGGCTGCCTGTCTTAAGGAAGCTGAACCATTAAATACCTCAGTGACAAAAGTATTATCGATATTGTTGATTAAAGACTTAGAGGCCTCAATCTTAACATAATAATGCTCATTATTATCGATACCGGATTTAGCTAAATAATCCTGATATTCTTTAGATTCCAGAGTCTTCTTAGATGCAGGTATATAGCCTTCAGTCTTACAGTAAGAAAACTGTACCTCGTCCGTTAAAAGAAACTGGGCAAAAAGCCAGGAAGCCAGTACCTCCTGTGAATCTTCTTTATTAAAAAGACAGATAGAAGGTCCCTGAGAAATCATCTTAGGATCAGCTGTATCATATTGAGGCAGATCCATAACCACTGTTTCAAAGTCCACCAGATTTTCTTCCGCTATATCAATAAGCGGCGCATCAGAGCCCATCCAGGTTGAACCAGCCGTAGAATCTATCGCAAAAATACACTGACCGGCATTTAAGAAGTTAGCTGGATAGGAAGAAATCTTAAAGGTTGAAAAAGCACCCTTCTGAGCTAAATCAGCCAAGTCATAAAGGATATCTTTAGTTGTGTCATTAAAGATTTCAATATTGCCGCTACCATCAGAATATGGTGCATCAAGCTGCCTTAACATCTGAATCATCATATTGTCAGTTGACTTATAGATAAATGGAATCATAACCTTCTGACCATTAACCTTATAGTTTCCGTCATTATCCTTTTCCATAGCCTTTTTAGAAACCTCATAAATAAAGTCCCAGGTCAGCTTCTCAGGAAGTTCATAGCCCATTTTTTCTACATAAGTCTTATTGACATAACATACCTCGGTAGATCTTATAAAAGGCAGAGCATAATAATTATCGCCGATCTTTCCTTCCTCGACAAACTTATCTACCATCTCATCTATCGAAGGAGAATCGAACTTAAGTTCACTTCCGCCAAGACCGTATTTATCATCAGTATAAAGATCATCTAAAGGAACAACCACATTATTACCTGTCAGATAGGTCGCAATATGGTCAGGATAAGTAATACAGACATTAGGTGTAGTATCAGTAGAAATGTTGGTTATTACATCATTATAGATACGGCTGTAGTCCGTATATAGTGTCATATTCACTTTAATGTTAGGATAAAGACTCTCAAAATCCTCAATCGCCTTCTTATAAACATTTACCTGATTAATATTTGTATCATTCTTGGCCCAGAAAGTAATCTCATAGCTCTTATTCTCGTCAAAAGTATCAGGCACCACAAAAGAATCAGAAACCTTGCCGCCATGACAGCCACATAATATCAATAGAATTAACAATACAGATATTAACTTTCTCATCCCTTGGTACCTCCACGTGATACACCCTGCATAATCTTCTTATGAAAAATCAGAAACAGAATAATCAAAGGAAGTGACACCGAAACAACTGCTGCCATCATAGCCGGCACATTTTCTCGCCCAAATCCTGATTCCCTGATTGTCTGAATACCATTGGATACCAGAAAATAATTCTCATCATCAGTTATTAACCTTGGCCATACAAAAGAGTTCCAGCACTCAATTACCTTTAATATCAGAATAGTTACTATTGTAGGTGAACAGATAGGAATCAGCACCTTAAACAGATATTTCATATCAGAAGTACCATCAACCTTGGCTGCCTTATACAGCTCATCAGGAACCTGTTCAAAATTCTCTTTCAGAAGATAAATATAAAATACCGATGCCACACTTGGAAGTATCAGACCCGTAAAAGTATTTCTTAAACCCGCATTGGTTATGGTTACAAAATTAGTAATTACCACCAGCTCCGAAGGAATCATCATTAAAGAAAGAAACAGAGTAAATACCAGATTCTTCCCCTTAAACTCCAGTCTGGCAAACGCAAAAGCTGCAAATATAGTAACTATCATCATAATACCGGTTGTAGCCAGGGTAAAAATTATGGTGTTGAGAAAATATTTAGCCAGATTAACAGATGTAAAAGCTGTTACATAATTCTCCAGAGTTGGATTTAAAGTGTAAAACTGCGGAATATATTCTGCGTTATAGGCACCATAAGACTTGAGAGAAGTAAGTACCATCCAGTAGAAAGGAAAAAGAACCACTATTGCCCATAACACCAGAAAGAAATACAGCGCAATATCCATTAAAAGCTCACGCCTTTTTTCCTTCTGTTCAATTATCTTATAATTATCCATTATTTGCCCTCCTTGAAACCATGAGGTTAATAACTGTAATAGTAAGCACAATCACAAACAGAATAATGGCGGCTGCGGAGGCAAAAGAAGGATAGCCACCACTTGTACCATACAGCATATCATAAATATAGCCAACAATAGTATTCATTCCAGCCGCATTAAGATCGGTACCAAAAATTGCCACCACATCACTGTAGGCCTTAAAAGCTCCGATAAAGCCAGTAATAATCAGATAGAATACCATCGGCAAAATCATCGGAAGTGTAATCTTAAAGAAAACACGTGTCCTGGAGGTTCCATCAATTTTTGCGGCATTATAATAATCCTTATTAACCGATGCCAGAGCACTTGTAAGAATCAGTATCTTAAATGGAAGAACTATCCAGACAGTATAGAAACAAAGCACAAACATCTTGGCCCAGTATGGTCCCTCGATAAAATCAATACTGTTCATACCCAATACATTAAGCAGTAGATTAATCAGTCCATCCGAATAAGGAGTCTTCTTAAAAAGAATCATAAACACAAGACCCACAGCCAGCGTATTAGTTACATAAGGCAGAAAATATATAGTCTGAAAAAGCTCCTGCAGCTTCTTAATTGAACTTAAAGCCAGCGAAATCAATAAAGCCAGAACCGTTGATAAAGGCACTGTAATAATAACCAGAATAAAAGTATTCTTTAAAGCACTCAGAAAATAAGGATCATGCAGCACATAAGAATAATTATATAAACCAGTACCCATTGATGTACCAGAGGCAAAATTATAACCCTCCTCAAACGAATAAATCAGTACATCAAACAAAGGATAAACCAGAAAAACACCCAGAAATATTATGGCTGGAAGAAGATAAAACCAGGCCTTCAGATTATTTCTCTCGAACATAAACGGCGCTCCATAGAATCAAACACGAAAACCTTGTTTGGCTTTAATGAAAACCTTATTTCATCTCTATCTTCAATCCTGATATCTGAAGGAACTATAGCCCTGATATCCTCATCAGAAATACAGTTTTCATTATGACAGATTATCGAAATATCTCGACCCATTACCTGAGTTCTCTCATATTTACACTTAAATGTACCCTTTTCATCGACAATAAAGCCTTCAGGACGTATCGCAACCGATACCTCCTGATCATCCGCTTCAAAATCAGCTAAACGATTATCACCAATATATAAACCCTTATCCCTAATATAGCCCCTGAACACATTGATGGCTGGTGTACCTAAAAATTTAGCCACAAAAAGATTAGCTGGATTATCATAAATATCCTGAGGCTTTCCAATCTGATTAACAATACCATCTTTCATTAATACTATCATGTCACAGATGCTCATCGCCTCTTCCTGGTCATGGGTTACAAAGATGGTTGTAATACCGGTTTCCTGCTGAATACGGCGAATCTGTTCCCTTGTCTGCAGCCTCAATCTGGCATCAAGGTTACTTAATGGCTCATCCAGCAGCAAAACATTGGGCATTTTCACTAAAGATCTGGCGATCGCAACACGCTGCTGCTGGCCACCTGAAAGCTGGGCTGGTTTTCTGTCCAGAAGCTTTTCAAGCTGCACAAGTCTGGCTGTTTCAACCACCTTGTCATTTATCTGCTGCCTGGAAAGCTTTTTATCTCCCTTGAGATTCTCTAAAGGAAAGGCGATGTTCTGCCTGACTGTTAAATGCGGATATAAGGCATAGTTCTGAAAAACCATGCCAACCCCTCTTTTTTCTGGTGGCAGTTTTGTGACATCATTATCCCCAAAATAAATGTGACCTGATGTAGCCTCTAACAGTCCACAGATTAGATTAAGACAGGTCGACTTGCCACAGCCTGAAGGCCCTAGAAGTCCAACCAGTTTCCCATCTGGAATCTCAAAACAGAAATCATTTACCGCAACAGTTCCCGGCACATTCCTTTTAGCTTCAAACTCCTTTGTCAGATGATCAAATACTACCTTCATTTTTTACCCCCTAAATTGGCATACCTTCTTGATATCCAGGAACAGATTGAATCAAGACCTGGTGAAATTACTCTTTCCGAAATATTGATATAATCAAGCTTATCTCTTATCTCCAGCTTAATTTCCTTCGGTATTACCAGCTTACATAATGTAGAGTTGTCATCAACAAGCTGATCAACAGTATACGAAGGATCAGAACACATCGAGAAAAGTGAATACTGATTTATCATTCTGTCATCACCACTGGCAGGCTCATAGAACAGAAAGAAAGGTTCCCTTTTCAGAGCCTTTAATTCATCGAAATCCTTTGCTACACTGTCCAGCATCGAAATCGAAAAAGAAGAAGCTCTGGTACTTTCCAGTTTTTCCCTTAGAACAGATGGCAGTGTTGGCAGAGATTCAGAAGTATCAATGGCATAGATAACTCCATCCTTATCATAATCATCAGTATTGACAGTCACAAAATGGGCTGCCACAAGCGGCGAATAAGTCCAGTCCAAAAGCCTTGTCGGCAATCCGAAATGCTGACCGGTTGCCAGAGTCTGCCAGAACGAGTCCTTCTGGTTCAGATCGGCATAGCCATACTTCTTAAAATTACGGATAATAGAATTCTCCAGAGACAGATCATGGCTGCATACTCTGTTTAAAGAAGTAATCAGCGGATAATCCGCATCACTTAAACCCCGATAAACATAATTATTTCGATAACGATTCAGCGAATCATCATAACAGCCATCAAAGACAACATCGTTTAAATGCTCAAAACTTTTAATTATTATCTGATTCATCCTTAGCTCCTAAACTCTCCGCGATATTCTCCAGTTTATTAAGACGATGCTTAATACCACTTTTAGAAATACTTAAACCATAGCGCTTCTCATATTTCTCACAAAGCTCACTTAAAGAAATATCCGGATATTCACTTCTTAAGTCATATATCATTCTTGATTTCTCATCAAGCTTATCCAGATACCCATAATTCTTAATCTTATCAAGTATCTCAAGCTGATGATCACAGGCTTCAAGTTTCTTCATTTCGTTGGCGATAAGACAGTTCTCTACTCTTTTATTGGAAACCACAAAATCGCGGTCAATACGAATATTCTCAAACTTCATACACGATTCAGTAGCCCCCATCAGTTTCAGAATATCGGCAATAGATTCAGCCTTTTTCACATAGACCGCATAGCGGTTTCTTCTTTTAGATATCCTGGCTTCAAAATTAAATCGGCCTAAAAGCTTAGAAATAAAATTGGCATAATCAATATCATTAACCGCAATCTCAAAATGATAGTTGGAACTCACTGGCGAAGCACAGGTCCCATAGGCCAGAAAAGCTCCCGCAATATAAGCTCTGGCACAATGTTCCTTAGAAACCACATCATAGGTAGGGTGAGATAAAATACCCCTTGTCTGCGAATATATGCCCAGATGCTCAAGTATCTCGGTAGCTTTGTCATTAACCCTGATTCGATATACATTATTTTTCTTCAGATTGGTTTTCTTGGTGATTGTAAGATCAGTGTCCACCTGATAAAGACTCTTCAAAAGCGAAACAATACGCTTGGCACAGGTTGGATTCTCTGTTCGTATGACAATCACAAACCTGCGGTCTGAAATACCAAGCGAACTGGTCAGCTGCAGCAAAGCGGAAAGCTGAGCCCTCTGGCAGCATTCCTTCAGAGTATTAAAAGACAGTTCCTGTTTAATTTCTGTAGTAAAAGACATATCAATATTGTATCACTTAGCTTTATTTCATCATATTTGATAAGATAAAAACATGGAACAAAGACAAATAGATATAGCCGATATGCAATGCCGGGTATTCAATATGGCACAGACAAAATGGAATATCACTCC
>DBOW01000055.1:6185-12930 GCA_002299675.1 Solobacterium sp. UBA636
CTTCTTCATGTAAGCAGCTGCAAATGTGCTTTGGATGATATTGAACAGATACTTCTGGCAAACGGAATTGACATAAAAAGACAAAAAGACAGATATCCCATCACTTAGAAAGATGTTGATATCTGTCTTATATTTTATCCAGCCTTAAGTTCCAGAATTATGTCTCTGAGCTCAGCTGCTCTTTCAAAATTAAGCGTTCTGGCTGCCTCTTTCATCTGCTTCTCAAGCTCGGCTATCATCTTTTCAGTTTCCTTAACCGTATGTTTCTTCTTATGCAGATAGTCACTTACTGACTTCTTTGTTTCCTTGCCATGAATTGTCTCGGTAATCTCTTTTCTGATGGTCTTAGGCACAATATTATGCTCGGCATTATAGGCTTCCTGAATCGATCTTCTTCGATTAGTTTCATTAATTGCCTTTGTCATTGAATCAGTCATCTTGTCAGCATACATGATTACCCGTCCATTTTCATTTCTTGCTGCACGGCCAATAGTCTGAATTAAAGACCTTTCACTTCTCAAGAACCCTTCCTTATCGGCGTCAAGTATCGCAATTAAAGATACCTCCGGAATATCCAGTCCCTCTCTTAAAAGGTTAATACCAACCAGTACATCATATTCGCCCTTTCTCAGATCATGAATAATTTCGGTTCTCTCCAATGTTTTAGTTTCATGGTGCAGATAGGCAACCTTCAGATTCTGTTTCTTTAAAAATTCAGTCAGATCCTCAGCCATCTTGACAGTTAAAGTCGTAATCAGCGTTCTTTCGTTTTTTTCAATCTGCTTATTAATTTCCTCAAGCAGATTATCAATCTGACCTACGGTTTCTCTTACCTCAATAAGCGGATCTAAAAGCCCGGTAGGACGGATAATCTGTTCAACAACCTGATTATTGACCTTTTCAAGCTCATAGTCACCAGGAGTAGCGGAAACATAAATACGGTCTGCTGGAATATTTTCAAACTCCTCAAAGAACATTGGCCTGTTCTCAAGGGCACTTGGAAGTCTGAAACCATAGTCTACCAGTGTCTGTTTACGGGCATGATCACCATTATACATGCCTCTGATCTGTGGTAAAGAGGCATGAGATTCATCCACTACAATCAGAAAATCATCTGAAAAATAGTCAAAAAGATTATAAGGCCTCTCACCTGGCTTTCTGTGATCAATATGCATCGAATAGTTTTCAATACCCGAACACATACCGGTTTCCCTCAAAGCTTCTAAGTCATAGCGACAGCGCTGTTCAAGCCTCTCATATTCCAGAGGCTTATTATTGTCCTTAAAATACTTAAGTCTCTCCTCAAGTTCAGCTTCAATACCATCACAGGCAATATGAATATCATCCATATTGCGGGCATAGCCGCTTGAGGGATATATATTATAGACAAGATAGCCATTTAATACATTCTTGGTTAATGGATCAATCTCGGTGATTCTTTCAATTTCATCATCAAAAAGCTCAATACGTATCGCAAAAGAATCAGTATGGCCAGGCCTTATTTCAACCACATCTCCCTTAAGTGAAAAAGTACCTCTGGTGGTATCCACATCATTTCTCTGATACTGCCTTAATATCAGCTTTCTGGCCAGTTCCTGGCGGTCAATGGTCTCCCCTACTTTCAGAGTAAAGAACATATCCTTATAGTCGGAAGGATTGCTGGAAGCATAGATGCAGGCAACTGAAGCTACAACTATAACATCTTTTCTCTCCAGCAGTGAATTATAGGCCGACATTCTTAACATATCGATTTCATCATTGGTTACTGCATTCTTTTCAATATAGGTATCACTTTTAGGCAAATAGGCTTCTGGCTGATAATAGTCAAAGTTAGAGACAAAATACTCTACCGCATTCTCAGGAAAAAACTCCTTGAACTCCGAATAAAGCTGCCCAGCCAGCGTTTTATTATGCGCAAAAACCAGTGTTGGCTTCTGCACTCTTTCAATGACATTGGCAATAGTAAAAGTCTTACCGGTACCGGTTGCACCTAGAAGTACCTGTTCATGTTTATGATTCTTTAAGCCTTGAACAAGTGAATCAATAGCTTCCGGCTGATCACCTGTCGGTTTAAATTTAGATACCAGTTTAAATTTCTTTTCTTCCATCTTATTTACCAAAACGATACATCACAATAGCTCCAGCCATTGCCACATTTAAAGAATCAATATTATGCATATCGATTTTAACTACCTCATCACTGATTTCAAAAGTAGACTCCCTGACACCGCTTCCCTCATTTCCAAGAATAAAAGCCATTCTGTCTTCACTTTTTACTTCATACAGTTCCTTAGAATAAGCCTTTAATCCAGTTGCATATACCTTATAGCCGTTATTATGCAGCCTGCCTATTACATGCTCAGAACTATCATGCATAATATTAATACTGTATAAAGCCTTAAGACCATTGCTTAAACACTTTGGATGATAGATATCAGCTGTACTTCCACAAAGATATACCATATCAAAACCAAACAGAAAGGCATTATTAAGACACATACCAATATTAAGCGGATCCTGCAGTTCCTCCAGAATCAGCACTCTGTCACTTAAAACTTCCTTTTCCTTCACCGGCAATCCAATACCAATAAAACCCAGATTATCACATTTGGCAATCTTGTTCATAACCTCTTGAGACACTTCAAAAGAATTATTGAATTCAAAAGGCCTGTCACCGCAGTATATCAGGGTTTTAAGATAATTACACTCATACGCAAGCCTGACATTATCTTCATCCAATATCAGATACTCATCCTGACGGTACTTCTTATTGTGAAGTTTGGTCCATTCCTTTACCTTCTTATTATCCAGAGAACTTATCATTGCCTTTTACCCTCATAAATCAATGTTGCCACAACCGAGGCTACGGAAGCCGCATTTAAAGAATTGCGGAAATCAGAAGCGTAGGGAATAAAAAGATAATCATCACACAGTTCCATTAATGATTTAGATATACCTCTTTTTTCTCCTCCCAGCATAAAAAGACATTTCTTCTTAAAATCATAATCAAAAATATCTGAAGCATCATCACCTCTTTTAAGCGCAATAAAACGGTAATCCTTTTTCAGACACTTTAAATCATCTATATCTTTCATATATCTGACATTCATCATATCAAAAGCCCCAGCTGAAGACTTAAGTATCTGAGCTTCCATACTTTCATAGTTTCTTTCAGGAAGCAGTATATTATTTATCCCAAAGGCATATAATGTCCGCATAATATAGCCGATATTAAAGGGATCCTCTATCCCATCAATATAGAATATATCGCTTTCATCAAACTCATCAGACACCCTTCCACCGGCATATGCCAGTATGCCGCCATAGGTCCTGGAACAGGACTGTTTATCAAGTTCTTCTCTTTTTAGTTCTGTAAGTTCAATTCCCTCTTCTTTTGCCAGAAAGCGAATATAATTAAAATCCTTATCATGTTTGTTTTCATCAATAAGGATTTTTTCGATTTTTCTTTTATGATTTTTGACAGCGGCTTTAACGCTTATACTGCCTTCAATTATCATGATCTGACCTTTCTGATCATATAGCCTTTTTTAACTTTCGCAGGTAAACGCATATAAACCAGCGAGGTTGGTTTATTGGCCATATTAAGCAGTTTCCATTCATCAGAGAACATCATGGTGTTCTTAAACTGAGTATTGGGCAGATCTGGTCCAAATACTTCCAGTGTATCATTCAGGACAAAGATATTTTTTACTTCTACCAGAGCCAGATTTCTGGTTTCGTCGTAGTTTTTGACAAGACCAACATAATCATGTGTTACACCAGCACCATTTACACCATATAGATGTTTATCTTCACTGCATTCACCAGATAAGAAGCCATCATCGCTTGGCCTGTTTTCGGCTTTATCCAGTTCTGCATCATAATAGGCCAGCCTTTCTTCTTCCAGATGACCTTTTTCATATATTTCATCTATCATTTCACGATAGGTTTTAACTACCTGAGCTATATAGTATTCTGACTTCATTCGGCCTTCTATTTTTAAAGAGGCAACATTTGCCTTCATCATTTCTTCAATATATGATGAAGCTCTTAAGTCTTTGGATGAAAGCGAGAACAGAACGTTTTTATCGCTTATTTCTTCATCACCTTTATATACGCGATACTTCCAGCGGCACGAATGTGCGCAGCCACCCTTATTGGCATCGCGGTTAGTCATGCGGTTAGAAAGTGTGCAGCGTCCCGAATAGTTTGAACACATGCCGCCATGAATAAAGACCTCAAGTTCGCAGATATTCTTCCAGGCTATCTGCTTAATTTCGTTAATCGAGCATTCCCTGCCCAGTACCACTCTGTCGGCACCAAAGCTTTTCAGATAGCCTACAGATTCTGAATTAAGACTTGAGAGCTGAGTTGAAATATGACATTCCAGTTCTGGCGCAACCGATTTTACAATCTGAACAAGCCCAATGCTAGAAATAATCAGGGCATCAACCTTAAGATCTCTTAAGGCAATTATGTATTCTTTTACGCCTTCAAAGTCTTCATCGTGGAAGACGATATTCATGGTTACATAGACTTTTCTCTTTCTTTCATGAGCATATTCAACTATTTCCTTAATATCTTCAAGCTCAAAGTTTGAAGCACGGGAACGTAAAGAAAACATCTTGCCGCCTATATAAACGGCATCAGCTCCATAATCAATCGCAAATTTTGCCTTTTTAAGATCCTTGGCAGGCGCTAATAATTCTGGCTTAATCATCGTTTTCTTCCTTTGTGGTCATTACTTTTTTATAAAGAAAAGCACTGTCGATATATTCATAGTCTTTTTTAAGCTCATCAATAAGTTCCTGAGCATTTTCTTCATTTAATGTTTTCAGTTCCTTCAGAACCCTTAGAACAAGTTCATCCTCAACAAAATCACTGTCTACTATGCAATGATTGATTTTCTCTCTGATTTTTACAAGTTCAGGATAGAAACAGAGCACATTATCAGAATAGATTTCAGTACCATAACGGGTTTCTCTGACTGGCAGATGATAGTTTCTTGATTCCTCAACCAGAGAAATATCAGATCTGTCAGTTAAATTAATATCATTGCCTATCTCTTTAAAATAATTGGACAGGAATCTCCGCTTAGACAAAGACATTCTCAGATGACCAAAAATCTGCATATCGCATTTTCCCGGGAATCTGTTCAGTATTGTCTCATATTCCTCATATGTCAGTTCCCTGTTTAAGACAACCCCAATATTCTGTTTAATATAGAAGGCCGCATCTACACAGTTTGTAATCATTGTCACCGGATCATAAACAAGGCGGTCGTTTAAGCCGAATGTTTCCGCTGCCGGAATAACCCCCAGATCAGCAAAATAGATGCCATCTGGCTTAATGGATGTAAGAAGCTCAAAATAATGATATAGACTGGCTTTATCACTTTCCGCAATCAGGGAATCAATTGATATATAGCGTTTTAACCCCAATTCCTTGCATCTTACATTGATTTCCTTGATATCTATCAGATCATAGCTGTATTTATTTGAAAAAACCGAACCAAAAATAACACCATCCGCACTATCTGAATCAATTTTATCAAGCAGCTCTTTTCTTGTTAAAGACAATAAAATTTCCATATAACAATAATATCACATCTATAAGCCAAACTATGATAGAATAGGGCCTATGAAAACAAGAAAAATGCTGATTCTGGCCATTCTTATGGCCCTGAACATTGCGATAAGCTCCATGTTCATCCAGGTGGGTCCAAACCTCCGCCTTTATTTCACATTTATTATCAATATGGTCATTGCGGCCAACTACTCACTTCCGGAAGTTATCATCTATGCCATAGTACAGGATTTTCTGGCTTTCTTTCTTTTCCCAAGCGGGCCATTCTTCCTGGGCTATACTTTAACAGCGGTGGCAGGATGCGTTATCTATCACATTTTTCTGCACAGGGAAGTTAATTTAAAAAACATCATAATATCTAAAACCCTGGTCAACATCTTTGTCAATGTAGGACTTAATTCCTTATGGTCAACAATGTTATATTCAAAGGGCTATATCTACTATATGACTAAATCAATAGTAAAAAATCTGGCCATGCTGCCAATTGAAATACTGATGTTCTATACAGTATACAGACTGTTAAGGCCGCTCATATCTAAATATATGGCAGAAAAAAATTAACGCATAATACTTCATAACGAAGTATTTTTTATGGGATAATTAATATATGTTTAGACCAATATTAAAAAAGAAAAATGAATTAGCTTTACAGGAAACAAAAAACATCCTGAAAACCTCCAGAAGAGCTGTTCTGGCTCTTAGTGGTGACAATAACTACCCCTATGCCATTCCAGTCAATTACTTCTATGATGAAGAAGGAAACTTTATTATTTTTCACGGCTCAAAGATAGGACACAAAGTAGACTCATTAAACAGAAACGATAAAGTCTGTTTAACTGTAATCGGAAAAGAAGAAATAATTGATGAACCATGGGCACCATATGTATCAAGTGCCATTGTTTTTGGAAGATGTCATAAAATAGCGGATGAAGAAGAAAACTACAGAATGGTCATTAAATTTGCCTCTAAATATTATCCAGACATCCAGATGGCAACTCAGGAAGCAGATGCTGCCAGAAATGCCGTACAGATGTACAAGATTGATATAGAACACATCAGTGGCAAAAAAGTTCAGGAAAAATAACGAATCTGAAACTCATAAAACCTGACTATAAGTATGCAAAACAGATTATGCAGCACAAATAAGAAATGCCAGACA
>DBOW01000130.1:0-2904 GCA_002299675.1 Solobacterium sp. UBA636
ATTGGCTTTAAAGGCTGTGTGGCCGTGGACTATAAGGAAGCTCTTTTGATGCTCGATAATGATATTCCTCTATGTAATGTTGGTCATCTGGAGCAGGTTCCTTATGCAGCACTTAAGAGGATAATCGCTTCTTCTCCTGAGCTTATGACTGTTTATTCCAAGGAGAAGATTAAGGAGATAAATGAGCTATCTAAAGAGCTTAATGTTGTATCGAACATTATGTTAAGAATAACGGATGAAGATGCCAATATCTATTCTGGTCAGGAAGTCGGTATTCCTTCATCAAAGATCAATGAATATGTTGATCTGATAGAAAGCTTAGACAATGTAAAACTGAGTGGCATTACCGTATTCCCGGCTTTATTATTTGATGGCGAAAAGATCAGCGAAACCGAAAATATAAATGCTTTGAAGCGTGCACAGAAGATTTTGACCGACAGGGGTTATAAGGATATTAACTACAATATTCCTTCAGCTTCCTGCTGTGCAAGTTTTAAGCTTATAAGTGAACTGGGCGGAAAGTCTGCAGAGCCAGGGCATGGTTTGACTGGTACTACCCCTTTGCATAAGGTATCTGATGAACCTGAGAAGACTGCCTATGTCTATGTTTCAGAGATTTCTCATAATTTTAGAGGTCAGGCTTTATGCTTTGGCGGTGGCAGTTATCGCAGAGGTCATTTAGAGAACTGCATGGTTGGCAAGAGTGCTGATACAGCGCTTAGATATAAGGTTCATTCTGCTGCGGATGATTCAATTGATTATCATTTTATTATTGATGGTGAATGTGATGTTTCGGATACAGTAGTTATGTGTTTTAGAACTCAGATTTTTACAACCAGATCACATGTTGGTGTGGTTAAGGGTTTAAGTGAAAATAAGCCTGAGCTTTATCTGTTTGATTCTTTAGGAAAGGAAATCAAGAGGAACTGGTAAGATGCTGGACTATGAATTAAGACATAAAGTTGCGCTCTTAAATCCCTACAGATCAGTTGTAAAGACTTTTGATATTGATAAAGATAAGATACCTGTAGGTATTAAGAATGTGGCTTCTATCCCCAATACCCTGATGCATAAACTTGAAAACTATGGCTATGCCTTACATACCATTGATAAAAAGTCTCAGCTGGCAGGAAGGGCAGTGGATACCGAACTGATCAACCCCATTACCGGTCATATTATGTCTGGTTCATCTTCAGGTACGGCAATTAATGTTTTTGCGGGAATTAATGATCTGGGCATCGGCAATGATGGTGGTGGTTCAGTTCTGGCTCCGGCAATATGCCTTAATATACTGTCATTTATTTCTAAAAAAATAGAGGAAGACAGAGTTCAGAAACCAAAGCCCAATACTGATGGTATGGTGGCTACGAATTCGATTGGCTTTATGACAAGAGACAAGAATCTTCTGATACAGACAATTGAATATGCCATTAATATTAAACCGGCAGATGATTATGGTCTGGTTTATTCAGGCAGTAAATATGAAGGTATTGAATCAGAAGTAATTGAGTTAATGGATAATCATGCCCCCAGAAACATTCTGGTTCCCTATCTTGAAGATATTCTAAAGAAATGTGATGTGCTCCTTGTAAAAGAGGGACCGGTAGATCTTGATGGTTTTGGGGATTCGTTATTTGGTCATTTTGATGAAAGGACCAGACTGATACAGGAAAAAGCGAACAAGGGCTATGTTCGTGTATGCAATATCGCAGGGGCTACAGCCATGAGTCTGCCAATGAGTGAGCTTGGCTGCAGCTATCTTCTGATGTGTGAGAATGATGATATAAAGATTTCAAGGCTTTTAAGACTGGCTTTAGAGATTGATGAGTATCACGATCCACTGATTGAGCGTTATTTTTTAGATCATAATAATTATTTCATAGAGGGTTATAAGGTATGAAAGTATATCCATTAAAAAGTATTTCCATTGAAGAAGCCATGAATAAACAGTTCAGATTTGTGGACTGCATGACCAGAAACTTTAATGGCTATATGTCCCTGTCACGTGGTGATTTAGGTGTTAAACAGCCAAATAATGAACCTGATTTTACTATTCAGGCTGAAAGGACAATTGCGGATTTTTTTAATCAGGAAGCATGTATACTGGTCAGAGGTTCAGGTACAGGAGCTATACGTTATGGTTTATCGTCAATGATTAAACCAGGTGAGTTATTAATGGTCCATGATGCACCAGTCTATTCAACTACAGTTACATCTATTGAGATGTTTGGTTTAAATACCATTAAAGCCAACTTTAATAATCCAGATGATGTAATAAGTGTTTTACAGAATAACGATATAAAAGCTATTCTTATTCAGCATACAAGACAGGTACCGGAAGACAGTTATAATCTTGGTGAACTGATTAAACTGATGAAATCAGTTAAAGATCTGCCGATTATTATTGATGAAAACTATGCCGTTATGAAGGTAGATAAAATAGGCTGTGAAAATGGTGCCGATCTATCCTGCTTCTCCTGTTTCAAACTGCAGGGGCCAGAGGGCATTGGCTGTGTAGTTGGAAAGAAGGAATATATCGACAGAATAAGAAAGATGCATTATTCGGGTGGCTGTCAGGTACAGGGATGGGAAGCTCAGGAAGTGCTTCGTGGTCTGACCTATGCACCAGTACTGCTGGCGGTGTCCGCAGCTGAATGTGAAAAAGCCAATGAGGAAGTAAGGAAACTGGATTTTGTGAAAGACTCAATGATAGTCAATGCCCAGTCCAAGGTCATGGTTGTTGAGCTTAAGGAGCCATTAGCCAGAAAGATGCTGACTGAAGCGGAAAAGCTGGGCGGACTGCCCAATCCGGTTGGTGCTGAATCGAAGTATGAAATTGCACCTATGTTCTATAAAGTATCTGGTACTTTCTTAAAAGAGGATCCTAAGCGTATTGATACCATG
>DBOW01000130.1:3003-3365 GCA_002299675.1 Solobacterium sp. UBA636
ATGAGTAAGAGATTTATTATTATTGTGCTTGATGGTTTTGGCATTGGTGCCATGGATGATGCTGCCACAGCCAGGCCAGGTGATGAAAAGGCTAATACTTTAAGAAGTATTTTAAATGACTGTCCAGATCTTAAGCTTCCAACTCTTGAGTCACTAGGTTTAATGAATGCCTATGGCAAAGAGAGTGAATTTATGAAGTTTGCGAAGCATCCAAATTATGGCAAGAGCGAGCTTATGCACTTTGGAGCTGATACCTTTATGGGTCATCAGGAGATTATGGGAACTTTGCCAAAGAAGCCGGAGGTTCAGCCTTTCCAGGAGAAGGTGGAGATAGTCTATAATCATTTGAAGAATTATGGCCA
>DBOW01000130.1:3441-4283 GCA_002299675.1 Solobacterium sp. UBA636
GATAATCTGGAAGCAGATTTGGGAATGTGCTACAACGTAACGGCTCCGCTTGACTATATTTCCTTTGAAAAAGAACTGGAGATTGGTGAACAGGTAAGAGAAGTTGTGACTGTTGGCCGTGTGATTGTCTTTGGCGGTACTGGCAACAATATGCAGGATCTGTATAATGCTGAGGAAGTAAGAAATGGCAAGTTTATCGGTGTAGCATCGGCTAAATCTAAGTCTTATGAACAGGGCTATCAGTGCAGGCACTTAGGCTATGGTGTAAATAAGAATGTTCAGGCACCTACTATTCTGACTAGAAACGGTATACCATGTATTCTGATTGGCAAGGTTGCGGATATCGTGGCCAATGATGGCGGTACTTCTATTAGCTGCGTCCCTACTGATGAATGTATGGAGCTGACTATTAAGGCTATTAAGGAAAATGAAACTGGCTTTATCTGTACCAATATTCAGGAAACAGATCTGGCAGGTCATTCGCAGGATTCGCATGTTTATAAGGAGATTCTGGAGAAGTCGGATAGAGGTTTGGCCAAGATTATTCCTTTGCTGACTGAGGATGATATCTTGATAGTTCAGGCTGACCATGGTAATGACCCAGATATAGGTTCATCCCGCCATACCAGAGAGTGTGTGCCACTTTTGATATATCGCAAGGGTTTAAGCGATGTGCATGTTGGCATCCGTAAGACTATGTCGGATAATGGCGCAACCTGCTGCGATTATTTTGGGGTTGAGGCTCCAGAGAATGGTACTTCTTATTTGAATTTGCTTAGCCTATAGTTCTGCAGTCCTTCTATGTATTCCTTTGTGGAACTATATACTATATATGAAAAACA
>DBOW01000022.1:0-1283 GCA_002299675.1 Solobacterium sp. UBA636
GACTGGCATTATCTTTTTATTAGAAGGGATAGGGTTTGAACCTTATCTCTTTTATTAATAGTGAAGAATGTGAATGATAGTATAAATGATAGTATAAATGATAGAATAAATGATATAAAAAAGCGAGGAGAACAGTTTTTATGTTTACAGAAAATGAAAAAATTGAATTAAAAAAGTCCTTAACACAGATGAAGGAAGGTGTTATTTCTCTAAGCGCAATGTTAAATAAAACACACGAGGGTATAGTTTATTTTGGGATTAATGATGATGGAATAGTAACAGGCTGTGATGTTGGCAAGAAAACCATTGCCAAGCTTACCCAGGAAATAAGAAATTATCTTAAACCGTTTCCTCCTGAGCTTAAAGTTGATACCTCTGTAATTGATGAGAAGAATGTTTTGATGCTTAGCGCCAAAGGCGATGATACTCCTTATTCTGCATATGGCAGATTCTATATCAGAGTTGGAGATTCGGATATTTCGATGAGTTCTATGGAACTTCAGCATTTTTTCGAAGATAAGGTGCCTAATTATTCCAAATGGGAGAAGAAAGAAACCGTCTATGATGTAGATGATATTGATGAAGAGCTTTTGATTGAGTGTGTTCGAACAGCCAATGAAAAGGGAAGATTGGATTATGTTTATAAAAACGCTTTTGATGCGCTGAATAAGTTTAATCTGCTTACTGAGAATGGGAAGCTTAATAATGCCGGTCTCTATCTGTTTGGAAATAATAAGCCAGTTACTATTAAAGAAGCAAATTATCCTACAGATACAAGAACCGAATTTGGTGAAATAAAAGAATTTAGAGGCAATATAATACAGTGTATTCGTGAGGCAATATCTTATATTCAGAATCATATTTCCTATAAAGCTTCAATTATTGATGCTCAAAGGGTAGAGGTTCCTGAAATACCTTCCAGAGCCATAAGAGAGATTGTGGTTAATTCTCTTGCACATTGTTCATATGCGATTGAAGGAGATTATAACCAGTACATTGTGTTTAAATCTTCGGTAAGAATATATAATCCTGGTGGTATTTTGAGAAATGTAGACCCTGTAAAATTTGCCTCAGGAGATGTTGGCAGTAAAATACGCAACGTTCTTATAGCCGATGTTCTATATAAATTCGGCTATATAGATGCCTTTGGCACAGGCTTTGACAGAACTTTCACTTTGTGTGCGAACGAAAATATTGATTATAAATATAAAAATGATGATTTCGGCTTTACATTTATTTTTAGCAGGGTGCCAAATATATTAAATGATAGAATAAATGATAGA
>DBOW01000022.1:1313-2096 GCA_002299675.1 Solobacterium sp. UBA636
ACAGCATTGATAAGGAAATTATAGATTTGATTGCAGGGAATAAATATATAAGTGGTGCTGATCTTTCTGAAAAACTATCAAAAAGTCCTGCGACTATTCAAAGGCATCTTAAGCTGTTAAGTGAAAAAGGTCTTATTAGAAGAATTGGTTCCAGAAAGGCTGGCTATTGGGAAATTATAAAGAAATAGTTATAAAAAGGACAGAGTAATGTCCTTTTAATGTGGATATTTAATTGTTTTTTCTTAGGATAGCTGTTTATAGCCCTCTTATAAGCAGGAAAATAATCAGTACAGGAATAACATATTTGAAGTAATACTTCATCCATGGTTTTATTTTTAATCCTTTTCCGGTGTTGGTTTCTTTGTAGTAGTTGTCAAAGCCCCAGCCATAATTATATGTACAGAAAAGAAGGAAGATTAAAGAACCAATTGGAAGCAATAGATTAGATACAATATAGTCTTCGGAATCCAGTATGCCTCTGTTTCCAATGATTGTTACATCACTTAAGATATTAAATCCCAGTATGCATGGTAAAGATAATACAAGAATCAGGATGCAGTTTATGATGCAGGCTTTTTTTCTGGATATATGAAATGAATCTATGCAGCTTGAAAGAATGTTTTCAAATACGGCAATTACTGTTGAGAAGCTGGCAAAGGTCATGAAAAGGAAGAACAGACTTCCCCACAGGATGCCGCCTTTCATGTTCACAAAGACATTAGGCAAAGTAATAAAGATAAGACTTGGGCCAGAATTTACTTCAATGCCAAAAGAGAAGCAGGC
>DBOW01000022.1:2186-2720 GCA_002299675.1 Solobacterium sp. UBA636
TTTTGACATGTAGCTGCCAAAGATTTCCATGGAAGCTATGCCCAGTGAAAGAGTAAAGAAGGCCTGGTTCATTGCCTGGGTTACAAGATTTATGCCATTTTCTTTAAGAACATTAAAATCAGGAAGCAGGTAGAAGCTTAAGCCTTCCTTTGCGCCGCTTAGAGTAAGACTGTGTATTGCCAGTACTACGATTAGTACTAATAGTGCTGACATCATTATTTTGGTGATTTTTTCAATGCCGTTCTGCAGTCCTTTTGAGCAGACAAAGAAGCCAAGTATAACTACAACTGCCATCCACAGGGTCATTTCCAGGGGATTAGATAACAGTTCATCAAAGACAGCAGTGCATTCATTTGAAGTCATGCCGGCTTTAAATTCACCTGTAATGAATTTATAGAAATAAGTAAACATCCAGCCAGATACTACGGTATAGAACATCATGAGGACGTAGTTGCCTAGTAGTGAGGCATAGCCATGAAGATGCCATTTCTGGCCTGGTTTTTCCAGTTTCTTGAAGGCTTCAATAGAGCTGAG
>DBOW01000035.1:0-224 GCA_002299675.1 Solobacterium sp. UBA636
GTTATTGCGGTTGAACGCAGAAAAGGCTATGGCACCATGATTGTTAAGATGGGTATAAATGTGGCTAAAGAGAAGTTTAACTGTGACAGAATCGTCATTGAGGCTCAGACATATGCCAGAAGCCTATATGAAAAATGTGGTTTTGTGCAGTCTTCAGAAGAATTTCTGGAGGATGGAATACCTCATATTCAGATGATATATAAAATAAAAGGTGCTGAATCTTA
>DBOW01000035.1:262-4486 GCA_002299675.1 Solobacterium sp. UBA636
ATTTAGCACCTTTTATAAACTATTTATCTTTTCTGAAGCCCAAATTCGCTGGCTTCAAATTTCGGACAGACAGCCTTGGTTGAAGATATGACCGAAGATGCCAGTCTGGATGCGATAATGCAGGATTCTTTAAGGCTTTTGCCGTAGGTCAAGCCAGCCACAACACCCGCAAAGAAGGCATCGCCTGCACCGGTTGTATCTACTACATTAGTGGCAATGGCTTCAACATAGCCACTTTCACCATCATCTGAGGCATAAACTGCCCCTTTTTCACCCATAGTTACCACCATCGACTTAATATGGGTGGTCTGTACTTTTTCTAAGAGTACCTTTCGCATTTCTTCTGGCTCCAGATAGTCATAATTATCAGAGAAAAATATGGATGCTTCCTGCTGATTGCAGACAAAGCAGGCTACCCTGCCCAGTACTTCTCTTCTTTCAATCGCAATAGACATATTGGACACCAGGGCATAGAGTTTTCTGTTATGTTTTTCTGAAAGTTCAAGTATCTTATTCAGTATCAGTTCTTCAATATCGATTTCAAGGGCGATGGAATCGGCGTTTTTGAATATCTCATCTCCCTGAGTTTCCAGAGTTTCCAGAATTCCTGTGAGGTCAGGACGTCTGGAAATGGCGGCCTCGACATCACCTCTTTCGTTAAAGACAGCCAGCCAGGTTCCAGTGCAGTCTTTTCTGGAGTGGATGTAGCTGGTATTTACACCGTGTTTATTAAGTCTGGCGATTATATCTTTACCAGTAGGCGTGTCGTCGACCATCGAGACAAAGGTTGGTTTTAATTCAATGTTTCCCAGATCTTCACTGACATTTCTTGATACGCCACCATAGGTGGTTGTAATCTGGCCAACGTTTCGGCCTTTTGGTATAAATACATTGTATGGATAGCCTTTAATATCAACAAATATGGCTCCAAATACAGTTATTGACATGTTATCTTAAATCCTTGTTTTTTAGTTCGTTATAGATGGAGTAAATTAATTTCTCGCTCTTTTCCCAGCCAAGACATGGGTCAGTTATTGACTGGCCATATACTTCTCCGCCAGGTTTCTGACAGCCATCTACCAGATAGCTTTCAATCATTAGGCCTTTAACCAGTCTGTTGATTTCTTCAGACACTTCACAAGAGTGGATAATGTCATCAGCGATTCTGGCCTGCTGTTCATATTTCTTGCCGGAATTGGAATGGTTGCAGTCAACAATAACGGCAGGATGTGCCAGGTTTGACTCTTTATACATTTTTACCAGCTGTTCCAGGTCTTCATAGTGATAGTTAGGGAAGGCATTGTTATATTTATCGACATAGCCTCTTAAAATAGCGTGTGACAGAGGATTTCCCTGAGTTTCTACTTCAAAGCCACGGTAAACAAACTTCTGTTTTGCCTGGGCTGCCACAATGGCGTTGATCATAACTGAAAGATCACCACCAGTAGGGTTTTTCATTCCGGTAGGAACATCGATTGATGAGGCTACCATGCGGTGCTGCTGATTTTCTACTGACCTGGCACCAACTGCCACATAGCCCAGTACATCGGAAAGATAAGCATAGTTTTCTGGATACAGCATTTCATCAGCACAGACAAAACCTGTTTCCTGCATAACTTTAATATGAAGCTGTCTGATCGCAATTATGCCCGCCAGCATGTCTTCACTTTTATGAATATCAGGCTGATGAAGCATGCCTTTATAGCCCACGCCTTTGGTTCTTGGCTTGTTGGTGTAGACTCTTGGAATCATCATGATTTTATCTTCCACTTTATCAGCTACATCTTTTAGACGATGCATATAGTCTAATACCGCATCTTCTCTATCAGCTGAACATGGACCGATTATCAATATCAGTCTGTTATCTTCCCCGGTAAATATTTTTCTTATCTCTTCATCCTTTTTTCTTTTTATTTCAGCTAATCCTTCAGGAAGAGGATACATCTGCTTAAGTACCTGCGGACTTGGAAGTTCTCTAAGTACTTTCATATTTGATTCAATCATTTTTTACCCCCAGTATCTCTCTTATTAGATGTTTGTCGTACATCATGTTTTTTAGAGAGTTGACATCTTCTATTGTAATATCAATCAGTGAAAAATAGTAACGTACTTTTTCCATTATTTCTTCATATTCGCTGTTTACTGCCAGAGTTTTATTGTTCAGCAGTTCATCATAATGCATCAGAATAAGAGTTCTGATGGGATTAAGACAGGAATTCTCAATCCAGAAATCTATTTTTTCATGTGGTGGAAGATACTCTGCCAAAAGATCGGCAATTATTTCTCTTCCATCATCCGATGATTTATAGATGTCCACATAGATGTAGTCATAAGCGCTAAGAAAATCTTCATTAAAATAATCAAAGGCATCACCTTGTATTATCCGTATTTCTTTATTCTGCGGGAACTGTTTTACAATCTGTGAAAACAGAGCTATAACATCTTCAGATTTTTCTATTACCGTAACCGAATCTACATTCGGGTTTAATATGGCCATATAGACAAAATAGCCTATTCCAAGGCCGAAGGTTAAGACATTTCCTCTGGCTTTAGCTGCGTAGGGATCGTTGGTGCTGGCTTCTGAGGGTGAACACATCATCCAGCCTTCATTTTCTTCAAACAGATAAATCATCTCCAGATCTTCATCCAGAGCTCTGAGTTTCATGTAGTCTTTGAGTTCTTTTTCTTCGTCATCGATAATGCTGTCGTAATTGAAAAGAAGGTTTTTCTCTATCAGAACCTTTTCATATGAAAAGCTGCTGGAAACTATTTTGTCCAGATGAATGTTTTTGTAGTAGGGGTTGTTTCTGAAATCGGCAGTATGGATATATAAAGAAGGATTTCCATACAGGAATTCCTGCTGCCCGGCCTGCAGAAGTTCTTTTTTTGCCTCTTCTTCATTTTCTGGCTCAATATAGCCATCCAGAAAGTCGTTCTGATAATTTAGATCGAGATTACTGTAGCATCGCTTAATATAGTCTTCTATCTGTTTATCTGGTTTAATTTTCATAGCTAAATTTTAACAGAAAACATGTAAATAATGCTCTGAAACATAATTTATCATCAAGATTAAAATAATGGAATATTGTACCTAAATGGCTGAAACAGGGCGGTTTTTACACTTTTTTTGGCAAACAGTGAGGAATTTTCATTTTTTTTGACAATAACAATATCAAGGAGGAAAAAATTCTATGCAAAAAATTTATGTTGATCCATCGCAGCTGGACTCTGCAGCCAGCCGTATTGAATCTCAGAATCAGGAATATGAACGCATATATAACAGCCTGTATTCTGAAGTTGACAAAATGTCTGCAAACTGGCAGGGAAAGGATAATCTTGAATTTACCAACCGGGTAATGGCCTTCAAGGGTGACTTCAGGCAGATTTCGATGATACTGTCACAATATGCTCAGTTTCTAAGAAACTCGGCTAGAGCCTACAGGGAAACTCAGGATGAACTTTATTCATCGGCATCAAGATTATATGGAGGAAGTGGACTATGAGTGAACAGATCAGAATCACTATGCCTGAGGTAAGTGCCTCATCGGCGCAGATCCGGGCACTGAATACGGCACTTGATGATGTGCTTAATTCCATAACATCCATTATGAATGAAGTTAACAGTGTCTGGGACTCTTCTGGTTCAAGGGAAATCGCTGCCAGATATAAAAGCTTTGCCAGCCGCTATGTCAAAGAGTCAGAAACGATTGAAAGTTACTGCCGATTCCTGGATTACACTGTAGCTTCATATGATTCTCTGGAAAGCACAATTACATCGAATGCTCAGGGATTTAATTAAAATTCTGCTGTGTACAGTGCTTATTGTCTCTCTGTCAGGCTGTAAAGACAGTTATAAAGTCCAGGATTATCTTGAAGATCTGGCTTTAACCACCGGTATAGGTGATGAGGAAAACTATCTTTATGAGCTGGAGGAATATGGCATCATTACCAGTGAGGATAAGTCCATACTTAACAGAAAACTAAGTGCTGATTATGTATTAAAAAGCTGTCATAACTATTTTACGGATGAAGACTATTATAATGATTTTCTAAACGAAACACTGATTAAAGATATTTCTAAGTCCTCTATCGAAAGAAGTGAGGCAATTAAAATTATTAAGTTACTTGCACAATATATCAATAATCAGAAGTTTGCTGAAGAAAACACGGTAACAGAAAATCCTGAAGTAATTCATATTGACAGCTATATGAAGGAGGAGGAAA
>DBOW01000035.1:4617-8353 GCA_002299675.1 Solobacterium sp. UBA636
GATTTCTTCAGCTCATATTCAATCAGCGGCAGTGATTTAGAAATAGATTTCGAAAATGCCCAGATTCAGGAATATCAGGGAAATACCTCTTCTTACTTCAACAATTCCTTCATGATGCTCAAAAGTGAAAAAGAAGAAAAATCACTGTTTGGTTTCAAACTGAGTTATGTGACCAGAAAAAATGGAATAGATATCAGACTGGAGAGAGATGAAAATGGCATGAAAGTCTATTATGATTTCTCTCTGTCTGGTGTCAAAACCACCTACAAAGTTGCCGATGATGCAACAAGCGACAGGAAGTCATCATATTTCAAGGCTGATTTCAATATCAGCAGCAAGCTTGGTGTATCGTGTGGAAAATACAACTATTATTATCTGGATTACAGAGAACTTGAGGCGGATGATTTTCTCTCATCGGTTAAAAAAGCCATCCATACAAAAAAGGATGCCATTGAAGCTTCAATTCCGGTATGTACAATTTCAACACCTATAGCGGCTGTGCCATCTTTGAATTTCAATGTGGATATTCTGTTAAATATCTATGTATCAGGCAAAATCGAGCTGGTGGTGGCTAATAAGGGCTATGCAGGTTTTGAATGCCGCAATGGAGCTATGCGTCTGATTAAGGATATAGATAATACAGCTGACTTTATACTTGGCGCAAATTCCAAGGCTTCAGCAGCCTTGAACTTCAGTCTGTCTTTGGCCGGCATGCGCTTAAGTGATGTTGAACTGGCTTTAGGTATTAAGGCTTCTCTTTCTTCAATCATGCACCTGTATGATGAAAACGGCAAAGATAATCCTGTAAGCAGCGATATTGAGTATTATGCACTGGATGAAATAAGCAGAGAAAACAGCGATGTGCTTATCTGTGGCGATGTGTCGCTTAACTGGGTGATGGATATTCAGGTGAATACTTCAAAGACCAGACTTTACAGGTTTGGATTAAACAAGAAGTTTGAAATACTGAATAAAGACAACCAGGTATTCGGTAATAAGACACATATAGAGAATTTTCAGTTTGTTGATAAGTGCACGCGCAAAAATAAGACAGTAATTAAAAACGAAGAACTGAATCTGAATAGCGACAAAATAATTCTGAATAAGTATTCACTGGTGGTGAAAATAAATGAAAGTGCAGAAATACCAGTAAAATCTCTGCCGCAGAATTATAAACTCAGCGATCTGGTAATAACCAGTGATAAAGATATTGTTGATATATCAGGACTTAAGCTTTACGCAAAAACTATCGGTTCCTGCATAATCACCATATCTACTGCAGATGGCAGATTTAACAGCTATCTGAATGTATTAGTTTCAACGGGGTAATAAATGTACGCGATTGTTATAGACGGCAACAGAAAAAAAGAATACGAATTTAGTGATGAATGTATTTTTGATAATTTCAGAATCATCAGAAATACCATTATCCTGAACGAAAAATTTTATTTTAAATCAGGAACCTGTGAAGCACTCCCTGATCATTTCTATGTCATCTGTAACGGCATAAAAGAAATACAGCTTTTTCTGTACAGCGATTCCCTGGGGATCAGTGATTTTAATATCTATGAAAGGAAAGATATGATCATATCTGCCAAAAATGATGCGGATATTATAAATCTTGATCCCTTTTATAGAGATAACATTTTAAGAATTGAGAAAAACTCACTTATGTCTAATGCCTGTTTAATATTTGTTAATAATTTCCCCTATCTTGGCCAGGATATAAAAAACGGCGATTTCCTGGAAATACTCGGTCTTAAATGTTATCTCTATGAAAACTTTATCTATCTTAATTCATTCAGAAACACCTGTCAGCTTAAAAAAATAAAACTGGATGAAAAAATACTAAAACTGAAAATTCAGAAGCCTCAGATGGTAAATTTTCATGAAGGAGAACAGATAGAATTTAAAATAAAGAAACTAAATAAGTTTACCCATCCCATCTGGAATAAAAGAAGCCTTTTATCGCAGGTTGGACCAGCCATTACCATGGCTTTAACGCTTTGTGCGATTTCGTCAATCAATATTTATTCCAGCTATCTGATGAACGGGTTTTCTTTGACCATGGTGGCAATGGGCCTGATGCCGCTTACCATTATTCTTTCGGGTGTGGTATGGCCTTTTGTCATAAATCAGCTGGAAAAGAAAAACTATGAGAAAAGTTATAATGATGCCAGAGATAAATATCTGAAATATCTTAAAGAGTACAAAGAAGAAGTAACGGAAGGTATAAATGCCGAAATTAAATATGTAAGTCAGTATGTGTTTAATCCTGAAGACATTACTTCAAAGCTGTTCTACGTAACCTTAAATAATAATCATTTTCTAAACCTGTATCTGGGAAAGTATAATCGCCATATGGATTTTGAATATGAAAATACCGGTGATGGAGAGATAGATGATATTTTAAAATCAGTTAAATATCATCTGAACAACATCATTGATTATCCGCTGTATCTTGAGCTGAAGAAATACTCAAGAGTTACAATAAGGACAAAAGACAGAATAGCTTCTATGAAAGAAGTACTCCTTGAGTTAAGCTATAAGCATCATTATGATGATCTGTTTATTGTAGTTTACTGCAAAGATGACAGAGTATTTGAAGATTTTCTGGCCTTGCCTCATCTTTATCATGATGAAAAAAGATACACCCTGACTTCGGAAAGAGATCTGTCAAAAATCAACAGTCTTAAAACCAGTATGGAAACAGTAGTTCTTCTTTGCGACTACAGCGATGTGGTATTCAGAAACACAAATGTTCATACAATATACTTTACAGAAGATGAAAGGCTTTTGAAAGATTCGGAAGTGTTTATTGATTATACAGGCTTAATAGCTTCTTATATTTGTACAAACCGTCAGGACTTTGTACATGAAAATACTGATATTGCCTATGCTGACTATTTTGAATATATCTCCAGAACCAGGAAATATGAGGACGGCCAAAGTATCAGCTTTAAAAATATTTTCAGTGAAGAAGATATTTTATTTAACTACTCGCACACTTCATCTGGATTAAAAGCCAGTTTTGCCTGCAGTGGTCAGGAAATGCTGGATTTTGATCTGCATGAAACTAAAGATGGTCCGCATGGGCTGATTGGCGGATCTACAGGTTCGGGCAAGTCGGAACTTATTATTTCGATGCTGCTTTCACTGGCACTGAGATATTCACCAGAATATCTGAACATGATTATAGTTGACTATAAAGGAGCAGGTATTGTTGAATCGCTTACATATAAAGACAGAACTCTGCCGCATGTAATCGCTTCTTTGTCCAATCTGGATGAGGCTGGTTTTGAAAGACTGTCAATCGCAATTGGCAGAATCTGTACCAGAAGGCAGCAGCTTTTCAAGGAACTTTCGCACAAATGTCAGCAGTCGATTATGTCGATTGATGATTATCTTCAAAACTGCGAGGCCTATGGTTTTGAGAAGCTGGCTCATCTGCTTATAGTGGTGGATGAGTTTGCCGAACTGAAGAAAAGCTATCCGGATTCAATATCCAAACTGATAAGTTTTTCCCGCATTGGCCGCTCTTTAGGACTGCATCTTATTCTGGCAACCCAGAAGCCTTCAGGAGTTATTGATGAGGAGATCTGGTCTAACTCTCATTTCAAAATAGCGCTGAAACTAAACAGCGAAAGAGATTCCAGAGACATCATTAAAAAAGATGATGCTGCCTTTCTTCTAAGGCCTGGTGATTTCTGCCTGCTGGTAGATGATTCGCTGATGA
>DBOW01000035.1:8488-10747 GCA_002299675.1 Solobacterium sp. UBA636
TTCATGGAGTCAGCGTATTTCTGTGAAAAAATACTGGATATCTGTGATGAAAAGGACTATAGACTTCCTAAACTGAAATTTGAAAAACCACTCCCTTTAAAAAGCCTGGTGCTTAAAAAGAAATATTCACTTGAAGAAGTACTGGTGTTTGGTGAAACAGATGATTATCTAAATGCCAGCTATGGTGCTGTATCCTTTAAAGGTGATGAAAGTATTATGATTTCAAGTACCCGAAAAAAAGAAATCATTAATGTCCTTAATGGTTTAAATGCTGTAAAGAGAGCTTCGGTAATTATAGGTCATGAAAAATATATGGGTGGGTACATTAGAGAAAGTCTGCTCTTTAATGAAAAGGATGATATTCTTTTCCTTTTTAGAACCATGCTTAATGACAACATCAGTTTCTTTACTTTGCTGATTGATGATCTGAATACTTTTCTTTCTTTGGATGAGGAATATGGAGAATATGTTGTCAGACTTCTAAACAGAAGTAATATGTCAGGGTTCTCGTTTATTTTTATAAACAGAGGCAGCAGCGTTAATTATAAGATACTGAACAGTTTTACACAGAAACTGCTCATAGAGATGCATGATAAACAGGATATTATCAGTTTATTTGGTGCATCCTCAAGATATAAAGCTGATTCCTATTATTATCGTGATGAAGCTGTACCTTTTGTGCCCTGTATTATCGAGGATTATGTGCTGTATGATTCTTATGAAAAGGCATATATTAAAAGGATACCGGAGAGTATTATGACCTCAAGCTCTGTAAGGGGAACACTGATTGGCTATGATATTAGAAAAAGAGATGAGATATTTGTTTCTTATAATGATAAACTGCTTATCACTTCATATGATGAGATTATTATTGAAAAATACCAGGGAGTTTTTGAAAAATGTCTCAATATCGACTGCAGAATATGCAGTGAAAAAATAAAGCCGGAGGATTATGATTATATTCTCTTCTGTGGTGAAGGAATTGTTCCTTCTAAGCTGTTTTATTGCGACATCAGGGAAGAACTTAAGGAAAAAGAAGGTATTTTATACCATAACTATCGATGTGAAAGGATTGTTATTGCGGATGAATAAAATTATTGTCTGTTTCAGACTTATGTGGTGTGACAGGTATTATGAAATAAAGATGGATAAAAGACTCTCGATTGTTGATAATCTGAAACTTCTTAAAGAGGATAACCCGATACTGGACTATGATGAGCGTTATTATATGTGTCATGGTGTCGCTTTGAAAAAGGATGTGCCATTAATGAAGTTTGATTTACCACAATATACAAGACTTCTGGTCTATTAGTGTTAAAATAGTTCTATGTTTAAAAAACTGTTTCTGATACTTGTGCTTATGTGCACCTGTTTTATTCCTGTATATGCCCAGGAATCTTACGAATTCTATGATGGCGATGTTCTGATTGAAAGTTTTGCTTCAATAAGTGAAGCCAGAGATTTTTATCAGAATAATTATGAGGAATATAAAGAACCAATACTGTATGCAGATGGTGAAATAGCTGATCTGAAATACGGGGTTGTGAATTTTATATTTGAGGAAGATACTGTTTCGTATGAAAGTGTTTATAATGGAACTTCCTGTCTGAAGAAATATAAGACTCCAGAGGGGCTTTTTCTGGGATTTGAGGGAAACAGAGTCAGATTCATGCTTAATGGTGATATAGGCTATATCGAGAAGAATAAGACAGAGATAATACCTTATCATAAAGCTGTAAAAAGAATATCCAGATATGCAGCTGTAAATGGTTCTCTGGTACACTATCTCAATATAAATTTTGATAATGAGATATATGAGTATTCGCTTTCAGTTGATGTAAAACCAGATTATTTTGAAGATGGTGTTTTTTATTACAGCTATGATAATCATTATTTTTATGATGATTTTTATGATATGGCTGATGATTATCTTTTGGACAGTTATGAACATGCAGTTAATTTTGAGAACCCATATTATAACTATTATGCTTATCTGTCTTTTAGAAGCTATACAAATTACTCTCTTGAAGATCTGGAGAATTATTTTTACAGGCATCTTGGTATTAATTCTAAAATTACATCCTATACCGACTACAGTAAAGATGGTGCCTGTGATGCACTGAATATGAGCCAGTATTATGGAGAGCTTGGCAGTTTTCTTTATTATGAGAAGATATATGGAACAAATGCTCTGATAATGCTTGGTGAATCTATGTATGAATCATCAAGCGGTAAAGATTTTAATTCTTTTGAAAATAA
>DBOW01000096.1:0-2750 GCA_002299675.1 Solobacterium sp. UBA636
GCTTTGAAGATGGCAATGTACGTGAGGCAACCGAGGAAATAGACAGAATGTTCTGCGGGCATTGTGGCAAGCGCGTTCCAGTTTCAGAACCGATTTATGATGCAGAAGAGATTTTTTCCCGTTTCCGGCACACTATTAATTCTGAACATTTCGATAATTATGCCCGTTACAGTAACTTTTTCTGTGAAGACTGTTTAAGAGGGTTCCTTTCCACCAATCTGGAAAAAATTGATGTTGATTACAAGACAGCACGAAGAAAAATGTGTCAATTTTTCAGAGGATATGGATTCATGAAAAATAAGGGGCTGTTACACCCAGCTATCTCAATTAGCTATTTTGTAACAGCCCCTTAATTCGATTTAAACTGATTCAGTCTGATTTGAATTAATTAGTCTGATTCTGCTTCCTCTGTTGACAATGTTTAACAGCGAAAGATATTCATCATCTATATGCCCAATGACATTGACCTTCTCACAGATTGGATAGTCTTTTTTGCATATCTGCAGCTCACCAGAATAACGCAGATATTTTATATTATCGACAGTTATGGAACCTTTTGTTCTTTCAACGGTATTTTCTGGTTCTATTTCTCTGTTGAATGAGGCATACATTCTTGATTCCTTTATTCTTAAGAGATTATCAGGCGAATCATCGCGTACAGTCAGATCTCTGTTCAGGTATTCATGGTATTTCTCATTGATTGTGCATGGAAGAAGTATTATATTGTCTTTTTCAGCTGCACTTATCAGTTCTATCTGTTTCGATGATATCCCAAGATCTCCGACCAGTATATTATCCAGATTATAGAGATACTTCATTTCCATATAGGCCACATAGGGTTTCATATTTCTCTGAGATTCCAGAGTAGGCAGCCCTTCAAAGAGTGGCCCTCTTAAGTCTTCTCCCTGAATAAAGGCCATTAATTCAATGCCCATATCACTTAGCTGTTTATTTCTTTTTATGAAGAAATCTTCATCAAGGCCCGTTTCTGGGCGGGGATAGAAGTTGTGAATGGCAATTACTCTGTTTCCTTTTTCTTTTATTTTCTGCGCCAGAGAATAATCATTGGTTGAAGCGTTGATTCCAATGGTAATATGGTCGCAGATGTTCAGTATTTCTTCTTCACTGAAACCAAAATCCAGTCTTAAGACATCAATATGAATGTTATCCAGTAATTCATATATGTCTTTAAAGCCCAGTGCTTCTACTCCTCTTGGTGATATATCGAGGATTATTTTTTTATTATATTCATTTAATACCTTTAACAGTTTTAAGGCTTTATTTTTAAATTCGTCATTGAATTCCTCGGCTATATGCATTGAGGTAAAATAGAAATCTATATTTTTTTCTGGAATGAATGATTCATCAAATCTTGATACATATATTGACTGTCCCAGCATAAATGCCTCCCTGATAGAAAGATATGTGAGGTATAGCCTCACATATCTGATGATATTACATTAAGCCTGCGCTACTTCTTCATCTTTCACAAAGATATTTGTGATGATAAAGCCCATGATGTAAGAGATGACAAGACCAATTACATAGAATAATACAGAATTGAAGGCACCCTGTGGACCGGCAGTCATTACAAATACAGCCAATAGACCAGAAGGACCCCAGGTAGTAGCGGCAACCTGCATAGCCATTACAAAGGCTCCACCAAAGCCAGCGCCAAGACCGGCAGTAATGAATGGCTTGCCCATTGGCAGAGTTACACCATAGATTAATGGTTCACCTACACCCAGTACACCAGCAGGCAGTGCACCTGTGATAACTGATTTCAGACGGTTATTCTGTACTTTCTTACACTTTAGATAGATGGCAAGAGCGGCACCAACCTGGCCAGCACCAGCCATAGCCAGAGCAGGATAAAGTGTAACATAGCCTAAAGTGTTCAGCTGAACAGTATATAAGGCAACAAGACCATGATGCATACCCATCGCAACCATTGGTAAGAACAGTGCAGAAGATATAAATCCAGCCAGAATTCTTACAATTGCGCTAGGAGACATGCAGAAGAATTCTACTACCTTACATAAGCCGGTTGAGATTAAACCAGTTAATGGCATTACGATAAAGATATAAGGAATTAAAGTGATAAGTAATGATAATAATGGTGTAAAGACAATATCCAGTGAATCTGGCATCTTAGATCTTATTGCCTTTTCTACTTTTACCAGTACCCATACACCTATTACGGCAGCCAGTACACCACCTCTTCCAGCTCTTAAAATGGCATCAAGTGGTGAAGCATCGTTATATAGACCAACGGCAGCTGAGATAGTATTGATCTGAGCAAGGCCAGTAATCATACCCAGCATTCCACCAAGAATTGGTGTGCCGCCAAACTTCTCGGCAGCTCTATATCCTGCCCAGGCAGTCAGATAAGCCAGGAATGAACTGTTGATTAAGCCCAGCAGATTGATTACTACAGTCCAGGTCTTTGAATCAGCCCAGCCTGGAACAAGCTGCTGAATAAATGTCGATACACCAGCACAGATACCAGCGGCGATAACACCTGGGATTAATGGAATGAAGATTTCACCAAAGGTCTTTAACATTCCCTTGATCTTACCCTGTTTCTGACCAGCTTTTACAGCAGCCTTGTTGGCTTTCCAGTCATTGTCAGTGGCAAGTTTGGCAGCTGGAATTCCCATAGCCAGGCAGATATCAGCCAGTTTACGGCTCTTTCCAGGTCCAACTACTACTTCTACATAATTTACTTTGTCATGAACAATACCCATAAC
>DBOW01000096.1:2850-3943 GCA_002299675.1 Solobacterium sp. UBA636
CCAACTTTTTCCAGAATCAGTTCAACCAATTTTTCATTAGTCATATTTTTTGTACCCCTTTTAGTTTGATTTAACAGCCATTCTTACATGGCCCTTAGCCTTTTCAAGAAGGCTCTTACATTCATCTGCATCCTTGCCAGTTAAAATCATTGTGACTGCCAGTTTGCAGGAATTATCAGCTTTGTCCAGATACTCTCTGGCTTCTTCTCTTTCTACTCCAGTGGATTCCATTACGATGTTCTCGGCTCTTCGCTGCAGCTTTTCGTTGGACTGCTGCACGTCGATCATCAGATTCTGATATGCCTTGCCGATTCTGACCATTGAAGCGGTTGTGATCATATTTAAGATCAGCTTCTGGGCAGTTCCAGCCTTAAGTCTGGAAGAACCTGTCAGTACTTCTGGACCAACAATTACTTCCAGGGCAATGTCAGCTTCATTTCCAATTGCCGAATTCTTGTTGCAGGCAATAGCTGCAGTAAAGGCACCAAGTGATTTTGCATAATCAATTGCGCCAAGTACATAAGGTGTACGGCCACTTGCCGCAATACCTACCAGCACATCCCTGTTAGAGAAGCCGATTTTCTCAAGATCCTGTTTTCCCAGTTCCCTTGAGTCTTCAGCGCCTTCCACCGGATTTCTTAAAGCAGTATCACCACCCGCGATAAGTCCCACAACCATTTCAGGCTTAACACCGTAGGTTGGAGGACATTCGCTGGCATCAAGTACTCCCAGTCTTCCGCTTGTACCGGCACCGACATATACCAGACGGCCACCTTTTTCGAACGTATCAACTACTTTATCAACAACAGACGCAATCTCCGGAAGAATTGCTTCTATTGCCTCTGGCACTTTTTTGTCTTCTGCGTTCATGGCCTGCACTATTTCAAATGCCGACATTTCATCAAGATTCATGGTGTCAGGGTTTCTTGATTCGGTAGTAAAACCGTTTAAATTCAACATAAATACACCTCTTATAAATGCTGTTTGAGCTCTTAACAGCTTACATCTCTTATTCTAAATCTATCGAACCATATTTCAATATATTTAATTATTTATGATACAATGTTTCTGTAAACGCTAACATTTTGGTAAA
>DBOW01000096.1:3979-8452 GCA_002299675.1 Solobacterium sp. UBA636
AACAATGAAAAACGTACTATTAAGACTCAGAGAATACAAAGAAACACTCACTTCAACCGAAACAGCTATTGCCGAATACATTGAAGAAAACTCCTCACTGGCTTCAAAACTTACAGTCAGAGAGCTGGCTGAAAAAACCTTCGCCTCACCTTCAACCATCGTGCGGCTTTGCCGCAAGCTGGGCTTTGAAGGCTATAATGACTTTCAGAAAGAACTGATGGTTGATCTGGCTATAGTTAAAGATGGAAATGAGAATCATTCTGAATTCAGCTTTGACAAAAATGAAGATGTAAACTCCATCATTCAGAAAATTCAGAGCAACTCCATTAATATTATTCAGGATTCCATCAAACTTCTGGATGATGCCTCTATCATTGAAGTAGCTGACAGATTATATGAAGCCAGAAACGTCCTCCTTTTTGGCATAGGGGCATCCTATTATGTTTCAAGAGACTTATATCTCAAACTCTTAAGATTAAATAAACCAACAGTATCCAACGAAGACTACCATTCAATGCTGCTGGCATCAATGAATTCATCCAAAGATGATCTGGCCTTTGTCTTCTCCTATTCCGGAAATACCAAGGAAATGATTAAGTGTATGGAACATCTGAAAGAAAATGGCACTACCATTGTCTCCATTACCAGATTTACACCAACCGAGTTATCCAAAATGGCAGATATCCCCCTGTATGTCGCCTCAACTGAACCGATATTTCGAAAAGGCGCCATGACCTCAAGAATTGCCATGTTAAATATTATTGACATTATCTATACTGTCTATATTTCCCGTCATTACGACGAGACAATGAACAGACTTATTAACACCCATATCAACAAGGATAAGACAGTCTGAACATTATTCCTATGATTTTTGTAATATTTTTTACATTTTTCATATGAATAATGTAAAAAATATTTACATATTCCATATGTGTCAAAAAATAAAAATTCCTCACTTTTTTCAAAAAAATATCATTTTCGACTTTTTTGATCAGAAGTGATAATAAGACGCTCTAAACGCTACAGCAAATTTAATTGATATTTCCATCCGGATAAAGTCTTTGTTGTGTTTTTCTTTACACAACTGTTTATTCACGTGAACCATTATGCCAACAAAAGACCGCCACTATCTTTGAAAATGTGACGGTCTATCGTTAATCAGTAAATACCACAATCAGTTCTGGCGCCCTTTTCATATTGCGCATGTCTTACACTCGAATAATAACGGTAGCCACCCGCAAAGTTATATACATCATAGCCAAGATTATCCAGTATTCTTGAAGCTACATAAGATCTTAAACCTGATTGGCACATAATATATATTTTCTTTGATTTATCTAGTTTATTAAGATTATCTCTTAATTCATCAACTGGTATATTAAGCTCAAATCCAGCTGCATGTCCTCTTGAATACTCTTCTTTAGTTCTGGTATCCAGAAGAATGACATCATCTCTTTCTGACAGTGAATCAATATCTTCGACAAAGAAATGTTTAACAATACCATTTATTACATTCTCTGCCACAAAACCCGCCATATTGACTGGATCCTTGGCTGAGGAATATGGAGGTGCATAGGCCAAATCAATATCCTTAAGATCATTAGCCTTAATACCGGCATAAATTGCGGTTGACAGAACATCAATGCGTTTATCCACACCGTCTTTGCCTACTATCTGGGCACCTATTATCTTATGGCCATCTTTTTTAAACAGAAGTTTTAAGGTCATAGCACTTCCACCCGGATAATATGAAGCATGAGAGGCAGGAGAAATAATTATCTTTTCATATTCCATATTATTCATCCTTGTGAGACGCTCATTTAATCCTGTACTGGCAACTGTCAGATCAAATACCTTTAATACCGATGAACCAAGAGCGCCCTTGTAGACAGAACCAATACCCGCCATATTATCAGCCACAATTCTGCCCTGCTTATTGGCTGGACCAGCCAGGGCAATATTTGTATAAGTTCCTGATACTCTGTTTAAAATCTGTACCGCATCACCACAGGCATAGATATCGGGGTCAGATGTACGCATATGTTCATCTGTCACTATAGCATTCTTAAAGCCCAGCTTAAGTCCAGCTTCCCTTGCCAGAGTACTGTCAGGTACTACACCTATTGCCAGTATTACCAGATCAGATTTAAGTGTTTTGCTGTTATCAAGATAAGTAATTATCTTATTGTCCTCTTCTTTAAAACCCTCTACACCAGCACTAAGCATAAGCTCTACACCGTTGTCTTTCATTTCCTTTTCCACAAAGGAAGCCATATCTTCATCTATCTGCCCCAGTATCTGTGGAGCCTTATCAACTATGGTTACCTGTTTATTCAGATGTCTTAGATTTTCAGCTGTTTCTACGCCAATAAAACCACCACCTACTACTGTTACAGACTCAACATTATCTTTAGATACTGCTTCTTTAATTTTGAAAGTATCTTCAACCGTTCTTAATACCAGAATCTTCTGGCTGTCTATACCCTCAAGCTTTGGTTTAATTGGCTTTGCGCCAACTGAGATCAATAATTTATCATAACTGTCTTTAAATTCAGTATTATCAGACAGATTCTTAACAGTCACTTCCTTATTTAAAGGATCAATACGGATTACTTCATGCAGAACCTTTACATCAATATTAAATCTGTTCTTAAAAGACTCTGGTGTCTGCAGGGTAAGTTCCTCCTTATCCTCAATTATCCCGCCAATATAATAGGGAAGGCCACAGTTGGCATAAGAAACATAACCTGACTTCTCATATATTGTGATTTCAGCATTCTCATCAAGTCTCCTAAGCCTTGCCGCTGCCGAAGCTCCACCGGCAACACCACCAATGATTATTACTTTCATACCTTTAATCTTCCTTTATAATTTGATATTCCACCTATATTTTTAACATTTGTATAACCCATGCTCTTTAAAAGAGAAACAGCCGATGAACTTCTGGCACCCGATAAACAGTGCACAAATAATGGAGTATTCTTATCTTTCACTTTCTTCTGAATGTCCCTGATATTATCAAGCTCAATATTAAGACTTCCCTCAATATGACCACTTTTATATTCATCACTGGTTCTTACATCCAGAAGCACAGCATCTCTGGTATTCCTAAATTCCTCAACGCCTTTATTGATATCTTTTCCAAACAGAAAGCCAAACATTATAGTGCCTCCTGAAGCATTCTTTCTATCTCTTCCTTAGGTCTGAATCCGTTTGATGTCTTTACTATCTTTCCCTTATTTACAACCATCAGGGTAGGAATACTCATCACTCTGAAGGCCTGGGCAAGTTCTGGGTTTTCATCAACATTGAGTTTGCAGACCTTGATATCATTTCTTTGATTGGCCAGTTCTTCAATAACCGGTCCCAGCATGCGGCATGGGCCACACCAGTCAGCATAGAAATCAACCAGTACTGGTTTATCTGACTTCATCACCTCATATTCAAAGTTAATTGCGTTTAATTTTATTTCTGACATATTTATTACCACCTTTTACGCTTTTATTGTATAAGTAATAAACACCTCCTTCCGTGACTTAGTCACGTTTCANNAATAATTATTTTTCCTCTTTTAACCTCAATAAGACCCCTGTCCGCAAATTTCTTCAAAGTGCGGGTAACTACCTCCCGGGCACTATTTATCTCACTGGCTATTTCATCCTGAGTAATAGTTAAAACATTAGAGCCACTCTTATCGCAAAGATCCATCAGATAATCCCAGAGCCTGTCGTCAAACTTTTTAAACAGCAGGTCCTCCATTACACTTACCACATCAGAAAACCTTTCAGTCAGAAGCTCATAGACTGAAGCCTTTACATAGATATTTTTATTTAATTTAAGCAGTACAGATGAAGGAATCACATAAAGCAATGTATCTTCATAAGCTTCTACCAGAGTGTCAAAACGAAGCTTCTTAATTACACAAGATGCTGTCACAGCACAACAGTCTCCCTCTTCAACATGAAAAAGCGTCGCCTGCCTGTCACTGTCACTTAAAAGAGAGACCCTTATGTCACCCTGTGCAACTATTATCATTCCCATGCAGGAAAAATCATCACCATAGATAAGCTGCCCCTTTTTAAAACTTTTTATAACGCAGCTGTTTACAGTCAGCTCCTTTTCCTCCTCGGAAAGATTATCCCAGAAAGGAAGTATCCCAAATACATCTAAATCCATACCATTATTATATTAAACAAATGCTGATTAAAACCTGCTTAATTCCTCTTTAACAGACCGGAATCAAAAAACAAAATCATATTTAAACAGAGCTTCATCTTTTTAGTAAAAAACCATCATTTTCAGTTAATGATGGTTAATACAGAAAATTATTTAATAACTCCTCCAGCGGGAAAATCTTCTCTGTCAGGGAGAACATATACTCCTTTCGCGCTATAGAAAAACTCTACAGTTGGACTTCCTTCTGGAAGGGAGGCAATATATTTCTCATAGTTGTCTACCGCTTCTACAAAA
>DBOW01000096.1:8539-8775 GCA_002299675.1 Solobacterium sp. UBA636
TATGTCATATGCTGATTTAAGCTCAAAAGCGTTCATCTGTCTTCCACCGCTTACCTGATCAAGCAAATCTTCGTTCAGTTCTATGCCACAGATTTTTTTAAACTCTGTTTCAATAGACCGCTTAATTTCCTCATTCAGCTTCACTGAAATACTCCATCCTTGAATCTGTCATAGCTGAATATTACGGTTTCCGAACCTTCAGGCAGAAGGCCTATATATGTTCGATAATTCTCTAC
>DBOW01000082.1:0-1143 GCA_002299675.1 Solobacterium sp. UBA636
TTTTCTTAATCAGGTAAGCAGTGGAAGACAGATGAACGCTTATAGCTGTCGAAGATAATAAGATTGGAACATGTATAGATATTAATGAAGAAACCAAGAAAATAAGTATCAGAGAATCAAGAATAAGAATAGATAGCAACAATTATGATTATTACGGTTTTGATATGAAGGAGTACAAATAAGGCCATGAATAATGCTCAGCAAGTTCTGGGCTTTTTTCTTTGTGAAGAATAGACGTTATGAGAAGTCATTGAATATCCCGGGCAATATAAATAGCTGATTATTGTGCTTTGTTGAAGGAAAAATAATTTAAATATATTCTCACTGTTTATAGTGTCTTTTTATCATTTTTTGGTTCAAAACAGGTCGAAAATAATAGTTTTTTGATGTTTTTTGAAAAAAAGTGAGGAATTTTAAAAAAATTTGACAATAACTATATAGGAGGTAAAAATTTATGCGCAATAAACTTAAAGAAAAAGACCGGACAGAAAAACTCTTTATCGTTGAAAATGAAGTCTTCTGCGACATCTTCAATGCCATCTGTTTTGACGGAAGAAAAGTAATAAAAGAAAAAGAAATAGTTGATGCACCAGTTGCCGGTGCCTTCAAGTATGAAGGTAAGGTCAGAGGCATAGACTCGGATGTATCAAAGTACTACAGAAACGCAAATCTTAACATTGCTCTGCTTACGATAGAGAACCAGAGTACACTTGACTCCCGTATGCCACTTAGAGTTATAGGTTATGAAGGTGCCAGATACAATGTACAGTACTTAAACAGGGCCAAGTATATATACCCTGTCATCACTATTATTTTAAACTTTAATACTCATGATAGATGGAGCGCACCAAAAAACCTTAAGGAATGTTTCAAAAACAATTATCCTGTAGAACTGGATGAATACATCAATGACTATAAAATTCATGTTGTTGATGTAGCCTTTCTGGAAGAAAACGAAATTAATAAATTTAACAGTGACTTTAGGATGATTGCTGATTACTACTATCAGAAAAGAAATAAGGGAAATTACGATGAGTATAGCAAACAGGTATTAAAGTACCCGCACCAGGCTTTCTGTATGCTCAGTGTACTTACTGGTGACAACAGTTTTGAGATAGCGTATAATGATTATGAAGAAACACA
>DBOW01000082.1:1270-1407 GCA_002299675.1 Solobacterium sp. UBA636
CTCTTATCTCCAAAAATCATACATTCGAGGAATCATGTGAACTTCTGGATGTAGATGAAGAAACTAAAGAGAAACTTCTGGAAACTGGTGAATTCTCAGTCGATTCTTTTAAGCAGGCATTTAACTAATCGGTTTAA
>DBOW01000082.1:1458-3364 GCA_002299675.1 Solobacterium sp. UBA636
GGTTTTCATTTTCGAAGAAAGAGAACAGATGGAAGTAAAGATGAATCTCCTTGCAGCTAAAGATAAAAACCAATAACATTGTCACTATAAAAGGAATGATTTTTCAAATAATGCTTGAGTCTTTTTCATGTTTGTGTGTATTTTGATGAAATGTTTTAGCCGGTAGAATATAAGTATGAGTACAGGAAACAATATTTACCATCTTCGTAAAAACAGAGGTTTAACCCAGTCTGACATTGCTGATAAGCTGAATGTCTCTTTTCAGTCTGTCAGTCTATGGGAAAGAGATGAGGCTAAACCGGATATTGATAATCTGATTGCCTTATCTGAGCTTTTTAATGTAAGTCTGGACAGACTGGTTAAGGGTGATACTGATAAATGTTACGAGTTATCATCAAGGCTTTTTGACGAAGAAAAGATGTACACCTTTATTAAAACCTACGCCAGAGAAAATGATTTAAGACAGACCCTGTATGCCCTGCCTCTGGCCAGAGAGAAGCATGCCGGTCAGTACCGTAAGGGGAAGGGAAGGGTTCCCTATATCTATCATCCACTCCTCATGACCTGTCATGCCATCAGCCTTGGTTTAAAAGATGATGATATTCTGACGGTATGTCTGCTGCATGATGTGATTGAGGATACAGATACGGGCATCAATCAACTAATGGTATCTGAAAGTGCCAGGGAAGCTATTGTATTATTAAGTAAAACAGAGGGTTACAACAATGCTGATTACTATAACGGTATTAAGGATAATAAAATAGCTCTGCTTGTTAAAGTAATAGACCGCTGCAACAATGTTTCTCATATGGCTTCTGGTTTTAAGGAAAATAAGATAAGACAGTATATAGCTGAAACCGAGGAATATGTTTATCCCTTAATAAAATATGGCCAGGATATGTATCCTGACCATAGTGGCAATCTGTTTGTTTTGAAGTATCATATTAAATCAGTCATTGAATCTTTAAAGAGATTTCTTTAATCGATAGATACGGAATAATGTTTGGCATTACATCTTGTCAGTACTTCAAGATAATAGACTTCATCAGCTGGTAACATGTTTTCTTCATCATATTTACTGAGGCTTTCTTCCATGGTTCCATATCTGGAAATCATTTTGATGTAATCGGTCATTAATTCAGCTGTATTTTCTGATTCATTGTATCTGGTCATAAAGGCAATGTAGTCATCAATGAAGACTTCGTATTCATCAAGGAATTTCTTTAAATCAGGATCAACGGAATTATTATCTGTAACGGTATTTTCTTCTATAACTTCTTCAGGCTCTTCAGCTTTATATATAAGCACCTGCATGGTATTTAAGCCTTTATAGCTTACTTTTACTTCGTTGCCAGCTGAATCATAGCCTGATTTGCTGCGGCAAATTTTAAAATGCACAGAAGGAGAGTAATGGATTATACTTAATTTTTCTGAACGACAGGTGAAAGCTGCAGGTAACCATTCCTGTTATGGGTTTGATGTTTAACATCAGGGCAGGAATCTATGGGGTCGCTCCTTATGACTCAGACCTGTCTTCCATATGAGCGAACATGGCAAAAGGATATGCAGTCTATGTAGAGCGAAGGCTCGTGTCACTGGTATAAATTTTCAGACAGAACTTTTTAAAGATAGTATTCTAAATTCCATAATAAATAAAGTGGAATAGAGATTGTTTTTGTATCGGCTGTATTATGAAACCCAATATTTTTTAAAGAAGCTTTAAAACCAGTTTCTGGAGAATATTTCTTACAGAAAAGCGCAAAGCTTTTGGCTCTGGTGTTGGTCGCAGCTTTTACTTCAAGAGGCACAACGGAATTATTATGTTCAAATATAAAGTCAAGTTCTGCGGTATTATCTGTTTTCCAGTAGTATGGTTTCTTATTCTGGTTCAGCAGTTCGTTCATTA
>DBOW01000082.1:3434-3681 GCA_002299675.1 Solobacterium sp. UBA636
GATAATCATTATAGCTTAAACCCATTCTTCTGCTTAAAAGGCCAATATCAGACATATATACCTTGAAATATGTAGCATCTGCATTAAAGGAAAGTGGAATTTTGGCATTTGTAACAAGCTCTAGCATATGTGCCAGACCTGAGTTTTTGAGCCACTGTAAAGCTGATTCAAGTTCATGCGCTCTTTTTCCCTCTTTTACATGGGAAAACATAAATTTGTTATTTTCTTTTGCCAGCTGTTTTGGAAT
>DBOW01000082.1:3713-4454 GCA_002299675.1 Solobacterium sp. UBA636
TATTTTTTCTATATCTTTAGATGGAACATGTTTTGAAAAATCATCGCCATAATCCATCAGTATTTCATCCTGTATATCTGCAACGTTTCCAAAGTTTTTTGTTTTAGAAAATTCGGCAACCGCATCAGGCATTCCGCCTACTGTATAATAAGTAAACAAAAGCTCCCTCATCGGTTTTGAATAAATATCAGGAACAGGACGGTTAACATCCCATTTTGAAAATAACTCGACGTATTTTTCTTCATTCATGGCAATAAGGAATTCTTTGAAATTCATCGGAAACATTTCTATACGGTTTACTTTTCCAACTGGAAACGAAATATTTTCTCTTTTAAGCGCAACGCCTAAAAGAGAACCG
Source organism: Solobacterium sp. UBA636 (assembly GCA_002299675.1). GTDB lineage: Bacteria > Bacillota_I > Bacilli_A > Erysipelotrichales > Erysipelotrichaceae > Colivicinus. The sequence goes on from DBOW01000082.1 coordinate 4,072, forward strand.
GCACAGGCAACATGTAGCTCTGGCATATCTTCCTGAAAGTATTTTAAAGAAGTTATTGCCCTGGGACATTCCTGGATTTCGTCAAGAATCAGAAGAGTTTTACCTGGTACTATGCTGGTTCTTTTATTCAGCCCCAGTTCATGAATTATCCTTTTTATGTCATAATCAAAATCAAAAATAGCCGAATACATGCTGCTGGCTTCAAAGTTAATATAACAGGTATTTTCAAACTGTTCCCTCCCGAGTTTTTTAAGTTCGTAGGTTTTTCCCGACTGCCTTACACCCAGCAGCATCAGTGGTTTTCTTCTTTGACTATTTTTCCACTCAATAAGTTTCTGGCTGATTTCTCTATACATTTATTTGCTCTTGTAAGACTATTCATA
>DBOW01000041.1:0-4370 GCA_002299675.1 Solobacterium sp. UBA636
TCCTTTATATAAATTAACTCATAACCAGAACATCATCAGCCTCAATTACAGTATCACCCTTAGGAATAAGAATCTCATCATTTCTTTTAATGAGTATCACAAGTCCCTTATCCATCTTTATTTCGCTTAATTTCTTATTGACCCACTCATGGTCGTTATCAATTACTGTTTCCTTAAGCATTACATCATAATCATCATTTAAAGACAGTGCGCTTAACACAATCAGATCTCCCTTCATAAGCACCGTATCGCCTCGAGGAACAATCTTTTCCTTACCTCTTATTATCAGTACCAGCAGCATATCATCAATCAGACTGATATCCTTAACTTTCTTATTACACCATGGATGATTATCTTTAAGCTGCAGCTTAACAAATTCAACCAGTGTCTCATCCGAATAATCCGTAAAGGTTTTCATAACATCGCTCTCAGCATCAATCATATTAAGCCTCTTAGCTGCCGGTACCAGTAAAGAACCCTGCAGTGCGATAGAAAAAAGCACAATAAAGAAAGTAATATGAAAAACATCATAACTGGTATAGGCAGGAGATACTATTGCCATAATGGAAAACACAATCGAGGCAGCCCCTCTTAAACCGCAGAATGCCACCATCATGATCTGTCCAATATTAGCTCCCAAAGGCTTTAGTATCAAAAAACTCACCAGCGGCCTTCCAATAAAAGTCAGAAAAAGCGCAATACACAAGCCCTCAAAAGCCACATTGCTAAACTGCGAAGGAAAACACAAAAGACCAAGCAGAAAGAAAATAGTAATCTGCACAAGGCCAGTCAGGCCATCAAAGAAAGATACAAGGCTTTTCTTATTGTCTATATTTGAATTGCCCAGTATAATGCCGGCGATATAAACACTCAGATAACCATTGCCGCCAGTCAGATTAACCGTTCCATAGGCAGCTAAAGCCACCGCAAAAACAAATATAGTATCAAAACCATCACCAATAAAATCAAATTTCTTCAATACCCAGACAGCTGTAAAACCAATCACAAAGCCGCCAAATAAGCCAAACATTAGCTGCTTAAGTGCCAGTATGGCGATATCAAAACCATTCATACCACCACTCATAAGAGATAGAAAAATAACTGTCAGCAGAAAGGCGAAAGGATCATTACTGCCGCTTTCTACCTCTAACAGAGAAGCCGTATTATATTTAAGATTTATCTTCTTGGACCTGAATATCGAAAACACACTGGCTGCATCAGTCGAAGAAATAATTGCCCCAATAAGCATGCTCTCCATAAAATCAATCTTCAGAATATAGTGGCAGAACAGGCCCGTCACAAGACAGGTTAAAATAACGCCGATACTTGACATCATTACGGCTTTAAAAGCCACTGGCCTGGCTCTTTTCCAGTTTGTACCAAAACCGCCATAGAACATAATAAAGATTAAACCAAAACTGCAGATAATTTCGGCAATATTATAATCATCAAAAGGAATTTTAACTATTCCATCACTGCCAAAAAACATGCCCAACAGGATAAATCCCAGCAGCATTGGTACGCCAATTCTGTTAGAAAGCTTATTCAGCAATATACATAAAATAATAATGAAGGCCAGAAAGACTGTATAGATATTCATACCATTATGGTATCAGAACAATCTGAAATTAATATGGATAAATCAAAAAAACCGCAATCGCGGTTTTTATCTTTCAGCCAGTTTATTTGGTTCTTTGAACTCTTCACCCTTAGTATCAACAGTAATCGACTTGATTACTACTGGTGTAACTGGTGCATCATTAAACATATTTGTACGAACTGAAGCAATTGAATCAACAACTCCCATTCCATCAATTACTTTGCCAAATGCAGCATAGCTTCCATCAAGATGTGGTGCATCGGCATGCATGATGAAGAACTGAGATCCAGCTGAGTTTGGATCCATGGCACGGGCCATTGAAATAACCCCTCTTTCATGCCTAAGATCATTTCTAAAGCCGTTAGACTTGAATTCACCCTTAATTGAATAACCAGGACCGCCAGTTCCATTACCCAGTGGATCACCACCCTGAATCATGAAACCTGGAATAATTCGATGGAAGCTAAGACCATCATAGAATCCCTTATTAACCAGAGAAACAAAGTTGTTTACTGTTTCTGGTGCGATATTTGGATACAGCTCAAGTGTTATTACACCGCCATCGTCCATTGTGATAGTTACAATTGGTTTAACCATTTTTCTCCCCTTACATTAAAACCTTTATTGAATCTATATTCTGTCCGTATAGAAGAACAGCTGACTTAATATCCTTGGCCTCCATATACATTCTGGTATAGCCCTCAAGCTCTCTTTGTTCAATTAACCCCTTGATTAAATGAGCATCAACACCATACAGCATAGCTGACTGATTGTACACCTTCTCATTGCAGGTCAGGGCAACAACCGGAGTCTTTGGCTTAACCTGAGATACCAGCGAAGTACTTCTGCCTTTTTCGGTAAACACAATAATGTTGTCTACTCCGATTGTATCGGCAAGATCACAGGCACTCTTGGCCACCAGATTCATTGTCGAATGTGAAGTTGCGAAGTATTCATTATGCAGATGCTTCTCTGTTTCCATGCAGATAGTAGACATCATCTTAACAGCTTCAACCGGATATTCACCATTAGCTGATTCACCCGACAACATTACCGCAGAACAGCCATCATAAACCGCATTGGCTACATCGGCTACCTCAGCTCTTGTTGGGCGTGGATTATGCGTCATAGACTCAAGCATCTGGGTGGCAGTTATAGTAATCTTGCCTACCGCATTGGCCGCCATAATCATCTTCTTCTGAATGTATGGCACCTTCTCTGGTGGCAGTTCTACACCCATGTCACCTCTGGCAACCATCAGGCCATCTGCCGCATCAAGAATTTCCGCGATATTTTCTACACCCTGTGTAGACTCAATCTTGGCAATAATCTTCATGTTCGAACCGTGATCGTTGATAATTTTTCTGACATCTTCAACGTCCTTGGCAGTTCTTACAAATGACAGGGCAATATAGTCATAATCATGCGCAATGCCAAATTCCAGGTCTTTCTTATCGACCTCAGACAGGAAAGGCATCTTCAGATCAGCACCAGGGGCATTGATACCCTTATGATTACTGATTTCGCCACCTACAGCTACCTCAGTGATGATTTCATCCTTCTTGATTTCCTTAATAATCAGTTGCACAAGGCCATCATTTACCAGTAAAGAATCACCAGCCTTCACATCATTAGGAAGTCCCTTATAAGTAATTGAACCCTTTGTGCTGTCACCTAGAAATTCCTTAGTAGAAACGGTAAAAATATCACCCTTCTTTACACTGATCTTGCCGCCCTCAAAATCTCTGAAACGGATTTCGGGACCCTTGGTGTCCATCATAGTGGCAATTGGACGCTTCATTTCAGCTCTAAGCTTTTTAACAAGCTCCAGATTAGCCTCCTGTGTCTTATAGTCACCATGTGAAAAATTAAATCTGGCAACATTCATACCAGCTTCAATCATCTTTTTTAAAGTCTTCTCGTTATTAGAAGCAGGACCGATAGTACATACAATCTTTGTTTTTTTCATCTAACTCTCCTCCTGACTTCCTCAATTTTACACTATTAAAAAACACTTAAAAATACCATTTAAACATGTAAGCGTATACAGTTTAAAAAAATTTAAAAGGATGAGATAAACTCCCATCCTTGATAACTATTCATTAATGATTGAAAGAACATCCTTCTGGAGTACTTCAGTCTTGGCTGCTGCATCATCAGCATCCTTGCCCTTGATTGAGAAATAGAACTTAATCTTAGGTTCAGTTCCTGATGGACGGGCTGCAATCCATGAACCATCTTCCAGATAGTACTTCAGAACATTAGACTTAGGTAAATCAATAACTGATTCAACACCATCCTTAACCTTCTTTGAAGTCTGATAATCTTCAACCGATACAACCTTTAATCCGCCAATAACTGTTGGAACGTTGTCTCTTAAACCAGACATAATTTCCTGGATTCTTCTGGCACCGGCTTCACCTGATTTGCTTAAGGCTACCTGAGACTCCTTGAATGTACCATGCTTTGCATAAAGCTCATTTAATACATCAATCAGATCCTTGCCCTGTTTCTTATAGAAATTGCCACATTCAGCAGCTGTTAATACAGCCTGAACGCCATCCTTATCTCTTACAAAATCCTTAATTACACAGCCATAAGACTCCTCATAGCCAAAGACAAATACCTTCTCACCGGTCTTTTCATACTTTCTGATCTTATCACCGATAAACTTGAAACCGGTTAAAGTCTTTTCTACATCAACGCCATATGATCTGGCAACAAGCTCACCCAAATCAGATGTAACGATAGTGTTGTACATTACCGCATT
>DBOW01000041.1:4468-6797 GCA_002299675.1 Solobacterium sp. UBA636
CCTGACATCATTACATATTCACCATTATGCTTAGCCACAACACCAAGTCTGTCGCCATCTGGGTCAGTTATTACTACTAAGTCAGCATCTACATCCTTGGCAACCTTTAATGGAAGCTCATAGGCACTGGCAACCTCTGGGTTAGGAGACTTAGTATTTGTATAGTCTGGATCTGGATTGCACTGAGCAAGCACTGGAACTACATCATAGCCAAGTTCGCCTAATACTGTACGAACCGGAATATTATCAGCACCATGCTGTGGAGAATATACAATCTTAAAGTCTGACTTATCCATTCCAGGATTTACTTCACAGGTCTTGATAGCCTCATAATAAGCCTTATCTACTTCCTCGCCAATCCAGGTAATATATGGATAAGCTTCATCATCGGTAGCTGTAGGAACATTTAAAATATCCTCAACCTTGCCGATTTCCTCAACAATCAGTTTAACATCCTCAGGAAGCAGCTGACAGCCAGTATCATCATATACCTTATAGCCATTATATTCCTTGGCATTATGTGAAGCAGTAATCATAATACCGCCAGCACACTTCAGATATCTAACCGCAAAAGACAGCTCAGGAGTAGGTCTTAAAGACTCAAACACATATGACTTTATGCCATAGTGAGCCAAAACTTTGGCTGATTCAATCGCAAAACGATATGACTTGTGACGGTTATCATAAGAAATCGCAACACCTCTATTAGCTCCATCAGGCTGTGAGAGAATATACTTGGCAAAGCCAACATTTGCACGCTGAATAACATAAATATTTAATCTGTTGGTACCAGCACCCAGAAGATTACGCATACCTGCAGTACCAAATTCAGCATCCATATAGAACGCATCCTTCTTGGCGGTCTCATCCATTGATAAAAGTTCAGCTCTTAATTCTGGATCTAAATCACTTTTAGCCAGCCACTGCTGATACTTCTCTTCATAACTCATAAACTATTATCCTCCAAAGATTTATACGTTCTTATTTTATCAGAAAATAAAAGCGCTTACATTAATTTTGACTTTTTTTAGAATAATTCTCAGTCATCGATGCTCATTCAGCATATTTAAAACATACAGATATTAATCAATTATCTCAAAACTATTTTCATCAAAATTTACAACCGTATAACTTCCATCATACATGCCTATTTCAAGTCTGATAACCCCATTCCTTACCAGCATCTTTACAGAAAGATAGTGAGACTTATGCACCTGCTGATACACGCCAGTATCTGCTTCTTTTTCAATATTGCCATTCCAGTCTATTTTGGCAAGCATATATCTTTCATCAGTTTCTCCTACACCAGTAGAAAGATTTGATTCTCTACAGTAGACAATATAAAAACCATCTTCTCTTCTTTGTACCGCATAAATAAGATTGTTCACCAGATCAAAATGTTCCCCAAGACTATAGTCCAGTACGCCATCTTTATATATATCAAACTTGCTCATTGTATATACATAAACATCGCCATTCAAAAAGAAACCAATATCTGCTGCTTCCCAGTCATTCACCACTGTCAGAAGAGTTTTATCACCATCTTTATTAATAAGATATATATCGTTATCGTTATATGTTCGTTCGTCCTTTTTATAGTACTCCATGACAATGGATGAACCATCACTATATCTGGCGAGAGTCTTGCTGACTATCTCGTTTTCATCAATAACAGGCTCGTCAGCTACGGTTTCTTCGTATATTGGTTCATCTTCCTCACGGGCAAAAACACACCACTTGTTATTTATTTCCACCAGAATTGTATACGGTTCACCAAAAACATATTTATAGCCTGAGCCAAAATTCGATTCATCATCTTTTTGAGGAAGCTCATTATAATCTACACTGGTCATGATAGTACGGGTATTATCCTCACTAACGCCGTTTCCTTCGCTTATTTCTCCAGTGCTGTAATAAAGATATCCAAAAGCCATGACAGCTTTCTGAATATTAGCCTTGTTTTTTAGCAGAATCGCATAGACCTTATTAATCTGCATTGGATCTGACTCGGCAATATTGCCATCATAATATACTGTAAGTTCATCAAAAAGCTCATAATCACTATATGAATCAGACAATTCAGCATCTTTTGAAACACAGTATTGACCATCGCTGTTCTCAATAAGAATGCAGTTATCATTTATTTCCTTAACAATACCGCTGATAGATGATTCATTCTGAATGACATCATCAATAGTCCTGACTTTGCATCCTGTTGTCACCAGAAGAAAGATAATGCACAATAAAACCTTTTTCATATTAAACCTCAACCCTATTATCTCATTTTCGGACAGATAATAACATTACACAGCATATATTAGAAGGAAAA
>DBOW01000041.1:6873-8224 GCA_002299675.1 Solobacterium sp. UBA636
TTTTATAGTCCACCTTTATAAACCTTATCAATTAGATTGCGTGACCTTTTTCCTCAATCACCTTAACCACATCATTTACCAGAATCTCACAGGTCTGAGGATCCTTGGCCTCAACCATAACTCTGATAACTGGTTCAGTTCCTGATTCTCTTACCAGAATTCTGCCAGTATCGCCCAGCTTATCGGCAACTTCTTTAACAGCCTTCTGAACATCAGGATCGTTTTGGGCATCAGCCTTGTTTTTAACCTTAACGTTCTTTAATACCTGCGGATACATTACACATGGTGCGGCAAGTTCGCTTAAAGTCTTCTTCTGAGCAATCATAGCTTCCATCATCTTGACCGAAGTTAAGATACCATCACCGGTTGAAGCATACTTGGTAAAGATAATATGACCGCTCTGCTCGCCACCGATTCGGCAGCCGTTCTGTACCATATATTCATAAACATATTTATCTCCAACCTTGGTCTTGGCATATTCAATACCCTCTTCATCAAGAGCCTTAAAGAAACCGAAGTTAGACATAACAGTAGCCACAATTGTGTTGTTGATCAGTTTTCCTCTCTGCTTCATGTATTTACCGTAGATGTAAAGAATCTGGTCTCCATTTACCACATTGCCCTTTTCATCGACACATAAGCATCTGTCAGCATCGCCATCATACGCAAAACCAACATCACACTGATTCTCCACCACAAATCTCTGCAGACCTTCGATATGAGTTGAGCCTGCGTTAGTATTAATATTGAAACCGTCAGGCTGATTATTAATAACCAGTGTCTTGGCACCTAAGGCATCAAATACCGATTTGGCAATATTCCATGAAGAACCATTGGCACAGTCTAATGCCACCTTCTTGCCCTTGAACGAATAAACGCCAAGACTGATCAGATAACCGATATATCTGTTTCTGCCTGAAACATAGTCAACAGTACAGCCAATCTTATCCTTATGCGCAAAAGGAAGTTCATCCCAGTGCTTGTCAAACAGATTAAGGTCGCCATCAAGATAATCCTCAACCAGTTTGATAGTTTCCTCGTCCATCTTCTCACCATGGTTATTGATCAGTTTAATACCATTATCATAGTAAGGATTATGTGATGCGGAAATCATAATGCCGCAGTCAAAATCATCAATTCTTGCCACATAGGCTACAGATGGTGTAGTAGTTACGTGAAGCAGATAAGCATCTGCACCAGAGGCAACAAGACCTCCAACCAGAGAATATTCAAACATATAAGAACTTCTTCTGGTATCCTTACCAATTACAATCTTGGCATTTGAATCAATGCCTCTCTGCCTTTTAATTTCCCCATAGTACCAGCCTAAGAAACGGCCAATCTTGTAGGC
>DBOW01000041.1:8291-14554 GCA_002299675.1 Solobacterium sp. UBA636
TTTTACTTTACTCCTGTCCTATTAAAGTTATCTTTATATGATTAGGGTCACAGCTAAAGCTTACATATGCATTAGTGTTCTTCTCAATATATACATTCAGATCATAATCACCAGGTTCTAATAAATTACCATTAGAATCCTTCAGATCAATATAGGCAACACAGTCCGAAGCTGTAATATTCTCGATATTTGCTTCAGAACCCGAAACAATTACTGTTACAGTTGTCGTAGAAATATAGCTTGCGCCCAGATTATTATCATTGTTTCGATAAACAATAGGCACGTCGGTTATTTCCTTGGTCGCAACCATTGAAAGTGTAGCCTTGATACGAACCATTGTGACATCCGAACTAGAAACACCGCTTGGCAGATTTACCGGCAGCATTACATTGGTATCAGCGGTAATAGTCGACAAATCAAGCGAAACAGTAACCTCATTGATTGTATCAAGAACTGCCTGTGAAGCGTAAATGGTTGTTGTCTGATGATCCATAGTCACCGAATCAAGCGCATAACCCTGAGGTGCTTCGCCTGAAATCTTCAGATTGATTGGTACAACCTTGGAAGGTGATGTAACATTCACATTCACCTTTATGGTGCTTGGCACAATTTCCGCATTAACCTGCTGTCCTTTAGAATCATAGGCAATAAGTGGAGCATCAACGCTGTTGCTGCCTTCCTTCATTCCACTTACATCAATCAGTGCCTTAACCATTGCGATTGAATTAAGTGTATCCTGGGAAGCTCGAATATTAACCTTTGACCCGCCATCAAACTCTGGTGTACCAAGAATATATTTAGAATCCAGTGAATTGCGATTAATAAAATCATACGAAATATCAAAACTGGCTGTTGTCTTACGTTTTAAAGTAATCTGGGTTTCACTTGGTGTAACAATAGCCGAAACATTATCGCCATAGCCACTGGCTGAAAGCTTAATAGTATGTGTTCCTTCTGTGTAGCCCTCAAGATTTAAAAGGCAGTAGCCACTTCTGCCAGCCGCCACATTTACATTGGCCGCATCACCAGTCAGCACAATATCGCAGCTGTTTGGCGCACCTGATAATTCAAAAGATTCTGAATTATAGCGCGTAGATACATTGACTCCGCTTAAAACCTTGCTGGAAGTAAGCGTACTGGCATCATTTCGGTTGGTCAGGTTGACCGATGCATAAAGAAACAGTGCCAGCAATAACGCAAATACTGCAGTATATCTGCCCTGAAAGAACAGCTTATCGATAAAAGCCGAAAGATAGCGATAAACCTTTAGAACAGCCTCTTCAACATCGTTATAGACATGATTCTGCTGCTTGGCTTTCGACGCAATCTTTGTCGCTTCCTTTAACTTCTCAGAAGGATTCTTGACCTTTTTATCATCAGCCATTACTTCTTATCCTCCTTTGTATTGTCACAAATAGAAACAATATCCTCTTCTTCAAGAACATTGTCTTTTCTTTCTTCCTTTTGATATTTCAGACGATTATTAAGTGGAACCTTCATGTCAAGTTCCTCGCTTGTCTTCCCTGCGTTAACATCCTGTTTCTTACTGAAAATACCCTTAAAGCCCATTGAAGACTCCTTCTTTTCCATCTTTTCAATAGTCATTTCCGGTTCATCGATAATGGTTAAAGTATTTCTGCGCTTAGAACCCTCACGAATCTCAACGCTTTCATTCAGAATTACACGTCTTAGATAATCCTTAAGCTGTACATCATCAACATTAAAAATTGTGCCATGCTCCGAAATAGAAATCGCACTGGTCTCCTCAGAAACAACGATAGTAAGGGCATCCGAAACCTCAGAAATACCTAAAGCCGCTCTATGTCTGGCTCCATATCTTGATGAAAGATTGACGCTGGTAGGTGGAAAATAAGCTGAAGCACAGGCCACCTTGTCGCCCTGAATAATAACGGCACCATCATGTAATGGGGTGGTTGTCATAAAAATAGAACACAGAAGTTCCTTGGAAACCTTGGCATTAATTTCAATACCAGTCTTAATATAGTCCTGCAGGCTCTGTCCTTTTTCTATTGAAATGAGGGCACCGGTTCTGGATTTAGACAGTGCAATGGTTGCCTGATAAACCTGTTCAACCAGTTCCTCTCTTTCATTTGCCAGCAGAGTATTAATCTTAGAGAAAGTATTAGTCTTGCCCAGTCTTTCCAGCACACCTCTAATCTCTGGCTGGAAAATGATGATAATAGCCAGAAATCCCCAGCTTATTACATTGTTCATCAAATACTCAACTGTAGTGAAACCAAAAATCTTTGCCAGTCCATCAACAAGAAGGACCAGAATGATTCCCTTAAATATCTGTATTGTACGGTTATTATTCTTAACAAACTTTATGGCATAGTAGATAATCATCCACATAATGCCGATATCAAATAAAGTCTTAAAGATAGACCATATATTCTGAATGGTCAAATTTATGTTATAATCTGCCATCTATTCTCCTAACTTTTAACTCAATCATTATAGCACGATTTGTTTTATCCTTTTGTGTTAGAATATGTGATATGGAACAAAACATAATCAAATTAAATTATAAAGAAAAAGAAATATATCTCATAAAAACGGCCCATGTATCTAAAACATCGGTAGAAGATGTGAGAAATGCCTACGAGGAAATCAAACCAGATTCCATCTGCATAGAGCTGGACAAAGAAAGATACAGCTCATTAAAAAACAAGGATGACAAATGGCGTAACCAGGATATAACCAAAATAATCAAAGATAAAAAAGTGGGTTTACTTTTGGCAAACATAATCCTCTCCTCTTTCCAGAGAAGAATGGCAAAATCATTGGATACCAGTACCGGCGGAGAAATGATAGAAGGTATCAGGCTCTCTGAGGAAAACAATATTCCGCTGGTGTTTGCTGATAGACCAGTCAACACAACCTTCATGAGAGTATGGAACAGCTTATCGCTGATGGAAAAAGCCAAACTTCTGATAACCATTATTTCATCCATTTTTGACAAAGAAGAAATATCCGAAGAAGAACTTGCTTCCCTGAAAGAAAAAGATTCACTGGAGGCAGCCTTAAACGAGGTATCCAGAGAATTCCCGAACGTCAAGAAAGCCCTGGTTGATGAAAGAGACATGTTCCTGGCTCAGAAAATAAAAACTGCACCAGGAAAAAGAACTATCGCCATCATCGGTGCTGCCCACTCAATCGGCATAGAAAAATATCTGGATCAGGATATCGATACTGAAGAGCTGCTCAAAATCAACAAAAAAAGATTCTCCATTGCATCACTATTTAAATGGGGAATACCGCTCTTGATACTGTTCATGCTGATATACACCGTCTTCGCCAATCTCAATACCGGCTTAGACAATATTAAAAACTGGGTTCTCTGGAATGGCACAGCCTCAGCAATTGGTGCGCTCTTGTGCAAAGGGCATCCATTAACTATACTTGTATCCTTCCTTGTGGCACCTTTTACATCGCTTAATCCGGTGCTTTCAGCTGGCCTGTTTGCCGCCCTTGTGGAAAGCTACATCAAAAAACCAAAGGTAAAAGACTTCGAAGATATTGTCATTGATACCGACAGTCCAAAAGGCTTCTTAAAAAACAGAGTTACCAGAATCCTGATTATCTTCATAGTTGTAAATGTCTGTTCATCTTTAGCAACATTTATATCAGGTGCCGGAATATTAGATTCATTCATTAAAATATTTACCAGATAGGCTTCATTCCGAAGTCTATTTTTAATGAATAAGGCAAAATCCTGTTTCAGGATCTGCCACCTTCATTAAAATATCGATTTGTAAAAGGGTAAAACTGGACAGATTATTGCATCATAATTAAACCGAAAGAATTAAATCTTATTTACTGCATTCTTAGTGGCAACATATAAACCAGGAATAATATTTCTGTTTTCTTCGAAAGTATAGCGGTCCTAATTAGATTCAAGACCACCACAGATTACAAGCGGTAAAGCACATTTGAACTTATCAGTATAGAATGGACCATTTTCTAGGGCAAGGCCTTCTTGCCAAAATCAGCATCTTAGCCGTCCTTTGCCAGCTGGTTCATCCAGCTTATCTTCATTTTTAAACTCAAATACACATGAAAAAAAGAAGACAGCTGATATAAAGCTGCCAGGATATAAACTATTGCTGACATGATGAACAGTCCGTCATTATAAACACCAACAATCTTGTCATAATTTCACAATATCATTTTTCATAGAAATAACATTATTCTTAAAATCAATAATATCCTGCTTAATATCCTGAATACTAATCGGGTAATTATCGTGACAGTCCAGTTCCACATGATAAGACATCGTTCCTCTTCTCATCTCAATAAATCTGTCTTTTGTATGTGTATGACCACAAAGATTGAAAACAATTGCCGAATTTTTCTTATCAGCATCATTGCAGGTATTGGCAGGATAATGTGAAAGATAGAAGGTCCACTTTTTCAGTTTTATACGCGTGGCAAAACAAAGTTCTTTAACATTGTCTAAACTCTTAAAAATCTCAATACGCTTATCACTGTCATGATTTCCCAGAATAATATGAATATTGTGACATTTAATCCTGTTAAAATAGTACAGTCCCTTCTCATCATCTTCCAGCATTACATCGCCCAGAATATATAGTTCATCATCTTCTTTCACCACCTGATTAATGTTGTCAATTATCCCAAGAGAATGCTCATGACAATTACTAAAACCACGAGGTTCATAAATAAAACCCTTATTGTGATTAAGATGCAAATCAGAAGTAAAAAATATATCACTCATAATTACATTTTATAAAAAATCTGAAAGAACTACTTTCAGATTATAACTTTTATATTATCTCGATGATTAACTTCAACCCTTTTATGCTTAGAAAGATATTCAATAATAACCTCTACCATATCTTCCTGAATCTCTTTTACCAGCTTCGCATCCTTAAACATAAAGAAGTTACCGCCGCCAGAAGCTCGATAGTTATTAAGAGAAAGCGTAAAAATATCATCATCCTTCACATCTTTACCCTGATACCTAAGCTCAGTTATCCTCTTACCCTTTTCATTAGACACCCTGATTGTATAATCAACACCATCAACCATATCATAATTAAAGTGAGCAGGCTTTGGATAAATATATTCTTTTGAAACCGCAATATCACCATTCTCAATACAGAAATATTCCGCACATTTCTCAAGATACTCTTTCAGTATTCTGCCGTTAATCTCAAATACCACCAGCGTATTAGGATAAACGTAGGTAGACACCACATCACGAGTAGTAATTATAGAATTAAAACCAGTTGCATTATTAAACAAAGCATTACCGGCAAGATCGCTGCCACATTTTTCAATCTGAATCTGATTAAGAAAAGAAATCAAAGGATGCTTATGCAGCCTTGCGTCAAACTCATCATAAATTCTTAAATCATAGTTAAGAATCTCACCACAAGGCTCATCCAGCCACTTCTGCACTGCATTTTCAAGCGGCATAAGCTTATCCATCAAAGACTTATCAGCCACATAATCATTCTTAACTAGCGATACACTTATCTTTTTAGAATCAAGATCCCAGTCATAGACAGCCACTTCTTTACCATTGGAGGCTGTTTGAGAGGTGTAGGTATTAAAACATTTGCCACTTAGGCTTCTATGCTGATGCCCAGAAATCAGAACATCAATACCTTCAATCTCCTTACACATCCTGTAAGCCTCATCCTCGCCAGTATCCTGTTGGGTTAACGCTCCAGTATTAATATCAGCTTCATAGCCACCATGATAGACAACCACAATGCCCTTAACCTCTTCGTTTCTCTTAATCTTTTCGACTGTCCTCTTTACAAAATCAAAAGCCCTTTCGATTTCTATATCGACAAGATTATCTGGCTTCTCCCAGTTAACTAAATAATGGGTTACTACGCCAATTAACGCAATGCGATTATTCTTATCAAATTCATGAATAACATATTCATTGCCAATATATTCACCCTTATACTTCACATTGCCCAATAGACAGCCAGCATTAATACCATCAAGATAAGCTCTTAAGTTCTCATAGCCATAATTAAAATCATGATTGCCAACATTGACATAATCATAGCCAATATCATTCATACAGACCTTAATCGGATTATCATATTCATTCTGATGCGCATAATAATAAGTAAGTAAAGGCGAACCCTGAAGGATATCGCCATTATCAATAACTAAAGTATTGTCATTTCTTAAAGCCGAAACTGTACTCTTAAGCCTGACTAAACCATGATCAGTTTCACCATTATCGGCATAAGAAT
>DBOW01000041.1:14623-14805 GCA_002299675.1 Solobacterium sp. UBA636
GAAATAAACTCAATAATCATTACCAGAACAATCAGACCAAAAAGGAAAGAACCTACCATAGCCCATCTTCTAGAATTAATACACTGAATTAAACTTGCACCAATACCGCCAGCGCCAACAATACCTAAAGTAGTGGCATCCTTCATATTGATATCAAAACGATAAATTGCCGCGGAAATAAA
>DBOW01000041.1:14939-17609 GCA_002299675.1 Solobacterium sp. UBA636
CCGATTGAACAGATAGACTGAGTAACAACACCACAGAAAGCACCAGGACCAGTAACTCTAATCCATACCAGTGCCCAGACAAGCGAAGGAATAGTTCTGATTAATAGAATTAAAAGCCTGGTGATAGTTGCGACTGGCTTGCCGACAATATTTTCCGAAGCCAGAAAAGCCACTGGAACAGCCAGAATTGCACCAAAAAAAGTACCAAGAATCGCAATCGCAATAGTCTGGAAAATAAGATAAGGAACACCATCCGATGCCGTCGAAAACAACAAAGCAGTATCTGGATGAGTCAGACCATGAATCATACCTGTGGCAATCTCCGAGCCCTTATCGGTAATACCAGTAAAATTCATTCCATTAGCCGAATAAATAATCAGTGAAATAATTACTGCCGTAATCAGAAAATAAAGCCAGGCAAGTCTAGGCCTTTTATCATACATCTCTAAAATCTTATCATTCATAAACTAACCCAGCTTCTTTCTAAAATAAGTACTCAGAAAATCAACAAGCACAACCGCAATAAACAGTACCAGCAGCACTGTACCCAGCGAATTATAGTCACGCCAGCCAATTCTCTCATTAATCAAAAGACCAAGACCACCAGCACCTACATAACCAAGAATGGAAGCGGCACGGATATTCATCTCGAAACAATACAGACAGTGTGAAAGATAAGTTGGGAAAATCTGCGGAATGCAGGCACTCCAGAAAGCCTCAAACTTATTGGCACCAAAAGACTCCATAGCCTCAAATGGCCCCATATCAATTGTCTCAATACTCTCAAACAGCATCTTACCAACTACACCAAAAGTAAAGATGGTAATCGCAACCGTACCCGCAAAAGTACCAAGCGAGAAAATTAATGCCGCAATAGTCGCAATAATAATAGTAGGAAGTGTTCTAACTATCGCCAGAAGAAACTTACATAAAGACAACAATATCTTATTTTTATTAATGTTAGAACTTGAAAGAATCGCAATCGGTAAAGCCAGAGTACAGCCAATAATCGTACCTAACAGCGACATCTTAATAGTATCAATAAGCGGTCCAATTACCTTAGGCAGAAAACTAAAGTCTGGATGAAAAATCTTACCCAGAATTACCCCCAGCTGAGCAAAACGCTTAACGATAATTCCTAAATCAAAACCAGTCATTCTAATACTGAAAGCCAGCACTATGACAAGACAGATAATGATTAAAGGCATCTTAGACTTCGGCCTTTTAACCTCATGTCCATTATCAAGAGTTATAACTTCCGGCTTAAAGATTCTGTCAAAAAGAGAATCCTTCATCTTAAGCCTCCTTAGATACCGGCACCGCTTTGCCCTTATAAACTGTATCTAGAACATCCTGGCTCACTTCATTAACCGGACCATCAAAGACAATCTCACCATCTCTGATACCGATAACTCTAGTTGCATAATCCAAAGCCAGATCAACATGGTGGATATTAATCAGAATTGTAATATTAAGCTCCTCATTGATACGCTTAAAATCACCCATTACCATTCTTGCGGTAACCGGGTCAAGCGCTGCGACTGGTTCATCAGCCAGAATAATACTTGGATTCTGGTTCAATGTTCTGGCCAGCGCAACACGCTGCTGCTGACCGCCAGAAAGCTGATCACATCTGGTATATGCCTTATCAAGAATACCAACCTTATCCAAAGCCTCAAGTGCCTTCATCTTCTGTTCCTTTGAATATAAGCCTAATAAAGTCTTATACCATGGCATATCTGGCACCATACTGGTTAATACATTCTTAATAACTGTAGACCTGGTAACCAGATTAAAAGACTGGAAAATCATACCAATCTTTCTTCTAAAACGCCTTAAAGCCTTGCCCTTTAAAGCTGAAACATCGGTGCCATCTACGGTTAAAGTACCGCCTGTAATATCATGCATCTTATTAATTGTTCTGATTAAAGTAGACTTACCTGCACCAGAAAGACCAATAATAGCCACAAACTCGCCCTGCTCAATATCCAGAGTTACATTCTTTAAACCCTGAACGCCATTTGGATAAACCTTATCCACATTTCTAAAACTGATCATATATTTCCTCTTTTTATCACTAACAACTATTCTAACATATTAAAAGGAGCCACAGTACGTGACTCCTGATAATAATTAATTAATTATTTAAAACTACTTAACAGCTTCAAGTGCAGCTCTAGCACCATCATAATCGCTGTCTACAGCCTTTGCATAACCAGTATGTGAATATACTGAGAAAATAGCCTGACCTTCTTCAGAAGAAATAACATTGATTAATGCATTCTGAATAGCGGCAATAAACTTCTCATTGTAGATTTCTGGCTTAGCCTTAGTAATCGCAACTGTATCATTATAAATACCGTCAGTTACGCCGATTACATTCAGCTCATTCCAGATAGATTCACTTCTGCCCATACCCTGCTTGCCAGTTTCATCCTTCTGGTCGATAGGAAGAGTCCAAGAAGCCTCATAGTCGTTTCTGCCATCTGCATAACATACGATAATATCAACCTGTTCAGCAGCAGCCTGTGCAAATGCAGTACCATAGCCAGAATCTAAAGTAGTTAAATGTTCAAGATCAGTAAGCTTCTTGCCATAGTTTTCCATTAACCACATAGTTGGGTAGATATAGCCAGCACTTGAAGAAGTCTTCTGAACAGCCCATGTTGC
>DBOW01000041.1:17721-19712 GCA_002299675.1 Solobacterium sp. UBA636
GAACGATAGTAAGTAACCTGTGGACCATTCTTTTCGGTCTTATTTGCTTCACCATTCCAGTCAGCTGGATTAGTAGAGTCATTTGATAAACCATTTCTTGTAGCAGTTAATACTACATCAACTTCATCAGAATATAATGCATAAGTACCGCCTGGAAGCCAGCCAATATCGATAGTACCGGCAGCTAAACCTTCACCTGTAGCATCATAGTTAGTACCAACAGTAATATTGATAGTATCAGCAGCTACTTCATAACCTTCTTCTGCAAGGGCAGCAGATAATAATTCAGGTAATCCTTCAGTACCTGCAATAATAACATCAGCATCCTTAGAAGGAACAAACTGCAGCTCTAGTCCATCAAGCTTAACTGTTTCGCTTTCTTCAGTTCCAGCTGGTTCTTCAGCAGTCTTTGCAGAACAGCCTACCAGCATTAATACTGCAACTAAAGCGAGTAATAATTTTTTCATGTAAATCCTCTTTTCTGTGGTTTTCCACGTATATAAGTTTATCATTATAATCAATGTAAATCATTGAAAAATCAAAAGAAAGTATTTTCATCTAATTCAAATTTTTTCAGTTTTTTAACATAAACAAACTATTTACTATTTTCACTCTTACTAAACCATGGCCCACTGCGATAGAAAAATATTGACATAGCCGCAGCCACCAGCCATCCAACTGGCCAGGCACACCAGATGCCAATAGAACCAAGTACTGTTCTAGAAAAACAGAAAGCAAGTACAACTCTCAGAATCAGATCGGTAAAAGTAGAAACCATAAAAGCCCTCATCATACCAGCACCTCTAAGTATGCCATCGGCTACCAGCTTAGCTGATACCACAAAATAGAAAGGAGAAAGAATCTTAAGATAAATAACTCCTGTACTCATCGCCATTTCACTTGGATTATCCATAAAAAGTTTAAGCAGCAGACTTCCACCAAAGAAATAAATCAGAAAAAGAGGCAGACTCAAAAACCAGACCATTTTAAGCCCAGCATTAAAACCATGTCTCACTCTTTCATTTTTACCAGCGCCAAGATTCTGTGCTGTATAGTTAGAAATGCCATTGCCCATGGTTGTAAAAGATGTAACTACCAGATTATTTAGCTTAACACCAGCCGAATAACCCGCCATAACCGCTGAACCAAAACCATTGATGATACCCTGAATCACAATGTTGCCAATAGAAATAAAACTCTGCTGCAGAGTACTTGGAATCGCAATCGCAATAATCTGCTTAAATATATCAAAACTAAAATAGGCCGCCTTTTCTTCACAGTTAATAGCCCTAAGCCGCATTAATACCGTAAACATCGCCAAAATACAGCTTATACCCTGACAGAGAAATGTTGCCCAGGCAACACCAGCTACACCCATATTAAAAAACTTCACAAAAAAGATATCCACCGCAATATTAGAAACCGAAGATACAGCCAGGAAATAAAAAGGCGTTTTAGAATCCCCTAGTGCTGAAAATATGCCCGTGGCAATATTATAGAAAAACACAAAAGGCAATCCCCAGGCATAAATATCCAGATAAAGCTTAGAATCCGCAAAAACCTCTTCAGGCGTACGTATCATCTCCAAAAGAAATCCAGAACCAAATATCCCAATAAACATCAGCACAAGACAAACAACAGTGCTGTATATACAGGCTGTATAAACAGCCGTTTTCATATTCGCATACTTCCTGGCACCAAAAAGCTTTGACACAATTACTGAACAGCCCATGTTGCAGCCAAACGCAAACGCAATAAAAATAAGCGTAATCTCATAACTGTTTCCTACAGCCGCCAAAGCATTTTCACCAATAAATTTGCCAGCTACAAAACTATCCGCTATATTATAAAGCTGCTGAAAAATAATACTGCCAAACAAAGGAAGGCAAAAATTCCATAATACCTTTTCAGGTTCTCCAACTGTAAGGTCCTTATTCATAAAGAAATCCCCTTTTTTCTTTTTTACTTTTAGTATTATAGTTCACAAATTT
>DBOW01000097.1 GCA_002299675.1 Solobacterium sp. UBA636
TGTTTGTAAATTTAATAACGGACTGTCTGCCAGCCCTCGCCTTAGGCATGGAAGAGGCTGAAGATAACATTATGAAGCGTAAGCCAAGAGACTCCAGGGAATCAATCTTTGCGGGCGGTATGGTCTTTGATGTAGCTTTTGGTGGAATCTTAATTGGTTTATTAACCATAGTATCTTACTTTATGGGTATTTATCTTGAAACTGGAAGTATCAGGATTATGGCTTCTGACTTAGGCATGACGATGGCATTTCTGACATTAAATATGTGTGAGATATTCCACAGCTATAATATGCGTTCCTTAACAAAGTCAATCTTTACACTTCATAACCATAACAAGTATCTATGGGGTTCATTAATCATGGCGTTTGTGATTGTAACATTTGTGCTTGAAGTTCCAGCGGTTGCGTCAATGTTTGGATTTGTGTCACTTGGTTTAAGGGAATACCTTTGGGCAATTGGTATCGCGGTACTGGTTATTCCTTGTGTTGAGATTGTTAAATTAATTAAAAGAAATAAAATAAAGTAAATAAAAAAGACCAGATTTTTCTGGTCTTTCGTTTACTTATTTAACTGGAGTTAAACCTTCAAATGAGTAAGTAGCTGTAACTGTGCATTCAGCTGCATCTACTACATATGGTTCAAAGCCAGCATCAGTATACTGACCCATACCACCAACGTTGTAGATCTTAGACATATCCCAGCCTAATGCGTTAAGCAGGTTCATGCACTGGGCAACACGTCCACCGCTCTGGCACATTAAGAAGATTGTCTTGTCCTGAGGGAAGAGTTCCTTTAATAAAGATAATGATTCTTCATAAGTGGCAACTGGTTCAGTTACAGAACCGCCGAATAACTGTGGTTTGCCTTCAGTTCCTGCTTCTGCATCAAAGATATATGCAAAGTAAGGAATGCATTCAAAGTTTCTTAAGTGTTTCTTGGTGTAGTCAGAGAAATCTCTTAAGTCGATATATAATACATCATCTCTGCCCATGTAATCAAAGAGGTTAGTCTTGTTTACAGAACCGCAGTCAGCTGAGAATACACCTACTTCACAGGCTGTGTCAGTAGTGTCTTCTTTACTCTTTTTGTAAGTTGCGTTTGTATCAACTGTAAGTTCTGGAAGGGCAACAGTAGTGTCCTTGGTCCAGCCTTCAGCCATTAATTCTTCATCTGTCTTCTGTACGCAGACAGTATCATTATTGCTTGAGCAGGCAGCTAATGTAAGTAACATTAAAGCTGATAATAAAACTGTTAATAGTTTCTTCATTTCAATTCCTTTCGTTATTTGTTAAAGTATGAGTCTGTAGCGTGGTACTCATAAAGCGCATTCAGCATTCTGATAATGTTGTTGGTTGAAACTGATGAACCTGTAAAGGTATCAAGAGTAAGATTTTCTCTTCCTTCTCCTTCAGCATAAAGTGCTGGATCAATGTCTTCTACAACATCAAGAGTCTTAATATAGGCATAGTCCTTGCCTACAAAGAATGGAATATACTGTTCCTTGAATTCTTCATAGGTGTTGCCGGCAGGTGTTGGATTTGAATCACCCCAGAAACCAGCCAGGTAATGTCCTTCGGCATCATAGTCAAATGACAGAGTTCTGATCTTGGAATCTTCGATGTTTCCAGAATCAGGCAGCGTCAGTTCAACATAGGCAGTCATCCAGTAGTTCACATCAGCACTTCGGCATGTGCATGACAGATAAGTAATCTGATACTTAATATAATTTCTGGCCTTATACTTGAAGTTTACAAAGGCATAGAAATCATGTTCATCTCTTGGTCCGTTGATGTGATTGATTGGAATAATCGCAACCGCATTGGCAATCGAGCCTTCACCCATATCGGCAGATGTGTTTAAGAATTCATTAATGGCATCCAGATCTAAAGAACCATCGATTCCACAGGCTGAAGATCCTTCTTCATTTGCGAGTAGTCCTGCAGCAGTCATTGCTTCCTTAGTGGCTTTCTTGATTGATGTTGATGAAATAGTGGCACCTGATACGCCATCTACATCATAGGTCTGAGCAGAGAGAATCTGTTCTGGCATCTGTTCAACAGCTTTTGAACCAACATCTTTGGTTTCGCCATCACCGACAATTTTTACATCAGTGATTTTGTCATCTTTTACAGTTAGGGTTACAGTAATATCGCCACCATAACCTTTAGCTGTAGCTGATACTGTCTGTTCATTTGATTTTGCACAGCCAGTAAGTGTAAGAAGACATAAAACTGATATAAGTGTAAATAGTTTTTTCAATGTTCTTCCTCCTTCCCGATACCTGACAATGTCAGGTAGTCATAACAATATTATATACTATCATAGAATTTAATTATGCCATCAAGAGGTGGATATTTAGGTATAATGTCTAAAATTGTTATAAAAAAAGCCGTTTTTACTTAATGAAATACAAATTAATGTATAAAATATGTTTGTCAACTGAATGATTTGCACTAATTATCCCAGGGTGTTAACATAATTTATACAATGACAAAGAAAGTTATACTTATATTAATATCTATATTTCTCTTATGTGGATGTAATAAAGAGACTATAGAAGTTGAAGAAAAGACTGAAACCAGGAAAGATTATTACCCCGAGGCAGTAACCGATATCTATGATGAATATGTGCCAATGTTAAATACAGTAACTAAGCTTACTTATTTTGAAGAGGAATATAGTAAGGTGTTATTAGATGGTATAAATGATGTTCTGATTAAGTATCATAAATTATTGGATAACTATCATTATTATCGAGATGATAATGACGACTTAATTAAGAATATTAAATATCTTAATGACTACTATGGCNNATGAAGATGGCTTAGATGTATCTGATGAGCTGATTGATATTCTGAGCAATATGAAGAAACTGATGAAACTGACTGAAGGGTATTTTAATCCCTTTATTGGCGAGCTTATTGAAAGCTATGGATCTAAGTTTTCTAATTTTCCGGTAGTATGCGAGGATATTGATACTGATTTAATAGACAAGTATCTTAATGAAACTGTTGATTATAATGATATTGATAAGATAGTTGAGATAGATGGTAATCATGTAGTATTTCATAAGTATAAGGATATTGATAAGCTGAGCATTAATCTTGGAGCTTTTTCCAAGGGCTATGTGGCAGAAAGAGTGATGGAATATCTAAGCAATTCAAAAGAGACTATATTGCTTAATGAGGGTACAAGTACGATTGTGGGACATTCTGATATAAACAGAACCTGGAATGTGGGTATCAGAGATCCACATAATAAGTACAGCTATATTTTTGCGCTTGAATTAAGTAACAACAGTTCCTTATCAACTTCAGGAAGCGATCAGAATTATTATCTGCTGGATGATGGGACTGTGCGCTGCCATATTTTAAATCCCTATACTGGCTACAGTGAAAATTATTATTCGATTGTAACAGTGCTGAGTGAAAGCGCAATGGTAAGCGATGTATTATCTACTGCTTTATTTTCCATTGAAGATAGTGAATTGTCTATAGATATTATTAAAGCAGTAGAGAATGAATATAATGTAAATGTTGATGTATGTTAT
>DBOW01000112.1:0-2901 GCA_002299675.1 Solobacterium sp. UBA636
GCAGATATAAGCGCTGAAGAAGCTTTAAAGTATCATGATGATGGAGTAGAAATAAAATATGAAGAAAATACAATCTGGTTTGTGCCAGAAAATATTAAAGCCGGATTTGTATTTTATCCAGGTGGCAAAGTAGAATACAGCGCCTATGCACCACTGCTGAGAGAATGCGCAAAACAGGGCATACTCTCAGCTGTAACCAGAATGCCGTTTAATCTGGCTGTATTTAATCCTGATGCAGCTGAAGGCTTGACTTCAAAATATCCGGATGTCGACAGATGGTATATTGGCGGACATTCACTTGGCGGGGCCATGGCAGCAGACTACGCTTCAAAACATGATGAGGAATTTAAGGGGCTTATACTGCTGGCATCTTATTCGACTAAAGATTTAAGGAATAAAGAGCTTAAGGTATTATCGATATATGGTTCAAACGATGAAGTACTAAACATAGAATCATATGCTGATAATCTTATAAATCTTCCTTTGGATACAACAGAAATAATTCTTGAAGGGGGATGTCACAGCCAGTTTGGAAGCTATGGACTGCAGAAGGGTGATGGTGTCTGCGCAATATCATCTGATGAACAGCTTAAACTGACTGTAAAAGCCATATCCGAATTTACCGATGACTAGTTATTTTAAATCAGTATAAGAAAAGGCGGAATTTTACTTTCCGCCTTTAATCTGACTTAACACTTCATCAAGATCTAAACTGTTTTCAGTAAATTCAATCTTGATGCTGTCATCTTTAGAATATCTTGGAATGATATGGAAGTGCAGGTGATGAACACTCTGACCAGCTACCTCGTCAGTATTGACCAGAATATTGGAACCCTGAGCCCCAAGATTTTCGCAGATCATTTTGCCAAGTTCCTGAACCTTGACAATCAGTTTCTTCAATATTTCGGGATCAGCCTCATAGATATCAGTATAATGTTTCTTTGGCATCACCAGAGTATGACCTTTAGTAGTCTGAGCTATATCAAGAATAGCCAGTATTTCATCATCCTCATAGACTTTTCTGGAAGGAATGTTTCCTTTTACAATTTCACAGAATACGCACATTAGTTGATACCTGGATAAGCTTTCTTCATATAATCGTAAGTTTCCTGATCGTAGAACTTTACGTTGTGTTTATTTAAGACATTGGCAACTGTAGCCTGTGAATCGATGTAGTTGGTTACTACATGATCAACAAATTCATCCTTAAATTCAGCTGTATCAGTAGAAATAATATTAACTACATAATATCTTCCTTTAGTAACTGAGTTTCCTTCAGAGTCAGTCTGAACAGCAGAAGTAATTACCTTTACACACTGTGGCTCAGCTGAATTCAGGGCAACTTCCTTAACCTCAACCGGCAGATCTGATTTATCGGTATAAATCTGTTCAGTAACTTCGGAACCATAGCCTGCTTCAGAAGCAGCGTAGGCGAAGGTATTTTCTCCAGCTTTGAATGTTTCAATAGTTTTATCAGCTGCAGCTTCATCATCAAAGTAGATTATCTGAGCCTTGTATGGCTTGTAGTTTTCAACGTATGAATCGTAGTCGGCCAGTACTTCCTGTTCAAAGTATTTAGAAATAATTTCACTGGTTCTGTAGGACTTGATATAGTTTTCCTTTGAACCGAAATAGTAGTTTACAGTATCCTGACCCAGCATTTCTACATAGTAGTCATAGCCTTCAGAGAGTTCTTCATCAGTAGAAGTAGTATCAATGCCATCAAGAACGGCAGTTTTATTTAAGATAGATGTTACAATCTTGGAACTGTAGTCATTCTTCTTCATATCATCAAACAGATCCTGAGAAGTATATGTCTCTTTTGATGAAGACCATATTACTTCATCACCATTTGAAACCTTTACATCAGATGCATTTGAACATGCACATAACATCATTAATAATGAAAGGGATAATAAGAACTTTTTCATTTTATTCAGCCTCCTGAGTACTTAACAGAGAATCAATCTGAGCCTGAAGGTCAGAATCGCTTACTGTATAGCCAAGCTCATCAGCCTTGGCGCAAATAGCTCTAAAGAACAGCGAGTTATCAGCTAAAGAAGACTGGAAGCCAGAATCAGAACATAATTCATCCTTTGTAGCTTCATCACATTTAATGATGTGCCAGCCATAGGTTGTAGTAATCACGTCAGAAACTTCACCATAGTTTAAGTTCATTGAAGCATCGGCAAATTCAGCTACATAGTTTGATTTATTATTTACATCAACTATACCGATTAAGCCTCCGATTGTAGCGGATGAATCTTCAGAATATTCCTTGGCTACTTCTTCAAAACTCTTTGTTTCTAAAGCCTTGAGTACTTCATCAAGCTTGGCCTGTTCCTCAGCTGTAGGGTTGGCTGTATGAATGGTATTGCCGTTTTCATCAGTTGACTCAGTTACATCAGCTACCTTGATTAAGATATGTGAAATCTTTCTTGGATTGATGTCGGCCAGTTTTGGCTCAACCTCTACATCATAGTTATCGAGCAGGTATTGCTTAATTACTTCCTGCTGCTTCAGCATATCAATGCAGTAGGTAGTTAAATCATCAGTTCCATCATAGCCATACTGCCTTAGCTGAGAGACTATTGTAGCTTCATCGTTAGAAGAGAGAACATACTGTGCATAAGATGCTGCATAGTTTGTCATTTCAGTAGTGGTTTCAACACCTTCTCGGCAGACAGACAGAATATAGGAATTAAGTGCTGCGTTAG
The DNA here is from genome assembly GCA_002299675.1 of Solobacterium sp. UBA636. Lineage (GTDB taxonomy): Bacteria > Bacillota_I > Bacilli_A > Erysipelotrichales > Erysipelotrichaceae > Colivicinus. The sequence continues at coordinate 2,718 of DBOW01000112.1, forward strand.
CCTTTAAATCTCCTGATAAGTCGTTATAGAGGTCATCGGCAAAGTAATAATCATTATCATCAATTGAATAAATAACTGACATGCCGTCTTTAGTCAGGGTATCTACTTTGACTTCCTTGTTTTTGTTTAAGTCAACTGCATAGACAGCCACAAAGACTATTAACAGTACGGCTACTAAACCAAC
>DBOW01000112.1:2964-9633 GCA_002299675.1 Solobacterium sp. UBA636
AAACTATTAAATTATAACCCATTTATCAGTTAAAAGTATCTATTTCACTAAAAATTCAAAAATGTGGAAGAGATAATAAATCCCCACTTATATAGAAGGGATGTTATAATCTTATGAGGAAGGAAAAAAATTATGTCAGATAAATTAGTTATAAAAGACCTCCATGTCAAAGCTGGAGAAAAAGAAATATTAAAAGGAATCAATCTGGAAGTAAATTCTGGTGAGATTCATGCCATTATGGGTCCAAACGGCAATGGCAAATCAACTCTGTTACAGACAATAATGGGTCATCCAAACTATACAGTTACTCATGGTTCAATCATGTTTAACGATCTTGATGTACTGAATATGACTGTAGATGAAAGGGCAAGAGCTGGTATCTTTCTGGGACTTCAGTATCCAAAGGAAATATCCGGAGTAACAAACTCCGATTTCCTCAGGGCAGCCATGAATGCCACATCTAAAGAAAAAGTAAAACTCTTTAAATTCATCAAGGAAATGGATACAAACATCAGATTATTAAAAATGAAAGATGACCTGGCTCATCGCTTTGTCAACGATGGATTCTCAGGCGGTGAAAAGAAAAGAAACGAAATTCTGCAGATGATGATGCTTAAGCCAAAACTGGCGATGCTTGATGAGATAGACTCTGGACTTGATGTCGATGCGATCAAACTTGTTTCAGACGCTATACTGAAACTCAAAGAAGAAACCGGCCTTGGCTTAATGGTGGTATCACATTATGAAAGATTCTTTACCGCATTAAAGCCTACCCATTCTCATGTTATTGTAGATGGAAAAGTTGTGATAGAAGGTGATGATGAACTGGTAATGAAAATTGACCAGGAAGGCTATGACTGGCTCTATGATGAACTCAAAATACAGCCAGTTAAAGAAAATAAGCCTTTAGTATATTCTTTAGGCACCTGTGCCAGAAACAAGGGTACAAAATGATCAGAACATATACAGTAAACAGTACACTTAAACTGGAAAATAAAGAATCAGCTGTAATAACCATTATTCTAAAAGGCGAAAACATCTCTATTGATTATGCCCTGGAAAATGGCGACTATAACATCCTGGTATTCAATGACAGCGAAAGTGATGTAAATCTGGAAGAAAGCGGCTTTATAAAAAACGGCAGCTTAAAGATTAGCTATATTGAGTTAAACAACTTTAAATACAGACAGCACAATACTCTTGAAGTATATAAAGACTCTTCTTTAACAGTAGACTCTATTTATCTGGGTATTAATAATAAGGAAATAAACTTTGATTTATTAAACAAAGAAGGCTACAGTTCAGTAGAAATATCCAACAATGTAGTCTGCCTTAAAGACTCAGAAATCTCTCTTTCAGTTACAGGCAATATCAGAAAAGGTTCAAAAGGCTGTAAATGTCATCAGAAAACAAGATGTTTAACCTTCGAAAACCCAAAATATGCCAAGGTGCTGCCTGTGCTTAATATCGATGAATGTGATGTAGAAGCTTCTCATTCCCTGAGTTCAGGTACTATTGATGAAGAAGTACTTTTCTATATGAATTCAAGAGGCTTAAGCCAGACTAATGCACTGTCTTTACTTTTACATTCCTATTTAATGCCAGATGATGAATTCTATAAGATTTTTGAAAATGGTGAAATGATTAAGGAAAAGGCAGCCTCAAAGGTGGAAAACATATGCTAGATTTAAGAAATGATTTTCCTTTGTTAAGAAATAATCCTGATCTGATTTATTTCGATTCAGCCGCCACTTCCTTAAAGCCACAGTGCGTTATTGATGCTGTAGATGAATTCTATACTTCCTACAGTTCAAATATTCATCGTGGTGACTATGATATTTCCCTGAAAGCTTCTAAAGCCTATGACAATACCAGAAAACTGGTAAAAGAATTCATTAATGCCCGGGATGAATCAGAAATAGTCTTTACACCAGGCGATACCTATGGCTTAAATCAGATAGTAAGCGGCTATGTAAAGACGCATATTAAAGATGATGAAGTTATACTTACGACATTGCTGGAACATGCCTCAAGCATTCTGCCGGTCTTTGAATCTTGTGAGAAGTTTGAATATCTGAAACTCAATGAAGATGGTTCCATTAACATTGACTATGTAAAAGACATATTCAATACATCAAATATTAAATATGTCGTCATAACCTATGTATCCAATGTACTGGGCTATATTAATCCCATAAAGGAAATATGCTCAATAGCCCATGAATATGGCGCAAAAGTTATTGTGGATGCCGCTCAGGCAGCACCGCACTTTAAGATTGATGTTCAGGATCTTGACGTCGATTTCCTGACTTTCTCAGGTCATAAAATGCTTGGTCCTTCAGGTATTGGCGTACTTTATGGCAAAAAGGAGCTCCTGGAAGAAATGACTCCATTGTGTTTCGGCGGGGGAGCCAATGCCAGATTTGATAAAGAAGGACATATAATTCTAAAAAATGTTCCCGAACGCTTTGAAGCAGGTACTCCCAATATTGAAGGAGTTATAGGTTTGGGCAAAGCTATTGAATATTTAAACACAATTGGTCTGGACAATATCCATGAATATGATACAGGTCTTGTAAAATATGCCATGGAAAAACTGAAAACACTTGATAACATCATTATTTACAATCCAGAAAGTGAATGTTCTCTTGTTACTTTTAATGTAAAAGGCATCTTTGCCCAGGATGTTGCCTCATATCTCAACTACCATAAAATATGCGTAAGAACCGGCAACCATTGTGCCAAAGTGCTTCACAACATTACAGGTGAAGACCAGACCATCAGAGCATCCATCTATTTCTATAACACTAAAGAAGAAATAGACAGACTCTATGATGTACTTAAAGATATAACGATAGAAAAATGTATCGGGGTGGTAATTTAATGGAAGAAGAATTAAAAAGAGCGATATTACTGGATAATTATCAGGATCCACATAACAAAGGCTTAAGTTCGGATGAAGGCTATTTAAGCATTCATAATGCCTCTGATTCCTGCATTGATGATATTACTGTACAGCTTAAGATCGAAGACAATATTATCAAAGATGTAAGATATGATGGAGTAGGCTGTACTATCTGCATTGGTTCCTGCTCAATTATGTCTGATCTTTTAATCGGCAAAACCATAGCCGAGGGAAAGAATATCCTGAACAACTACTTTAATATGATAAATGAAACCGGATCATTTGATCCTGAACTTCTGGAAGAAGCCAATGCCTTTGACACCCTGTCTAAACAGGCTAACCGTATTAAGTGCGGTACCATTGGTGTAAAGGCCATGAGTGATTTAATTGATGAATATGAAAGAACAGAATAAAGATATTATCGCATCCCAGGAAGACTATAAATATGATTTCAAAGATGAAGATGTCACTATCTTCAATACCGGCAAGGGTTTAAGTGAAGAAGTCATCAGAGAAATCTCAAAAACAAAAGAAGAACCTGAATGGATGCTCGAATTAAGGCTTGAAGCCTATCATAAGTTTCTGGAGCTGCCGCTTCCAAGCTTTGGACCAGATCTTAGTGACATTGACTTCAATGATTTTACCTATTACAAGAAACCTTCAAAGAAGGTAGAAAAAGACTGGAAGGATGTACCTGAAACAATCAAGAACACCTTTGAAAAACTGAAGATTCCTGAGTCTGAACAGAAGTTTCTGGCTGGCGTATCAACCCAGTACGAATCAGAAGTTGTCTATCACAATATGTTAAAAGAGGTAGAAGAAAAAGGAGTTATCTTCTATGATACCGATACTGCGCTTAAGTTAGTACCTGACCTTTTCAGAAAATATTTTGGCAAGGTAGTAAGCCTGGCTGACAATAAGTTTGCGGCCTTAAATACCGCTGTGTGGTCGGGAGGTTCATTTATCTATGTACCAAAAGGTGTAAAACTGGAAAAGCCTCTACAGTCCTACTTCAGAATCAATTCGGAACAGATGGGTCAGTTTGAAAGAACACTGATTATCTGTGATGAAGGAAGTGATCTGCACTATGTAGAAGGCTGTACCGCTCCTAAATATTCCAAAGATTCTCTGCATGCTGCAGTAGTTGAAATATTTGTTGAAAAAGATGCCAAGTGCCGCTACTCAACAGTCCAGAACTGGTCAAATAACATCCTCAACCTGGTAACCAAACGTACCCTTGTAAAGGAAAACGGAGTTATGGAATGGATTGACGGCAACATTGGTTCGCATCTCAATATGAAGTATCCGGCCTGTGTCCTGGCAGGTGAAAACGCCAAGGGTGTCTGCATCTCGGTTGCGGTCGCTTCCGGATCACAGTTTCAGGATGCCGGCGCCAAGATGATACATCTGGCTCCTCATACCTCAAGTACTATTATTTCTAAGTCTTTAGCCAGAACCGGTGGCAAGGTTAACTATCGTGGACTGGTTAAAATGTCTGATAAAGCCAGATATTCCAAGGCCAAGGTTGAATGTGATACGCTGATTCTGGATGATAAATCAGCTTCTGATACTATTCCAACCAACATTATGTCCAACAACACTTCAACCATTGAACATGAGGCAACAGTTTCTAAAATCTCTGAGGAACAGCTCTTCTATCTTATGAGCAGAGGCTTAAGTAAAGAAGAAGCTACTCAGATGATTATTCTTGGTTTCATTGAACCATTTACCAAGGAACTGCCAATGGAATACGCAGTAGAACTCAATCAGTTATTAAAGATTAATATGGAAGGCTCGATAGGATAGAGCTTTCCTTTTTTGTATAATAGACAAAGAGGCCTATTTATGTCTAAAAAAATTATCAGTATCATATTAACAGTGGCATCTTTGTGTCTGTGTGTATTTTCCTTTATAACCCTGCCCAGTCAGGTAGTTGTACAGTTTGGCTTTAATGGTGAAGCCACAAATACGCTCCCTAAGCTGATGGCGCTAGCCATTCCTTTGTTTATTTCAGCTCTTGGTTTATATACAAATATCAGGTCTGATGAAAATAAAGGCATTGTTCTGCAGATAGCAGGCATGCTGGCTTTTATCCTTACACTCTTATTTAACCGATAATGATAGAATTAATACATGTATATTATTAAAGTACTGGTAGGCAATAAGTCGCTGAATGTGAACAGGCTCTACAGCTATTATTACGAAAGCGACATTGAAGCCTATAAAAGAGTAAATGTCATATTTAACCATCAGAAACTGATGGCTTTAACTGTGGAATCAGAGTATACTGATTCACTTCAGACTTACGAAAAGAAGTGTGGCTATAAATTAAGTCCCATAATGGAAGTAATCGATAATGAGCCAATAATCAATAAACTGCAGTTTGAAGAGGCCAGATGGCTTTCTAAAACCACTGTTTCACCTTTTATCAGCTGTCTTAATACCATGCTGCCAAAGGCTTTAAGAACTTTAAAAAATGAAATTAAGCCAGTCTATGAACAGTTAATTATTAAACATGATAATCCAGATTATAAGTTTACTGCTAAACAGAAAGAAATCTATGATGCCTGTTATGATGGCATGAAACTTTCAGACGCCAGAAAACTGTCTGTATCGATAGTTAAAAAGTTAACTGATAATAAACTTTTTGAAATAATTGAGAAACCAAGAGAATACAAAAGCCAGCTGAGCATTAATTCGGAATCTTTCAAAAAACTTACCGAAGATCAGAAAGAAGTCTATGAAGGTCTGATTAATTCAGATAAACCCATGAATCTGCTGTTTGGAGTAACTGGTGCGGGCAAGACTGAGGTTTATCTGCATCTGGCCAGAAAATATCTTGAAGAGGGAAAACAGGTACTTATTCTGGTGCCAGAGATATCTTTGACCCCACAGATGATTGAAAGAGTTTCATCACGTTTTAAAGATGTAATATTCTATCATTCAGCCTTAAGTGATCAGCAGCGCTTTGAACAGTATTTAAGAGTAATTAAAAAGGAAGTCAGAATTGTAGTTGGTACAAGAAGTGCCATCTTCCTGCCTTTTGATTCTCTGGGACTGATTATTATTGATGAGGAACATGACTCTTCCTATACCCAGGATTCTACTCCCTGCTACTCGGTTAAAAATGTGGCAGCCAGACTGGCCTATCTCTATGGCTGTAAAGTACTGCTGGCAAGTGCTACTCCAAGCCTTGATTCCTATACCCGGGCTTTAAAGGGTGAATACAGGCTTTTGACTTTAAACAGGCGTATAAATAATACTCCACCTGATATTACCATAGTTGATCTGGTGAATGAATGCAGAAACCGTGGTTCCTACATCATTTCCAAGCCATTAAAACAGGCAATCGGTGAAACCCTGAACAATAAGCAGCAGGCTATTATTTTATTAAACAGAAGGGGATACTCCTCAGTAGTAAAATGCCTTGATTGTGGAAATGCGATAATGTGTGAAAACTGTGACCGCTCCTTAACCTACCATGCCGATAAAAAAATTCTTAAATGCCATGAATGTGGAAGAGAATACAGGCTGTTTAAAAGATGTCCAAACTGTGGTTCCATTAATCTTTCATACTATGGCTATGGTACACAGAAGGTTGAACAAGAACTTCAAAAGCTTTTCCCGGATGCCTCTATTGGCCGCATGGATGCCGATACCACCGTAAGAAAGGGCGCTCATGAAGCAATCTTAAAATCCTTTGAAAACCATGAATATGATATTCTGATAGGCACTCAGATGATAGCCAAGGGTCTTGATTATCC
>DBOW01000112.1:9720-15913 GCA_002299675.1 Solobacterium sp. UBA636
AACCTTTTGATGCAGGCCTCAGGAAGAAGCGGCAGAGCCAGCAAAGCGGGAAGAGTCTTTATACAGGCCTTTAATTCTGACCACTATGTCCTAAAGGCAGTACTTAAACAGGACTATAACTATTACTACAATATCGAAATGAACTACCGGCATAAGCTTAACTATCCGCCATATTCTCATTTAATGGAACTGATAGTTTCTGATATGAATGAAGAAAGACTTCACAAGTCATTAAGTTATCTGATGGAGATGATAAGCCCGCTTAATATCAAAATATATAAACCGGTAGAACTGAATAAAATAAAAGATACCTACAGATACCGGATTATGCTTATGGATAAAAACGGCAGGGCATTGTTAGATACTGTCTGGGGTATAATTGATGAGTATTTAAAAGGTCCATATTCCAAAATCAAAATACAGATGGACCCCTTATATCTGGAGTAGCTATGCAAAGACTTATTGCTCTTAATATACTGCGCAAAACTATCAGCGATGAATCATTTACATCGCTGCTTATGCGTAAAGAACTGGAGAAACTTGAAAAAGTTCAAAGACCCTTTGTCACCAACATTGTGCAGGGTGTTTTGAAAAACTATGAACTTCTTGAATATAATGTTAATCTCTATGTCAGAAAGACCAGTCTTACAAACAAACTCATTCTGATGATGGCATTATATGAAAGATATTTCCTGAAGGAAAAAGAATATGCTGTCAATAATTCCTATGTAGAACTGTCTAAGACAAAGTATGATAAATCTTTTATTAACGCAACCTTAAGAAATATCAGGGAATTAAAGTATTCAGATAACGAATGGATTAATGTCTCACTTCCTGAGTGGCTTTATAAACTGATTAAGAAACAGTATCCAGATGATTATAGGACCATAATAGAGAACTATCATTCTGTACATAAAACCTATTACCGTCTCAATCCAAATAAAACAGATTTTGATTATCTTAAAGATAAGTATGATATTGAAATAATGGAAAATAATGTATTTATCTCTAAACAGAATCTCATAAATACTGATGATTTCAATAACGGTTTTTTCTATATTCAGGATATTAATGCCGCAAAGCTTACATCGGTACTTAAGCTGAAAGAGGATTACACACTCCTTGATGTCTGTTCAGCCCCTGGTTCTAAATTATTCAATACATTAGAGCTATTAAAAGACTCTAATACTTTCAGTAATGATCTCAACAGTACCAGGCTTGAGCTCATAAAGAAGAAAGCCCTGATACTGGGCTATAAGAATATAAACTTCTTAAACTGTGATGGAAGATATCTGAACAGTAAACTCAATATGAAATTTGATGTCATCATGATGGATGTACCATGTTCTGGCTTAGGCGTAATCGGCAGAAAGCCAGATATTAAGTTCCATATAAAACCAGAAAATCTGGATGAATTACAGAATATCGGCTATGAAATACTGAACAACTGTTCAAAACTTTTAAAAGAAGATGGACAGATTCTCTATTCTACCTGTACCATCAACCGTAAGGAGAATGAGAAACAGATAGAGAAGTTTATTAAGAATAATCCGGAATTTAAGATAATTGAAGAAAAGACAATCATTGAATCTTATGGTGATTTGTTTTATTACTGTCTGTTAAGTAGGGTATAATATTAAACATGGTGTCAATTTATGATTACAGTATCAGCGATTTAGAAAACTATTTTGCGAATATGGGTTTGAAACCCTATAAGGCAAAACAGCTTTTTAAGTGGCTTTATGAAAAAAGAGTACATGATTTTGATGAGATGAGTGATATCTCAAAGAAAGTTATTGCCGAATTAAAAAATGATTTTTCGATTGATTTACTGAATATCAGAACCTCACAGACTTCAAAAGATGGAACAATCAAATTCCTCTTTGAGTTAAGTGATGGAGCTCTGATTGAATCGGTTCTGATGAAATTTGACTATGGCTATAGTGCCTGCATATCATCTCAGGTTGGCTGCAACATGGGCTGCAGCTTCTGTGCCTCTGGACTTTTAAAGAAGCAGCGTAACCTGAACACTGGAGAAATAGTGCTGCAGGTACTGATGCTTCAGATGGAACTGGATAAAAAAGACCTGAGACTTGGCAACATAGTGGTCATGGGCACAGGAGAACCTTTTGATAACTATGATAATCTGATGAAGGCCTTAAGCATCGTTAATGATCCTTTTGGTCTGGCAATCGGTCAAAGACATATATCGGTTTCAACCTGTGGGCTGGTTCCAAGAATCAGACAGTTCGCAAATGAAAATGTGCAGTACAATCTGGCTATTTCTTTGCATGGTTCCAATGATGAACTAAGATCTAGACTTATGCCGATAAACAGGAAGTATCATCTTGATGAACTGATTGAATCGATACGCTATTATCTGGAAAAAACAAATAGAAGAGTTACTTTTGAATATCTGCTGCTGGCGGGTATTAATGATACAAAGGAAAATGCCAGAGAACTTAAGGAACTTTTAAGGGGTTTAAATGCCTATATTAATTTAATTCCCTACAATGAGGTAGAAGAAAATGACTATCATACCTCAAGTGCGGAGAATGCCCTGAGATTTTATGATTTACTGAAGAAAGAAAACGTTGCCGTCACTTTAAGACAGAAGAGGGGCGATGATATAGATGCAGCCTGTGGACAGCTGCGCGCAAAGGAAATGAAATGTTAGATTATTCAGCTATATCGGAGATTGGACTTAAAAGAGAAAAAAATCAGGATTCCTACTGTACCATCAAAAACAAGAATGGTGATCTTTTATTAATGGTCTGCGATGGTATAGGTGGAGGTAAGGCAGGCGAAGTAGCCTCTGGTGAGACAGTTAAATATTTTATTGAAACCTTTAAGGAATGCGATAAATTCAACAGTTTACAGGACGCCAAGGCCTTTATGAGATTTCATATTTCTAAAGCCAATGAAGAAGTTTATCGTCTATCCTGCCGCTATAAGGAATTTTTTGGCATGGGTACTACTTTGACTGCTCTTTTGATTACTGACAAGGGCGTTTTAAGCTGTAATGTCGGCGATTCTAGAATCTATGGCTATGCCGATGGCAAAAGTTTCAGACTGACTGTTGATCATACTCTGGTTAATGAAATGATTCAGAAGGGTGAAATAACCTATGAAGAATCTTTAACTCATCCTAAGCGTCACTATCTGGTAAGAGCAGTAGGTGTCTGGGACAAGGTTGAAAGTGATATACATCAGGTAGCTGATATGGATTATTATCTGGTGTGTTCAGATGGTCTTTCTTCCTATGTTGGTGAAGAAGAAATAACCAGGATTATGATTAATGATCATCTTGATGCCAGATCAAAGTGTCAGGCGCTTTGTCGGGCAGCTTTATTAAAAGGAGGTTACGATAATATTACTATTATCGTATTAGATAAGAATGGCTAAGGTAATTGCGGGCAGATATGAACTTGTCAAATGCATTGGTCATGGCGGCATGGCTGATGTCTATCTGGCACTTGACCTGATTCTGGACAGACAGGTGGCAATCAAAATACTTAAACCGGACTCTAATGCCGATAAAGTAGCTTTAGAGCGTTTTGCGCGTGAAGCTCAGGCTTCAACTCAGCTTTCTCATCCAAATATTGTCGATATCTATGATGTAGGTGATGATGACAATATTCACTATATTGTAATGGAATATGTCAAAGGACATACCCTTAAACAGCTTATTAAAAAAAGAGGGCCTTTGCCAACAAGAGAAACCATCTGGATAATGAAACAGCTGACAAGTGCCCTGATGGAAGCTCATAAAAATGGACTTATTCATCGTGACATTAAATCACAGAACATTCTTATTAAAGATGACGGAACGGTAAAACTGGCTGATTTTGGTATTGCGATTTTAAATAATGCCATACAGCTTACTTCCAAAGACTCGGTTCTGGGTTCGGTTCATTATCTGGCGCCAGAGCTGGTAAAAGGCGAAAAGTCCTCCATGAAGTCAGATATCTATTCTCTGGGTATCGTCATGTATGAACTGTTAAGAGGTGATGTTCCTTTCAAAGGTGATAATCCTGCTCAGATTGCCTTAAAGCACATGAAACAGGAAATACCCAATGTCAGGGAATATAATCCCCAGATTCCGCAGTCAGTTGCCAATATTATTACTAAAGCCTGCGCCAAGGATCCCAAGGACAGATATGATAATGCGGCATTGATGCTGAAGGACCTTAATGTCTGCCTGAACAATGATCATTTGAATGATGAGGCAGTTCATTTTGAAAACAGGGAAGTAATCAGCGATTTTTCAATACCGGCAACAGCTAAAACGGAAATAAAGAAAATTAAGCAGAAAAAGAAGGAAAGAAATTTTTCAGCGGTAATTATTCTGATTATCACTCTGTTTTCGGTTATAGCCTTATCCCTCATATTGATGTTATCGGGTATACTCTCAGGAAATCAGAACAACTATATTGAGGTACCGGAAGTAAAAAATCTTACTCTGGCCCAGGCCAAGGATACACTTGATAATCTGGGTCTGAACATTGTTTATCCTTTAACCTATGAGACTACTGATGATGTAGAGGCATCAAGAGTTGTGTCTATTTATCCTGACAGCGGTTCACAGGTTGAAAAGGGTTCCAAGGTCAGACTTACAATTTCAAACGGCAAGTTTGAATTAATGGAAGATTATTCAGGCAAGAACTATGATGCAGTTTTTAATGAGCTGTTTGATACCAATCTGAAGGTTTCGGCAACCTATATAACCAATTCAGATCTGACGCCTGGTACAATTGTTGATCAGTCAATTAAAGCCGGTACTAAATTTGATCCTTATATCAAGAATGAAATCATCTTTACTGTAGTAGATGCTGAAACCATGAATGTTCCTATTCATCTGCTGGGTAAAAATGTTTATAACATGCAGATTGAGTTAAGTGAACAGGGCTTCAATGTGGAGCTGAGGGAAGTTGACTATGATGATTTAAGTTCCTCACAGAAGGAAAAATATAAGGAATATGAGATAATTAATGTTGACCCTGGTGAAGGGGCTCAGTATATAAAGAAGCCTGATTCAAAGCTTATACTGGACTATTATGTAAATTCAAAGGAGGATTAATATGATTCTGGCACCATCAATCTTATCACTGGACTATTCTCGTTTTAATGAATCTATGGAGGTTTTAAACAGAAAGTGCAGGTGGCTGCACTTTGACGTCATGGATGGAAACTTTGTACCCAATCTTTCCTTTGGACCAGATATACTTAAGTGTTTCAGAAAAAATACATCTTTATTTCTTGATGTGCATCTGATGGTAAAGGATCCAAAATTCTTTACCAAGGTTTTTGCGGAAAATGGGGCTGATGGTATTACATTTCATTATGAAGCCCTGGAAAATAAAGAAGAGTGTCTTGAACTGATCGATTACATTCATTCCTTCTACCTGAAGGCCGGTGTTTCCATAAAACCGGGTACTGATCCTGAAGCTATCAAAGAACTTCTGCCATATCTTGATCTGGTGCTTGTGATGTCAGTTGAACCTGGTTTTGGCGGACAGAGCTTCATGGAAAATTCGCTTGATAAAGTTAAATGGCTTAAAGAATATAAGGATGAAAACGATTTAAATTATATTATTGAAATAGATGGTGGAGTATCTGATTCCAACTGTCAGCGCATTGTGGAGGCTGGAGCTGAGGCTCTGGTTGCCGGTTCCTATGTGTTTAAAGGGGATATGGAAGCCAATATTGTCAAGATGGAGAAGATGTGTGAGTAGCACATCTTTTTTTAAAGGCATAAAAAAAGTGTGGTTTACCACACATTTCTTAAGCAGCCTTGCCCTTTAAAGTCTTAAGAGCTCTGGCTGATACACGCATCTTTACTGGCTTACCGTCAACCATAACTGTAACCTTCTGAAGGTTAACGCCCCATTTACGTCTTGTAGCACGTAATGAGTGAGAACGGTTGTTGCCTGACATAGGTCTTTTTCCAGTTATTTCACATACTCTTGCCATGTTATAAACTTCCTTTCGTTTATCTCGCTTAAGAATAATATCATAATAAAAATGAAAAAGCAATTTTATTCTCAAAAATTATTTTTCTTTATAGTATAATACTAAATGTTATGGGAAATACATTAAAACAGGTATATGCATCAGTATATATTGACGATAATCTTCTGCAGATTCTGATAGGTGAATATTTCAATACCAGGTTCAATATTATTTATTCAAG